>NZ_JAAIYB010000370.1 GCF_010894475.1 Myxococcus vastator
CCTTCCGGTTGATTGGCGTGGGGCTCTGGGGGGCGCTGAAGGGTGGAGCGCTCTTCGGTCTGGTGGGAGTGGCCGTGGGCGCGGCCACCTCCGCGCTTCCCCGGTGGCTGGGGGTTGCTCCCGCGCCCACGTGGTGGGTCATCCTGAGCGCGGTGTTGCCGCCGCTGGCCTTGTCGGTGGCGGGGGGCTACGCGTTCATGCTGCGGGCGGTGTCAGGGCGGCTGGCCGATGAAGCCCGGGAGCGGGGCGTGGTGGGCCGTGTGTACGCCGTGCTCAAGCCCGTCACGGTGCAGGTGGCGCGGCGGCTCCAGGGCACGGGCTCGCTGTCGCGTGAGGAGCTGTCGCACGTCGTGAACGAATCCGTGGGTGAGCACCTGCGCCAGGCCGAGCTGTCCCGAAGCGAAGCGCCGCCGTCGCGCATGGCGGAGGTGGAGCGCTTCCTCATGGAGCAGTCCCGCCGCGTCCTGGGCGTGCTGGCCCTGCGCGCCGTCGTCTCCGCGCCGGACACCGCCACCGCGGTTCGGAACCTGGAGACGCTGGGCATCGAGCGGGTGGAGCTGACGCTGGTGGAGACGCTGGAGGACCTCTTCTTCCTCCAGGTGCTGCTGGCCTTCGGCGCGGGCGTGCTCGTGGCCGCCGCGCCCGCGCTGCTCATGGTGTGGCCGCGCTGAGGCTCACCACTCCGCTTGCGCGAAGGGCACCGGAGGCCGCGCCAGGGCGCGCTCCGCGGCCCGCTTCGCCTGGTCCAGCGCGTCGAAGCCACGCTCCATGGTGGTGGGAGACACCGGCGGCAGGTTGGAGACGACGACGTAGACGGGCACCTGCTTCTGCTCCAGCACGGTGAGCTGGAGGCGGAAGTGGTCCTGCCGCAGCGCCGCCGAGCCCGCGGCCAGGCCCTGCGCGTACGCCATGGGGCCGCCCACCACCTTGCGCGTCTTGCTGGGCAGGTAGTGCACGAGGATGGCGTCCAGCTCCGCGCCCGCGGCGCTCTCGTGCAGCGACAGCGCGGGCGCCTTGTCCACCAGCCCGCCGTCCCAGTACAGGCTGCCCTCCAGGGGCACCGCGCGGAACAGGCCGGGGTAGGCGCACGTCGCGTGGACGCGCGGGGCCAGCTCGCCCGAGGAGAACACGTCGTGGCTGCCCAGCGTGAGGTTGGCGCCCACCAGCAGCAGCGGGTGCGGCAGCTCCTCGAAGGTGCGCACCGGCAGCGTGGCGTCCAGCAGCTTGCGGAAGCGCTCGCCCTTGAGCAGGCCCGTCAGGCCGTGCCCGGCCGCGTCCGCGTTGAGCACCGCGCCAATGGGGTCCGGGTCCCAGAAGTTGGCGCGCGTCTGGCGTAGCACCAGCTCTTCGATGTCACGCACTGGCGTGCCCGCCGCCGCGTAGGCCGCCACCATGCCGCCCGCGGACGTGCCCGCGTACGCATGAGGACTGAGCCCCGCGGCCGCCAGCCCCTTGAGGAAGCCCGCGTGACCGTAGAAGCCGAAATATCCAGCGGAGAGGACGAGTCCGAACCGCTTGCCGGCGAGCAGCTCGTGAAGAGTCGAGGTCTGGGTGGGAGTCGCCATGCTTCGCCCTGTACGCCACTGTCGGGGGACAGGCAACGCGTCGCGTCTAGAGAATGCTGGCCATGGGCTCCGCATCGATGTATGTTGATGCGGCGATATGGAAGAGCTGTCTCAGTCATTCCGGGTGCTCGGAGACCCGACGCGGCTGCGCATCCTCCGGTTGGTGGCAGAGGCCCCGTTGAACGTGACGGAGCTGGTGTCCCTGGTGGGCGTGGCGCAGTCCTCCGTGTCCCACCACCTGGGCAAGCTGAAGGGCCTGGGCCTGCTGCGTGAGGAGCGCCACGCGGGCTACAGCTACTACTCGCTGGCCCTGGAGCAGGCGGACGGCCGCTGGCCGCTCATCCAGATGGCGCGGCAGGCGGAGGACGCGGCGGGGGACTCGGCGCGGCTGAAGGACCTGCTGCGCGCGCGCGAGGACCGGCAGGCCCTCAACGAGCGGCTGCTGGAGCCGGGGCAGTCGTGGTTCCTGTGGGCGGGCGCGCTGGCGTCGCTGCTGCCGCCGCTGGAGGTGGCCGACTTCGGCTGCGGCACCGGCGTGCTGAGCGTGGCCATTGCCCGCTGGGCGCGGCGCGTGTGGGCCATTGACCAGAACGCGGACGCGCTGGACCAGGCGCGGCAGCGGGCGGGCCGCGAGGGGCTGGAGAACATCCGCTTCCTCCGCGAGGACCTGCACCGGCTGTCGCTCGCGTCCGCCAGCCTGGACCTGGTCGTGATTTCGCAGAGCCTCCACCACGTGGAGGCGCCGCAGGCGGTGCTGGCCGAGTCCGCCCGCCTGCTCAAGCCGGGCGGCCGGCTGGTGCTGTTGGAGTTGATGCCGCATGAGGAGCGCTGGGTGCTGGAGCGGCTGGGCCACCGGCACCTGGGCTTCGCGCCTGAATCCCTCGAAGCCGCGCTGCGCGAGGCCGGCTTCACGTCCCTGACCCGGGAGACGCACGCCCGGGACGGGGCCAGCCCCTTTCGTGTCTTCCTGCTGACTGGAGTCAAACCGTCATGACGAGCCCTGTCCCCACTGCCCTCCCGCTGCCTCCGGGTGAGAATGGCCGTCGCGTGGAGGCCCTGCGCGCCGCGATGCGCGAGCGCGTGCTGGTGCTGGACGGCGCCATGGGCACGCTGCTGCAGAACGAGGACCTCAAGGCGGCGGACTTCGGCGGCCCGGAGTACGAGGGCTGCAACGAGCACCTCGTCCTCACGCGGCCCGCGCTGGTGGAGAGCATCCACGCGCGCTACCTCGCGGCCGGCGCGGACGTGACGGAGACGGACAGCTTCGGCGGCACGCCGCTGGTGCTGGCGGAGTTCGGCCTGGGGCACAAGGCGCTCGAAATCAACGAGGTCTCCGCCCGGCTGGCGCGCAACGCCGCCGCCGCGGCCGAGGCGAAGGACGGCCGCATGCGCTGGGTTGCGGGCTCCATGGGCCCCACCACCAAGGCCATCAGCGTCACCGGCGGCATCACCTTCGAGGAGCTGGTGGACAACTTCGCGGTGCAGGCCGAGGGGCTCGCGCTGGGCGGCTCGGACTACCTGCTGATTGAGACGGCGCAGGACACCCGCAACGTGAAGGCGGCGCTGCTGGGCGCCGAGCGCGCGTTCCAGAAGCTGGGCTACGCGCTGCCGGTGGCGGTGTCCGGCACGATTGAGCCCATGGGCACCATGCTGGCCGGGCAGAGCGTGGAGAGCCTGGCCGCGTCGCTGGAGCACACGGAGTTGCTGTACCTGGGCCTCAACTGCGCCACGGGCCCGGACTTCATGACGGACCACCTGCGCTCGCTGGCGTCGATGAGCGCGTTCCCCGTGTCGTGTGTCCCCAACGCGGGCCTGCCGGATGAGAATGGCAACTACCTGGAGACGCCGGAGATGCTGGCGCGCTCCGTGCGGCGCTTCTGTGAGCAGGGCTGGCTCAACGTGGTGGGCGGCTGCTGTGGCACGCACGCGGGGCACATCGAGACGATGGCCAAGGCGGTGCAGGGGTTGAAGCCACGCGCGGGCTCGCCGCGTCCCCGGGCCTCGCTGTCGGGCGTGGACTACCTGGAGGTGACGGACGAGCTGCGGCCCCTCATCGTGGGCGAGCGCACCAACGTCATCGGCAGCAAGAAGTTCAAGGAGCTCATCGTCGCCGGCCAGTTCGACGACGCGTCGGAGATTGCGCGCGCGCAGGTGAAGCGGGGCGCGCAGGTCATCGACATCTGCCTGGCCAACCCGGACCGGGACGAGATGGAGGACATGCGCAGCTTCCTGGAGGTGGTCATCAAGAAGGTGCGCGTGCCCTTGATGATTGACTCCACCGACGAGCGCGTCATTGAGATGGCGCTCACCTACTGCCAGGGCAAGGCCATCATCAACTCGGTCAACCTGGAGGACGGCGAGGAGCGCTTCGAGAAGGTGGTGCCGCTGGCGCGCCGCTTCGGCGCGGCCCTGGTGGTGGGCTGCATCGACGAGGTGGGCATGGCCGTCACGCGCCAGCGCAAGCTGGAGGTGGCGGAGCGCTCGTATGAGCTGCTGACGCAGAAGTACGGCATGAAGCCGGAGGACCTCTACTTCGACCCGCTCGTGTTCCCCTGCGCCTCCGGTGACGCGCAGTACACCGGCAGCGGCGTGGAGACGATTGAAGGCGTGCGCCTCATCAAGCAGCGCTTCCCGCGCTGCAAGACGGTGCTGGGCATCTCCAACGTGTCCTTCGGCCTGCCCACCGCGGGCCGCGAGGTGCTCAACTCCGTCTTCCTGTACCACAACGTCCAGGCGGGCCTGGACATGGCGCTGGTCAACTCGGAGAAGCTGGAGCGCTACCCGTCGCTCCCCGAGGAAGAGCGCAAGCTGTCGGAGGACCTGCTCTACAACCGCGGCGCGGACCCGGTGACGCCGTTCGCCGCGGCGTTCCGTGAGCGGAAGGCCGCGCGCGTCCAGGTGAGCACGCTGCCGCTGGAGGAGCGGCTCCAGCGCTACATCATCGAGGGCACGCGTGACGGCCTCTTCGCGGACCTGGAGGCGGCCATGCAGAAGTACCCGCCGCTGGAAATCATCAACGGTCCGCTGATGAAGGGCATGGATGAGGTGGGCCGCCTCTTCGGCGCCAACGAGCTGATTGTCGCCGAGGTGCTCCAGAGCGCCGAGTCCATGAAGGCCGCGGTGGGCTTCCTGGAGCCGCACATGAGCCAGGCCCAGGCGGCCATGCGCGGCAAGGTGGTGCTCGCCACGGTGAAGGGCGACGTGCACGACATCGGGAAGAACCTGGTGGAAATCATCCTGGCCAACAACGGCTTCCACGTGGTGAATCTGGGCATCAAGGTCCCCCCCGAACAACTGGTGCTGGCCGTGCGCGAGCACCAGCCGGACATCCTGGGCCTGTCGGGCCTGCTGGTGAAGAGCGCGCACCAGATGGTGGCCACCGCGGAGGACCTGAAGCGCGCGGGCGTGGACGTGCCGATTCTGGTGGGCGGCGCCGCGCTCAGCCGCAACTTCGTGGACCGCAACATCGCCCCGGCCTACGGCGCTGGCACCGTGGCCTACGCGCAGGACGCGATGAACGGGCTGGAGCTGGCCAAGCAGATTGTGGACCCGTCCTCGCACGAGAAGCTGCGCGGTGAGCTGGCCGTGCGGCGCGACAAGCTGGCGCGCGAGGTGAAGGAGCGGCCGGCCCCGGCGGCGGTGGTGACGCGCGGGCGCAGCGCCGAGGTGAGGGTGCTGGACGCCGTGCCGACCGCGCCGGACTGGGAGCGGCACGTGCTGTCCAACACGCCGCTGGACCACATCTGGAAGTTCATCAACCCGGTGATGCTGTACGGACGGCACCTGGGGTTGCGCTCCTCGTCGCGCGTGCTGGGCACGCCGGCCGAGGCGGAGCTGGCGAAGACGGAGGAGGGCCGCAAGGCGCTGGCCCTCAAGGAGGCCGTGGAGGAGCTGAAGGGCTTCCTGCGCGGCGGCCTCATGCAGGCGCGCGCCGTGTTCCAGTTCTACAAGGCGGGCAGCGACGGCAACCGGGCCGTGCTCTTCGACGGCGCGTCCGGCAAGGAGCTTGCGTCCTTCGACTTCCCACGCCAGGACCGCGAGGGCGGCCTGTGCCTGGCGGACTACCTGCGCCCGCTGGAGCGCGGCGCGCCGACGGACAACGTGGCCATGTTCGTCGTCACCGCGGGCTCCGGCATCCGCGAGCTGTCCGAGGAGCTGAAGGCGAAGGGCGAGTTCCTGAAGATGCACGCGGTGCAGGCCCTGGCGCTGGAGACGGCGGAGGGCTACGCGGAGCTGCTGCACACGCAGCTTCGCAGCATGTGGGGCACGCCGGACCGGCAGGACATGACGATGCTGGAGCGCTTCCGCGCGGAGTACGTGGGCAAGCGCTACTCCTTCGGCTACCCGGCCTGTCCCCGGCTGGAGGACCAGTCGAAGCTGTTCGCGGCGCTGCGGCCGGAGGACATCGGCGTGCAGCTCACCGACGGCTCCATGATGGAGCCGGAGGCCTCGGTGTCCGCCATCGTCTTCCATCACCCGCAGGCGTCGTACTTCTCCGTGACGTGACGGCGCGGAAGTGATTCCTGGCAATTCGTCCCGCCGCCCGGGCAGCGCTCGCCCGCGGCGGGAAGGCAACGACAAGCAAATACACCCAGGGTCGGCGTAAGGGGTTTCCTCTAGAGACCTCGTGCCGGGTTGTATATTTTCAAGGCCCCTGGAAGCCACAAATCCATATCATCTCGACATGGCAGAAAAAGAGTAAAGGCCATTGCCTAAGAGTTCACTGTCGGTATGATGCTTGTCGTTCCCGCAGTTCAGGTGGTTGAGGCGGCTCGGCCGCCCATGAGGGGGGAGACACCGCCGTGAGACTCCAGGCGATTCGCTGTCATCTGCGTCGTACCGACAGGGGCGCGCCCGTCAGGGCGCCTGGCGGGGCCGCGAGGCCGTGGGGCTCCCGACCGCTCGGTGCCACCTAGACGCCCGCTGCTCCTGGCGAATCCCAGGCATTCACACGCACGTTTCCAGGCATCGCCCGTCGGCGGTTCGCGAGGAGTCTGTCGTTCTCCCTCGCTCGCGGGATTCCCAGCGCGGAAAAACCGCACCTGACGTGGGAGCGGTGGGCGCCGTTTGCCCACGCCAAGGATGCGGGCGCCAGTCCCTGTCGTCATCACGTTCTCAACGACAGGGGACGTGAGTCTTTCCAATCAGGAGGATGCATGAAGAAGACATTTCTGCCGACGCTCGCAGTTGCATTCGGAATCGCCACGCAGGCCACGGCGGCGTGGGTGCCCAGTCACTATCGTTGCGCGTTCGACCAGCTCACCTCGGACCAGGCGCGCGGCCGTCAGTCCTGGGCGAAGCGGTGGGCGGACGCGGACCCGTACAACATCTCGACCGGGAAGGATCAGCGCTTCTGGGCCACCGTCTACAACCAGGACGCGCAGGACGCCCTCAACCAGTTCAACACCCATGTGTATCCGGTGTATGTGGACCCGAACACGGGCTATGAGCCCTGGCGTGGCCCTGGCGCGGCCGGCACCGCCACCGCCGCCCTCACCGGCAACCAGATTGACGCGCTGAACCACCTCTCGAAGCCCGTGCATATCGTCATGGACGGCGTCTGCGAGCCGGGCTGCTACACCCCGGACCAGAAGGTGCTCTTCCAGGACGGCTACGTTCCCATCCAGAAGGCGCAGGAGGCCGGCACCGCCGAGCTCGTCACGCTCTCCCCGGAGTCCTCGTTCGGCAACCTGCAAGTGATGCCGAACACGGTGGAGCGCTACACCCTGGACCGTGACGCCGTGCAGCAGGACATCCTCACCTTCCGCACGCGCTCGGGCGGCAGCCTCTCCGTGACGCTCGAGCACCCGCTCGTCACCGCCGAGGGCTCAATGAAGAAGGCCAAGGACTTCGTCGCCGGAGAGCACCTGGTCCGCCAGGACGGCACGACGGACGAAATCACCGGCATCCAGCAGCAGGCCTGGTTCGGCAAGGTCTACAACCTGCGCCCCGTCACCCACGACCTGACCTCCAACATCCTCGTGGCGGAGGGCTACCTCAACGGCTCCGGGCGGTTCCAGAGCGAGTACGTGGAGGAGCTCAACCGCCTCATTCTCCGCGTCAACGTCCCGGATGAGCTCATCCCGTAAGGGGTGAGTCGCTCCTCAATCCCAGGCAGCTCCGGACCGGGCCCCCGGCAGTCGCGGGGGCTCCGTCCTCTCCGAATCACAGACGCGAGGTCCACCGCGGATGGCCCGTTCCCCTCTCATGCCAAGGACAGTCCTGCCCCTCATCGGTGCCCTGGCGCTGGCGGCGGCGTGTGTCTTCTGGCTGCTGCTCCCAGCGCCGCCTGACGCGCCTCCGCCCGCGCCGCTCGTGGCGGCGGTGCCCGAGCCCCTGCCCATCCCGGCGGCCGTCGCCGTGCCCACGCCGCGCCCGGTGCCGGCCCAGGGGGCCACCCTCCTGGTCAACACGCCGCTCGCGCCGGCCTCGGGCCCGGTGCCACCCGCGCTCGCGCGGCCCGGCTCTCCGCTGGATGCGGTGCGCCAGCGCGTCATGGCCGCGAACCCAGACCTGGCGCAGTTCCGTCATCTGCAGCGCAAGGTGTTGCGCAAGGGGGACGAACAGGCGTCGCTCCAATCCCTCTTCAAGGACCGCGAAGTCATCAACGCCGCGAAGCAGGACCTGCTGGCCACGGGGGAGCGGACCTTCTCCGAGGACGCGCAGTTCCGGCGGCTCTACCAGGTGGAGTTCCTGGGCTCCGCGCTCGAGTGGAAGGACAACCCGGAGCGCCCCGCGCTGCTCAACGACATCGAGGAGCTGCTGCGCGCCGACAACCTGGACCCTGACATGGAGCTCGAGCTGCGCCGCTCCCTGTCGGGCGACAAGGTCGAGCTGTTCATGATTCTCCTGCACAACGACCGGGCGCGGGCCGAGTCCATGCTGCAGGGCCTGCACGGCTCCCGCCTGGGCGCGCTGCTCGAGCACGCCCGGACCCGCTACGACGCGCTCTGGGCGCTCGCCGCGAAACAGCCATGACGCCCGGCACTCCCCC
>NZ_JAAIYB010000371.1 GCF_010894475.1 Myxococcus vastator
CGTCCGCGTCGTCCGCCGCGACGTCGACGAGCAGCGGGGGCGCGAACTCACGGCCCGGAGGCCGGTGCCGCGCGGCGGCCCGGAGGCGGGGCGGACAGGTGGGGCGTCCATCGCGGCGGCGCATCAGAGCTTCACTCCCTCCGCGAGCAGCTCCCGCACCACGCGGTCGATGCCGCGCTGGTTGATGATGCGGATGCCGTGCGCGCTCACCCGCAGCTTCACGAAGCGGTTCATGCTGGGCACCCAGAAGCGGTGCCACTGGAGATTCGGCAGCGAGCGCCGCTTGTGCCGGTTGTTGGCGTGGGAGACGGTGTTGCCGACGAGCGGCCGCTTTCCGGTGACCTGGCAGACCTTCGACATGGAGGGTTCCTCTAGAGGGCTTCAATGGAAAGAAAGAGCCGCCGCTGGCCGCTGCCAGCGATGGCGGGGGAGCGGTGCGCGGCGCCGTTGCCCTGGTTGCCGGGCCAGGACTCGCCCTTGAGGAGCGCCACGTCGAAGCGCTCCAGCGCGTGGACGGGCTCTCCGCGCGCGACGTGCGCATTCTCCAGCCACTCGGTGGCGGGCCCCGCGTAGGTGCAGAGCAGCCGGACGCCCACGCGGTCCACGTGGAAGGCTGGACACATGGCGCTGGCCAGGATGTGGAGGCGCACGCCCAGCTCCGCCGCGCCGAACAGGTCCACGTAGAGGCGCAGCAGGAAGTGCACGTCCGCGAGCCAGGCCTCGAACTGGGGGCCCTGCGGGAGTCCGTCCAGCCGGCGCCGCAAGTCCGGCGCGTCGCCCCGCACGCGGGCGATGACGTCCAGCTCGCGCGTGACCGCCACGTCGCTGAGCCAGTGCGCCAGGGGCGTGTCCAGGCCCCGGCGCCACACGCAGAGGTTGAGGTCCTCGCGGTAGATGTCCGCGAGCTCCTCGGGCGTCCACACGAAGGCCTGCGCGGGAGACGCGCGGGGGCGGAGGGCGGGCTGCATCAGGCGTGCTCCTCGTCCTCGTCCGTCCGCTGCACCTGCCATTCGGGGAACGGATCCTCCATCCGCGCCCAGTGCTGGGGCCCGCGCGCCAGCTCCGCCGGCGTGAGCAGACAGGCCTCGAGCAGCCGGGCCATCTCCTCGTGGTCCGCGTCCTGGGTGATGAAGACGATTTCCTGCCGCCGGTCGCCATGGGGGCCCACGCACTCGCGCTCGATGTCGGCGCGCGCCTGGGCCTCCTCCGGCCACTCGGCGCGGGGCATCGCGTCCCACCACACGCCGCCGGGCTCGAAGCTGCAGGCGCCGCCCGCCTGGGCCCAGACGCCGGCGATGTCCATCCGCGTGGCGAGCCAGAAGAAGCCCTTGGAGCGCAGCACGCCCTTCCAGCTCTCGTGGATGAAGTCCCACAGCCGCGCGGGGTGGAAGGGCACGCGGCTTCGGAAGACGAAGCTGCGGATGCCGTAGGTCTCCGTCTCCGGCGTGTGCTCCCCCCGCAGCTCCTTGAGCCAGCCCGGGGCGCGCCGCGCGCGCTCGAAGTCGAAGCGGCCGGTGTTGAGCACGGCGGAGGGCGGAACGCGGCCCCGCTCGGAGGTGACGAGGTGCGCTTCCGGGTTGAGCTTGCGCAGGATGTCCTTCAGCCGGGCCAGCTCCTCCGCCGGGACGAGGTCCGTCTTGTTGAGGACGAGCACGTCCGCGAACTCCACCTGCTCCACCAGCAGGTCCACCACGGTGCGCTCGTCCTCGTCCGCCGCGGCCAGTCCGCGGGCGGCCAGGTCATCCGCGGCGTTCCAGTCCCGGAGGAAGTTGAGGGCGTCCACCACCGTGACGAGCGTGTCCAGCCGCGCCACGTCCGACAGCCCCTGGCCCTGCTCGTCCGTGAAGGTGAACGTCTCCGCGACGGGCAGCGGTTCGGAGATGCCGGTGGACTCGATGAGCAGGTAGTCGAAGCGGCCCTCCCGCGCGAGCCGGGAGACCTCCAGCAGCAGGTCCTCGCGCAGCGTGCAGCAGATGCAGCCGTTGGACAGCTCCACCAGCTTCTCGTCCACTCGGCTCAGCGCGCCGCCCGTCTTCACCAGCCGGCCGTCGATGTTCACCTCGCTCATGTCGTTGACGATGACCGCCACCCGCAGACCCTCCCGGTTCTGGAGGACGTGGTTGAGCAGCGTCGTCTTCCCCGCCCCCAGGAAGCCGGAGAGCACCGTGACGGGCAGCCGGGCCGCGGGGGCCGTCACGGCTTGCCCTCCACGAACAGCACATGCTTGCGCACGCGCGGGTCGTACTTCCTCAGCTGGAGCTCGACGTAGCCAGTGCCCGCCGACGACACGAGCTGGATGATGGTGCGGTTTCCCTTGGGCATGGTGGGCTCCGGCCGCCGCGGAGTCAGGCCGGGACGGTAGTAGTGGTTTCCGGAGTGCTGTTGTAACCAAGTTGCGTTAACGGCGCAAGCAACAGCGCGGGCCGGACGTCCGGGAAGGGGGCGTCGCTAGGCCTCGGCGTCTTCGTCCGCGTTGCGCGTCGCGCTCCGCCGCTTGCGGTAGCGGGTGATGGCGCGCTCCAGGGGGCGCAGGCCCGCAAGGCACAGCAGGGCAATGGCCATGGTGGTGACGGCGGCGAAGTAGAAGCCCAGGCCGGCGGCCAGGCCCACGGAGGCGGTGAGCCAGAGGTTGGCCGCTGTCGTCAGGCCCTTCACCTGGCCGTTGTGGCGCATGATGACGCCCGCGCCCAGGAAGCCGATGCCCACCACCACCTGGCTGGCGATGCGGCCGATGTCGCCCCGGGTACCCTCGGGGGTGTCGGGGCCCAGCGCCACTTCAATGAAGACGCTGGCCAGCGTGAAGCAGCACGCGCCCAGGCAGACGAGGATGTGGGTGCGCAGTCCGGCCGCCTGGCCGCGCACCTCACGCTCCAGACCCAGCACGCCCCCGAGCAGGGCGGCCAGGGCCAGTCTCATCGCGACGGTCTGCTCATCCACGAGCGGGGAGCCTACTCACCCAGCTCGATTTTCTCGTCCTTGTCCGCTTCGCTCAGTTCGGGATTGGGCAAGGTGTCCAGCGCGGCCGTCAGCAGCTTGCTGGACGGCACCACGTAGGGCGCCACTTCTTCACCCAGCTCCTGAACGTACTGGCCCACGCGCTGCGCGTAGTCCTCGTCCTGGGAGTCCCAGCTCCCGGCGGCCTCGGCGAACCAGACCTCTTCGCCGTCGCGGCAGCGCACCAGCTTCGCGTGCACCGCGGCCTCCGCGCCGCTGCCCCGGAGCTGAATCTGGGGGGACAGCCAGAGCACGCCCTCCAGCCCCTCCACGCACAGGCTCTTGAACGTGGCGTCCGTGGGCACGTCGGGCAGCGCCGCGCTCTCCTTCACCAGGAAGTCGCGATTCTGATTCACCCACTGGCGGGCGATGAGGCTCCACAGCTCACCCACCGAGACCTTGCCGTCGGGCAGCGGCTGCGTCACCACCACCAGGCGCTTCACCTGGTGCTTGTCCACCGTGTCGTAGTCACCGCGCAGCCGCTGATTCTTCACCGCGGAGCATCCGGACAGCAGGCCCAGCCCGAGCACGGGCAACAGTCGCTTCATCATGATGTCCCTCTCCCGGCCCCCTCCCGCGGGAAGGGGGCCTCCTTCAGGTGCACGCCCGGGCCAGGGCGGCTCAGGCCGCCTTCGGCTCGGAGTCCTTGCCACCGCCAGCCGCGCCGCCCCCACCCGAGGACGCGCCCGACTCGCGCTGACGCCGGTCGTACATGAGCTGCATCACCGCGGCCAGCACCGTGAAGGACACCACCAGCGTGGTGATGAGGCCAATGCACGCTACCAGACCCATGGAGCGCAGGCCGTTGTGGGCCGCGGCCAGCAGCGCCGCGAAGGCCACCACCGCCGTGAGCGTGGAGGACGCGACCGCCGCGCCCACGCTGCGCAGGGCCACCAGGGGGGAGGTGCCCTCCAGGAAGCGGTGGAGCAGGTACAGGCCGTGACTCACCCCGAAGCCCAGGAGGATGGGCAGGATGATGATGTTCATGAAGTTCAGGCGCAGCCCCGTCAGCGCCATGATGCCCAGCATCATCGCCACGCCCACGCCCAGCGGAATCACGGACGCCAGCGCCAGCTTCGCGTTGCGGAAGTCCAGGAAGTGCATGGCCAGAATCCAGAGCGCGGTGAGCACCACCGTGACCTTGCCGTCCCAGAGGACGATGCGCGCCAGCCGCGCGTAGAGCTGCGTGGCGCCCGCGGCGCGGAACTCCTTCTCCACCGTGGGGGCCTTGGGGTCCCACGCGTCCTGGTCATACCTGCCCGGCGTGTACGCGGCCTTGATGACCTTCGTCTCGTCGGAGAACTTCAACATCTTCTGGCCGTCCAGCAGGTCCACGCTCGCGTAGATGAACGTGAGGTAGCCGTGGTTCTCCGGCTTGGCGGAGGGCAGGTTGCGGAACTGGGCGGTGTAGTTGGACGGGACGCCGTGGACGTCGAAGGGCTTGGCGTCCAGCACCTTCTTGAAGAAGTCCGCGTTGGCCTGCATCTCCGGCGGCAGCGCGGCGACGGAGAAGCCTTCATCCTCCAACTGCTGCATCTCCGCCTTCCACTCCTCCAGCACCTTGGCGTTGGCCGCGGCCGTCTCCGCCGGGGGCACGAAGGTGAAGATGCTCACCACCTGGTCGATGGAGGGGTACTTCTCCGGGTTCTGCGTCAGCTCCCGGTACACACCCTCGGCCTCGTCCAGGTCCTTGGTGTAGATGGCCATCGGGTCGCTGGAGATGTTGAAGCGCTCGTTGATTTCGTCCTGGAGCAGCACGGACGACATGCCGTCGGGGATGAGCGCGCGGGTGTTGTAGTTGAAGCTCACGCCGTACTTGAGGCGCTCGAAGAAGCCCAGCTCCACGCCCTTGGGCGGCTCCTCCGAACCGGCCCAGGGCACCGCGGCGGCGCAGATGAGCGCGACGATGGTGGTGCTGATGCCCAGCACCCACTTCGGCTTGGGGATGCGCAGCTCCTTGCCGGTGGTGGCGGAGTTGGTGGGCGGCGGCTTCATCACGCCGATGAGCTTCTGGGGCAGCGCCGGGTTGATGCGGCCGGCCAGCGCCAGAATCGCCGCGCTCCAGCAGAACAGCGTCAGGCCCAGGATGAGCGTGCCCGCGCCGGCCAGGAAGCCGAACTGGCTGAAGCCGCGGAACTCGCTGACCATCAGCACGAAGAAGGAGCCCGCCGTCACCACCGCGGCCACCGCGGCCGGACGGCCCGCGTTCATCACCGCGTCCCGGATGGCCACGTCGTACGGCTTGCCCGCGCCCAGCTCCAGCCGCGTGCGGAAGACGAAGTGGATGCCGTAGTCGATGCCGAAGCCGAGCAGGATGCCGCCCAGGATGGACGTAATCATGTTCAGCTCACCCACCGTCGCGTAGGTGAAGCCCAGCGTGTACAGCGTGCCCACCACCGTCCCCGTCACGACGAGGAACGTGGGCGCCAGCTTGCGGAAGAAGAGGATGGTGATGACGAAGATGGCGCCCAGGGCGATGAGCGTCACCGGCTCCAGCGACTCTTCAATCGCGTAGGAGTCATCCACCGTCGTCTTGTACGAGCCGGTGAAGCCGTAGGCGATGCGCTGCCCGTCGCCCATCCGCTGGTAGTCCTCCTCCAGCTTCACCTTGCCCGGCTGCGCGGAGTACGCGTCGAGCTGGCCCTTGAGCCGCTCCAGGTAGTCCTTCGTCTTGCCGATTTCGGTGTTGTCCCACATCGGCTTGACGAGCAGCAGGAGCATCTTCTTGTCGTCGGAGATGTTGTAGTCGTCGCGGATGCTCTTCTTGCCAATGGAAGAGTACTTGTCGACCAGGTCCTGCATGTCGAGCTTGACGGGCTCGGAGCCGCCCAGGTCGATGAAGAACGGGTTGCTGCGCTTCAGCTTGTCGCGCAGGAACGCCATGATGCGGCGCTTGCCCTCCACCAGGTCCTCCGTCTTCACGAAGAGGACCATGTTCTGCTGGATGAACTCGACGGGCAGCTTGTAGGAGACGTTGCGGACGTACTCCGTGTCCTCCTGCATGAGCTTCGCGAGGTCGTCGGCGGTGCGCTTGAGCGCGGCCTCATCCGACGAGCGCAGGGCGACCATGAGGAAGCCGCTGCCGCCCACCATGTCGATGACCTGCTTGACGTCCTTCACCTCGTCCAAATCCTGGGAGATGAGGTCGAGCTGGTTGGAGTTGATGTGCAGCTTCGACGTCCCCCACAGCGACACGGCCAGCAGGGCCAGCATCACCAGGAGGACGGCCCCGGGCCTGCGGACCAGCAGTCCGGCGAAGGCTTGGGCGAAACGGGAGTGGGAGTTCGGATTTCTATCGCCGCTCATGCGGCGGCGACCCTACCGGCAAACGCCCGGGCCTGAAAGGCAAAGCCCGGCCGCCAGGCCGCTGCCCTGCCACGGACGCCCGCGTCATGCCGGGGGCGCCCCAGGCCCGTGTTCAGGGGGCGGGCGGCGCGGAGACCCGCAGCACGTCGTTTTCCGGTTCCTTGGGGGGCAAAAGGAACGAGCGCGGGTCCTTCACGAGGTGCGCGAGCACGGCGCGCAGGAAGGGCAGGGCCTCGCGGGTCGGGACGTCACGGGCGCGGACGGCCACCCCCAGCGCGAGCGAGAAGGACACCCCGAAGTTGATGAGGCCGGTGAGGGCCATGCCCGCCAGCGCGGCCAGGAACTCCGGCTGGAGCACCGCGCCAGGCCCCAGCGCCGTGCCCGCCAGGGAGAGCGAGCCGAGCACGAAGGTGACGTGGCGCACGTCCAGCCCCAGCCCGAAGAAGCCGCCCACCACCGGCCCCAGGGCCAGCAGGAAGCCCAGCGTCACGTTGGCCCCCAGGCCGGAGGCCGCGTGCTGGAAGCCCTCCGCCAGCCGCCGGGCGCGCGCCTCTCCCAGGAGCCGCCGCAGCACGCGGTGGTGGGCCAGCGCCTCGGGCAGCCGCCGGTACACCACGAAGTTCTCCAGCCACCCGCCCGCCACGCTGCTCATCCACAGCATGACGCCCGTCATGGCGGCGAATATCAACGTGCCGCTCTTCCATGGGTGCAGGGAGGCCACCGTGGCCTGGGCCTTGGCCGGGCTCATGAAGGCCTGGCCGGTGCTGAGCTGGTACCCCAGCGCGAACACGACGGCCGCGGGGGCCACCACGCCCAGGTTGCCCACGAAGGCCGCCAACTGGGAGCGGGTGATGCGCGGGATGAGCTCCACCAGGCTCGCCAGCCGCTCACCCCGGGCGCCTTCGCCCACCGCGCCCGCGAGCGTGGCCGCCGTCACGGACGGCTGCTTGGTGGCCAGGGTGAAGCCCAGCGCCTGGATGAGGAGGAAGGCCAGGGCGTAGTTGAGGCCCACGGCCAGGAAGGTGAAGAAGGGCGCCAGTATCAGGCCCGACAGGAACGTCTTCTGGGCCACCGCCATCGCCGTCACCAGCCCGCCGCCCGCCGCGGAGTGCACCATGGCGTGGAAGCCCTCGCGGGTGCTGGTGATGTAGTGCTCGCCGGAGTGCCCCGCGCGTTCAATGACCTTGCGCGCCAGCATCCGCACGTTGCGCTTCACCAGCTCCGCCACGGAGCGGTCCGCGTGCGCGCGCCGCAGCAGGTCCGACACCAGCGTCATGGCCTCGCGCCAGCGCGGCTCGCCCCGAGCGGCCCCCAGCACGCGGGCAATGGCCTCCATGCGCTCCAGGACCCGGCGGATGCGCTCCAGCCGGTACACCAGGTCCACGCTGACGCCCGCGTCCTCCAGGTGGCGTGACACGCTGCCCACCACCTGGCGGCAGTCCGCCACGCATTGGGACAAGTCCCGCAGCGTGTCCGCCGCCGCGTCGCGCGCCAGCACCGCGTCGCAGACCAGCCGCATCCGCAGGAAGGGCGAGGCGCGGAAGGACGTCTCCGGGCTGCGGTCACGCACGTCCTCGGCCATGCCCAGGGCCGCCACCTGCACCGCCAGCAGCAGCAGCGCGTCCATCAGGTCCGCGCGCACGCGGGCGGCGGGCATGGGCTCTGGCGACGCGGGCTCGCCGACCAGCGCCGCGAGCTGCGCGAGCCGCGCGGGGGCCAGCCGCGCCAGCCAGTCCGCGTCGTCCGGGTCCGGGCACAGGCGCAAGAGCAGCTCCGACAGCTTGCCGGGCTCCGGCGGGGCGGGCAGCAGTGAACGGGCGAGCCGGTCCGACGCCTCCGCGAAGAAGCCCTGTCCGGCGGGCAGGCCCACCTGGGCGAAGAGCTTGAGGCCCCGGCTGCCCTCGAACACGGCGGACACCAGCCGGGTGAGGGTGGCGCGCATGGCGGGCTCGCCTTCGAGCACGCGCACCATCAGGGCCAGCCGGCTGTCGGCGGCGGAGACCTCCGGTTCGGAGGCGTCCACCAGCGCGTGGGCGGGGATGCGCTCGCGCAGCCACTGCATCCAGCGCTCCACCCACTGGAGCCGGTCCTCCAGGCCGCCCTCGGGCACGTCGCACAGCAGCCGGTACAAATCCCGTACGGCGGAGTGGCCCGGCGCCCGGGGCGCATACTGCATGCAGAACGCATCCACTTCACGGGCGGAGGGCTGCGCCCTGGGGG
>NZ_JAAIYB010000372.1 GCF_010894475.1 Myxococcus vastator
GGACGGGGGCGGACGCCCTCGCCGGAGGCCTTGCGCTTGAGGTGCTCGTCCTTCGCGCGCAGCGCCGCGGCGGCCTCGCGCTCCAGGCGGGACTTCTCGGCGGCGTACTGCTCGGCGCCCTGGTTGTGCTTCTCCGCTTCCAGCGCGCGGAGCTGGTCGATGAGGGACTGCGCGCGCTGGGTCAGGTCATCGAGCACGCCGTCGCGGGGCTCGGCCGACGCCAGGGCGCCCTTGCGGCGCTGCAAGAGGAGCCAGCCCGCCGCCAACACGAAGGTGATGGCGAGCACGATGATTCCGGGCAACCAATTCGTCGTCTGCGGCTGCATGGCCTGGCGCTCCTAGCGCTCGAGCTCCCGGCGCACGGCCTGGAGGTACGGGTCTTCTTCATCCACTGGAGGCGCTCCAGCGGGCGCGGCCGGGGCCGCCGTTTCTTCCGAAGTCGGGGTCGCGGGCGCGGTCTGCTCCGGGGCACCCGCGCCGCGCTGGAGCTGCCGCCAGATGACGAAGGCGCCCACGGCGACGAGCGCCACCGGGCCCAGCCACACGAACCAGTTGAAGCCCTCCGCGCGGGGGGAGAGCAGCACCCACTCGCCGTAGCGGGCGACGAAGTACTCGACGATTTCGGCGTCGCTCTTCCCCTCGGAGACGAGCTCGCGAATCATGTCGAGCTGGGCGCGCGCCATGGAGGACGGGCTGTCCGCCACGGACAAGCCCTGGCACACGGCGCACCGGAGCTGCTTGCCCAGCGTCTGGGCACGGGCCTCCAGCTCCGGCGCGAGCGGGTCGCTTCCCGCCTGCTGGGGCGCGAACTGGCCGGTGACGAGCGTGAAGGCGAGGGACAGGGACAGGAGGGCAGCGGTCATCGAAGCTCCATCGAGCCGTCCCTACCTAGCGCCCCAGGCCGTGATTGGACAGTGAAACCTGAGCGGCGGGGGCCTGTCCCGCCGCCCGGCCTGCTGTGCCTACATGGGTGCGCCTGGGGTGAGCTGCGCCTGGGCGGCCGCCCGGTGCTCTGGCTGGCCCGTGAGCAGCGCGTAGAGGGCGTAGGCCACGGGCGACGCGGCGAGCAGCTCCACGCAGTGGTCGCCCAGGCGGTCCCAGACCTGCCCGCCCACCTTGACGTAGGCGTCCACGGTGGCCTCGAACACGGCGTCCACGCCGAGCATCTTCTGGAAGACGAAGTCGCGCGCGGGGTCGCCGACCTTGGCGGTCGTCCAATCGAGGACGCCGGTGAGGGTGTCGTCCGGGTCCATCAGGACGTGGGCGGGGTACAGCTCCCCGTGCGTCAGCGCGACGAAGCGGGGCCAGTAGGAGTCCTCGCCCAGCCACCGCTCCCAGCGCTGGGTGAGGGACGGCGCCACGTCGAAGGCCTGGGTGACGCGGGCGATGTCGGAGGCCCAGTTGGCGCGGACCTGCTCGGGCGTCTCGACGACGAGGCCGGCCTGGCGGGCGGCGCCGATGTCGATGGCGTGCAGCCGCTGCAGGAGCTGGCCGAAGTGGCGGGCATAGACGCGGGACTCGCGGTCGAAGTGCCACACCGGCTGGCCCGACGCGGGGTCCAGCGTCAGCCCCGGCTTGCCCGGCAGCGCGGGGTAGGCGATGAGCTCCCGGTCGGCGACCTGCCACCGCGGCACCGCCACGCCGAGCCGGGGACCGACGAAGTCGAGAATCTTCTTCTCGTCCGCGAGCTTCGCGGAGACGTCCTCACGCCGGGGGATGCGGAGGACCCACAGGGTGTCTTCGAGGTCGCGCGCCATCACGACGCGATAGTCGAGTCCGGCCTCGTTGACCGACAGCGTGTCGGGTTGGAGCTTCAGTCCGTGGCGGGCGGCGAGCTCGACAAGCTGCGAGGCATCGAGAGGGGCGGGGGGCATCGGGGACGTCCTTTCAGGCTCGCACGGTGATGAAGGGCGTGCGGGCATCGGCTTCAGGGGAGGACCACGGTCCGTCGTGGCGGAACGCGCGCTGGCCGGGCGTGGGTGTGGCGCCACGACTTGCTGGCGACACGCTTCCTGACAGGCAAGAGAGGGCCGCCGCGTTGACGCGCCTGCGGGAGGTGCCACAACGTCCGCAAGGCCAGGTTCTGACATTGACCTCCTGGGGATGCGTGCAAGGGATTGAAGGCCGCGGCGTTCCGCTCAACCGGTGGCGTTCGTCCACAGGACCTTGGAGATCAGATAGGGCCGCTGCGGCTGGGTGTCGTCGTTGCGGGAGGGAATCTGGGTGAGGTCGTCGCCCCGGGCCGGCTCGAAGTACGTGCACATGTAGCCCAACACGGTTTGTTGCTCGTAGGCCGCTGGCGCGATGAACTCGTGGTTCACCTTCGGCTCGAAGCGCTGAGGGTGCGGCGCGTGGTTCTGCGTATTCGGAGCAGGCTCGGTGAAGTGGGGGGCCTGCTTGAGCGGGAAGGGGCCCAGGCCGAAGGACGTCTCGTAGAGCAACCACCCCTGGCTCTCCCGCACGCAGACCACCCAGTGATGGGGAGAGTCTGTCCGCTCCAGTGCCTGATTTCCCTGGGCGGGAGCACGCGGGGGCACGAGGAACTTGTTGGTCGGCACATAGTCGACGCCGTTGTAGTCGAAGCGAGCCTTCATTGACGTGGCCGTGGAGACGGCGGGGGCGACCTTGACCTCCGCGCTCTCAATGCCATGCACGGCCAGACAGTTGATGAAGAGCTGCGCGAAGGCGGTGCAGCTCGCGTTGACCTTGCGGCCCGCATGCTCCGTGCCCAGGTCCAGCCGGCGAAGGCGCGCGGCGCGGAAGAAGTCGTCCTCGGGGAGAGGATCCACCGTGAGCCAGTATCCCAGTCCGGAGGGATGGGGATCCGGCGTGCCCACGAAGTTCTTCCAGATGGCCTGGATGACCTCCGCGGCGCCCTGCGCACCTTCCGCCCAGGTGCAGCCGAAGTACAACGCGTCCAGGAGCGCGCCGCCCTTGTAGGCTTGGATGTTGAAACGACCGGCCTTGGGCGTGGCATCCACGATGAAGAGCGTGTGCTTGGTCTTCTTCGTCAGGGGGGTGTACTCGCGGCCACTCTCCGCCACCTCCCATGTGAGCTCGAGCCCGGAGCGCAGGGTCACCGTGCTGGGGAGGCCGTGAAGCGGGAGGTCCACCTGGCCGATTCCGGATTCGTCGAATTCAACCTGGGCGTGATGCGTGTAGAGGCCTTGCCCTGTGCCGGGCTTCTCCGCCGCGCGCACCCAGCGGCTCCCCGGCCGCGACAGCTTCCCCGATGACGTGCCGGGGGTGGCCTTCAGGACGACGCGCACCATGGGCGGAGCGGGTTGCGTGGATGCGCCCGACCGCACATACGCGACCGGCCAGCTCGTCTCGACGAGCCGCTGCATCTTGCCAAGAATGGACGTGTCCTCAGGGCGCCAGTGCGGGTCTCCATTCGCGGGAAAGGCCTGGGGGGGCAGCAGGTTGTTGGGCGGGGAGGCGTTTCCAGGAAGGCAATAGACGGGGTCATCCGGCCGCGGGAAGACATAGTGTTCCACGGGGATGTGATTCAGGAACCAGAGGCGCTCCACCGCGAAGACGAGGTCTGCCGGGGGCTGTTCGCACGGGTGAATCTGAGTCGTTGCGTTTCCGGGCGCCGTGCGTGCGTGCAGGTCCTGGAGGGACTTCGCGTCCTGGATGACTGAGGTCTGGTAGTCCATCGGGCTGCGTCACCGGGTTTCGCGCGACGGGGGAGGGGCAAGGAGGGCCGCGGCGGCCCGCCAGTCCGCGTCCGTGGCGCCCTGGAACAGGCGCGTCATCTTCTCTTCGGAAGGAACGGCGGGGTCCGCCAGCAGCCGTTGGAAGGGCGGATGTGCGTCGAACACCTCCGAGATGATGATGCAGAGGAGGCCGAAGGCGTGCAGGTCCCGGTCGTCGCGCAGCCCGAAGCCCCGGGCCCGGCGCAGCGCCAATGCGACCCGGCGCCGCACCTGTTCGCGCGCCTGTCCCACGACGTGGCCGGGATGCTCCACGTAGAGCCGGTCGACTATCGCCGCGACGCGGCTGTCGTCGCTGGCCGCCACCAGCGCGTGCAGTTGCGCTTCACGGATTCGGAGCATCTGACCTCCTGTCGCTTTCGGGCGCGCGCTCGAAGAACACGAGGACATCGTCGAGCGAGAACTTCGGGTTCCGGTTCGGCGCGCGCAGGACCTGCTGGAAGCCGAGCTTCTCCAGCACGCGAAGGGACGCGGTGTTGCTCTCCAGGGCGCACGTGCGGACCCGGTCGAGCTTCAGCGTTTCGAAGGCGAAGTCGAGCATCCACCGCGCGGCGCGCGTCGCGTGGCCACGTCCCCAGTAGGGCCGGCCGACCCAATAGGAGAGCTGGGCGGTCCGCGCTCTCGGGGACAGGGCCACCAGCGAGCAGCAGCCGATGAAGCCGTCCTGGGGATGAAGCATGGCGAAGTGGAAGGCTTCGCCCTTCGCTCGCGCACCTATCGCGGTGTCAATCCACGCCTCCGCATGGCCGGGCGGGAAGGGGGACGGAAGGTGGGTGGTCGCGCTGACCGCCGGGTCCGACGCAAGCGCATGGAACGCCGCCGCGTGCTGGCGCATCACGGGCTCCATCAGGATGTCGTCGCTCGGGGGCGCGGCGGGCATCGAGAGAACTATTGCAGAGTCAGGGCTGAAAGTGGCGCGCCATCGCTGCTCCTGGCGGGGCCAGAGCGGTCTCGGTCGACCCGGCCATCCATGCCCTTGGGGACAGGTGGGGCGCCCGCGCGGTTTGTGCCTATCGTCCGCACCGAGATGAAGACCGGACCCTCGGAGCCGCCGCACCTGCCGGAGTACCTGCCCGTGCTGGATGGGCTGCGCGGCGTGGCGGTGCTGATGGTGATCTCCTATCACTCGCTGACAGGGCTGCGCAGCGCGTCACTGGGCTCGCTCTTCCAGGTGGGCTGGGCGGGAGTGGATCTCTTCTTCGTCCTCTCCGGCTTCCTGATTACGCGCATCCTCGTGCAGACGCGTGCGCGCGGAGGCTACTTCCGTACCTTCTACGCGCGGCGGGCGCTGCGCATCTGGCCCTTGTACTTCCTGGTGCTGGTCTTCACGTTTGGCGTCATGGGGCGGCTGCTGCCAGCCCTGGCCTTCGACACGCAGCGCTACGCCTGGACGACCTACGCGCTGTATCTGCAGAACCTCTGGATGGCGGACTTCGGTCCCGCGCCCATCAACGTGACGTGGTCCCTGGCCATCGAAGAGCAGTTCTACCTGGTGTGGCCGCTGCTCGTGTTCTTCCTCCGGAACGGGCAGCTCCGCGCGCTCCTGTGGGCGTGCGTGCTGCTGTCGCCCGTGGCGCGCCTCGCGGCCTTGTGGGCGGGCGCGGCGCCCATCCAGGTCTACACCTTCACGCTGTTCCGTCTGGATGGACTGGCGCTCGGGGGGCTGCTGGCGCTGGGCGTGGTGGATGGCCGCGTCACGGTGGATGGCCTGGCGCGGTGGGGCGCGCGGCTCGCGGTGCCCGCGCTGCTCGTGGCCTTCGGGCTGTCCCTCGTCTTCTTCGGCGAGGGGGCCGCCATCCACATGGCAACGGCGCTCACGGGGCCGGGCGGCACTCAGGTTCGTGCGCTGATGGTGGCGGGCCTGTACACGCTGTGGGCGGTGGGCTTCGCGGGCCTGCTGGGGTGGGTGCTCTCCGGGCGCGCGTGGGTGCTTCAAGCCGTGTTGCAGTGGCGGCCGCTGCGCTTCGTGGGGCAGGTGAGTTATGGGCTCTACCTCTTCCACGCGCTCGTCATCCCCGCTGGCGGTCATTACACGCGGCCGCTGTTCTCCCGCTTCATTCCTTCGACCTTCGTCGCCACCGCGCTGGGCATCGTGTTCGAGTACGCGGTACTGCTGGCGCTCACGCTCGTCTCGTGGCGCTTCTTCGAGAAGCCCTTGCTGCGTCTCAAGGACCGCTTCACGCATACGGACGCCGCTGGGAAGGCCGTGGCTCCTGCGGCCTGACGGAGGGGCGTCCGCGTGGGGCGCCGTACCGCGTGTCGACGCGTGCGCTACGGCCGCGGTGGCGCCCAGAGGGCGCTGTGGGGCTCCGGCGCGTTGGGGGCTTCCTCCGCGGTGTAGAAGTAGGCCGCGACCGCGGCGCGACCCCGCCCCTCGGGGCACTCCAGCGCGGTGGGGTGGCCGTGCCAGTGGTCGTCGCCGTGGGCCATCACGACCAGGCGATCCAGGAGCGGCGCGATTCGCGTCTCACACCGGGAGAGGTCCGCGCTCCACAGCTCGAGGTCGCCTCCCCAGGCGGGCTCCCACCCGGGGTTCAGGTAGTAGAGGACGGTGAGCCGGCGTGAGAGCGCGCGGAAGCGATCTCGGTTGAAGTCGGCGTGCAGCGCCAGGTGCCCCCCACGCAACGTGAGGTGCAGCCCGGCGCCCCGGAAGTGTGGATCCGGGATGAGCCCTTGCACTCCGGTGAGCGACTCCAGGAAGTCGATGAACGCCATGCCGGAGAACTCCGAGAGCAGGTGCCGGAGCGCTCCGGGGACGTCTTCAAAGGCCTTGCGCTGAAGCTGTCCCAGCCGAGTCGCCTGCTCGGGGTGGTCGCGTCGCTTCCAACTGGCCTGGGTCGCGCCCGGGAAGACGCCGGCCAGCTCGGACGCCAGCGGCTCCCCCAGGAAGCCATCGATGACGGCGTGGGGATGAGGCCGCGCCGCGCCGTAGCTGGCGCGATGGGCCAGCGCGAGCGAGCGGAGCGCCGTGCGGTTGAAGAAGAAGCTCGGCCCCCGCAGCGGGCCTTCTTCGTGGGTCGCGATGCTCACGGGCCCCCCTATAGCAGAACGGGCGGCGCACACCGCCGGCGCTCCGAAGGTTGGACGCGCGGACTCAGGACAGCGCCCGCAGTCCAGCGCGAAGGGCGTCGACGTCGGTCCGCGCCAGCAGTCGCTCCGTCTCCTCGTTCATCCGCTCCCAGTGGGGCAGCGCGGCTTGAAGGAGCTGGAGCCCTGCGTCCGTCAGCGTCAGCAATCGCCCGCGGCGGTCGGCCGGGTCGACGGTGGTCTTCACCAGCCCGCGCCTTTCGAGCGGCTTCAGGTTGGCCGTCAGCGTGGTCCGGTCCATCGCCAGGAGCTCCGCGACCGGTCCGATGGACGGCGGCTGGGGGCGATTGAGCGACATCAGCAGTGAGAACTGTCCGTGCGTGAGGCCCACGGGGCGCAGGGCTTCATCGAAGCGCCGCGCCAGGGCGCGCGCGGCCTGCTGGACCGCGAGGCAAAGGCAGTGGTCTCGGACGTGAAGCGTCGTGGCGAATGGGACGGCTCTGGACATTGACAGGGATGATTATGTTGATATCAACCCTTCTTGTCAAAGCAGGGATGCCTGACTGGAGCGTTGCCATGGCCTATATCGATGGATTCGTGGTCGCAGTACCCGCGGCGAACAAGGAAGCGTATCGGCAGGCGGCTCTCGCCGCGGCGCCGCTGTACAGGGAGTTTGGTGCGACGCGCTTCGTTGAGTGCTGGGGAGACGATGTCCCCGAGGGAAAGGTCACCGACCTCCGGCGCGCGGTGAAGGCCGAGCCTGAGGAGGTCATCGTCTTCTCCTGGATTGAGTACCCCAGCAAGGCGGTGCGGGACGAAGCGAACGCGAAGGCGTACCGCGACCCGCGGATGGAGGCGCTGGGCGCGCACATGCCCTTTGATGGGAAGCGGATGATCGTCGGCGGCTTCGTCCCCGACCTCCACGAGCGCGGAGCGGGGAGGCCGGGCTATGTCGATGGTTCGCTCGTGCCGGTCCCGGTTGGGAACAAGGAGGCCTACCATGCCATCGCGTCCCGTCTCGCGGCGGTGCTGCTGGAGCATGGCGCCATGCGCGTCGTCGACGCGTGGGGAGATGACCTCCCCGACGGAAAGCTCACTGACTTCAAGGGCGCGGTGAAGGCCACCGCGGAGGAGCAGGTCGTCTTCGCCTGGGTTGAGTGGCCGTCGAAGGCGGCTCGCGACGCGGGGTGGGGGAAGGCCATGGCCGATTCGCGCATGCACCCGGACAACGTGCCCTACGACGAGGGCCGCCGGACCCATGGCGGCTTCGTGCCCATCCTGGATGAGCCGACGGCGACGGGCGCATAGGCCGCCTCGTCATGCGCCTCCGCCTGGTTTCGTGACGCCCGGAATGGGCGGAGGACGCAATCGAGCCAGTCTCGATGTCGCTGCATCCTTCCCCGGGACGCTGACGGCGGAGGCGAAGCCTTGAGGCTCCCCCACGCCCTCGCCGCGGCTTCCGTTCCTCATGTACCCTCCGGGGATGGCGAATGAGTTCATGCTGCGGCTGGCGGAGACCATTGCGTGGTGCTTGCCACGGGCCGTTCCCGAACGAGCAGGGGTGTCAACGCGGTCCGAGGAACTGAGGCCGCCGTTGTGCACGCTCGATGGCGACACCCAACTGACGCGTCTGCTCAAGTCACCGAATGAAGGCCGCGAGGCCGTGGACTTCATCGTGGCGAGACGGCGAGCGGCACTGGCGAGCGCGAAGCAGCCCTTGCCTCCGCTGGGGGAGTTGCTGGGCGGGCGGGTCTACGCGACGGATTTCAATAC
>NZ_JAAIYB010000373.1 GCF_010894475.1 Myxococcus vastator
CCCCCAGGCCCAGCAAGGTGCCGGCGTTGTCCTCGGACGTCCCCATCCCGACGACGATGAGCGGGATGCCCAGCAGCAGCAGCGGGGATAGCACGTAGCCGGAGTACGCCATCACCAGCGAACCCGCGGGCCAGTTCGTGTCGATGGAGCGAATCTCGCTCTGGAGCATGGCGATCCGCTGCGTCAGCTCCCGGGCGCGGGCGTCCAGGTCCTCCGGCAGGGGCGGCGGCGTGGGCGTCCCGGACACGTCTGGCGTCTCCTCCGCCGGAGCCTGGGCGAGGAGCCGGGCGGAAACGGGCCGCTCGGCCACGGGCGTCAGGAGCGAGTGGGACGTCGAAGTGGACGCGGTGGCCAGCAACGCAGCGGCGACGAGTGACAACATGTGTGGCGTTTCCCCCAGGTGTGGAGCAGCCGGGCGACCCTAGCATCCGCCCAGGCACGAAGGGCTCGAAGCCAGCTTGCATCCAGGGGACCTTCTGGCATGTTCGCCGCAGCCATGCGCCGCTTCATCGTCACCGCCGCCCTCCTTTGTTCCGCCCTGTCCGGCCTCACCGGCTGCAAGGGTGCCTGCCGCGAGCTGTCCGAGAAGCTGTGCGACTGCTCCATCAACTCGGTGGAGAAGGAGCTGTGCCTCCGTCGCGCCGCCCAGGAGGAGAACCGCGTGGAGCCCACCGCGGAGGATGAGGCCGTGTGCGAGGAGCGCCTGGACGGCTGCGACTGCCGCGCCATCGAGACCGAGGAAGGCAAGCGCGCCTGCGGCATCTCGCGCTGAGGCCGCTCAGGTCCCAGACACCACCGGCTTCGCGGGCTCGCGCGGCGCACCGTCCACCCAGGGCGTCAGCGCGGCGCGGACGCGTGAGCGCAGCGGTGCCTCCACGAAGCGGTGCACCCACAGCGACGCGGGCACGCCCAGCAGCAACAAGGTGGCCAGCAGCCCTTGAGGCGTGCGCAGCTCCACCCAGGGCGACACCAGGTCCCCCAGGCCCTTGGCCGCCTCCGACACCGGGTACTGGAGCAGGTAGAGCGCGTAGCTGGCGCCCCCCAGCTTCACGAGCGTGGGACGTGAGAGCAGCCAGCCCACGGCGCCTCCGCCCCGCGCAAGCCCATACACCAGCAGCCCCGACGCGGGGGCCAACAGGGCGTTGTGCATCAGCGGATAGGGCACCCGCGAGCCCGCCGCGCCCGCCGCCACCAGCAGCGCCGTGCCCAGCGCCGCCAGCACCGCGCCGGAGCCCTTCACCCCACCCGCCGCGCGCTCGCGCACGAAGCACCAGCCCAGCAGGACGCCGAAGAGGAACTCCGGCAGCCGCGCCAGCGGGTTGAACTTGAGCGCCATCAGCCAGGGCCCCGACGCATACACCTCCACGGGCCCCGGACCGTCCGGCAACAGCGCCAGGTACAGCAGCGACGGCAGCAACCCCAGCACCCATGCGCCGCCCAGGGCCATGGGGAGCCACGCGGGCTTGAGCCGGGGCAGCCCCTTCGCCAGCCAGGGAAAGAGGCCGTAGAAGCAGGCCTCCACCGCCACGGACCAGCCCGGCGGATTCCAGTACAGCGCCAGCCGGGGCACCCAGGCCTGCAGCAGCGCCAGCGCCACCGCCCCGCCCACCGCGAGCTTCGCTGTGGCCACCTGCCAGCCGTTGGCCGCCACGGACGCGGCGATGGTGGTGGGCGCGGACAGGAGGAACGTCAGCACGTAGACGGGGTACACGCGGGCGACGCGCGCGGCCCAGAAGGCCCTGGGCGACGTCTCCATGCGCCCGTCCGCGTCCAGGTAGTTCCATGCGAGCACGAAGCCGGACAGGACGAAGAAGACGCCCACGGCGGCGTAGCCCGCGCCCACCCAGGCGCGCAGCGCTTCCGGCGCCGTGCCCAGGCACGGCGCCGCGAAGTGGAACAACACGACGTGCAGGGCGGCGACGAAGCGCAGCCCCGTCAGTGCGTCGAGCGCCCCGCCCCCGCTCACCGCTACCTCCGGCCGATTCCGTAGTACGTGAAGCCCAGCTCACGCATGCGCGAGGGGTCGTACACGTTGCGGCCGTCGAACACGACGGGCGACTTCATCAGCGCCTTCATGCGCTCGAAGTCCGGGTGGCGGAACTCGTTCCACTCCGTCACCACGAAGAGGCCGTCCACGCCCTCCAGCGCCTCGTAGGGCACGGAGGCGTAGCGGATGCGCTCCCCGAAGACGCGCCTGGCCGTGTGCGGAGACACCGGGTCGTGCGCAATCACCTGGGCGCCCTTGCCGATGAGGCCCTCGATGACCTCGATGGACGGCGCCTCGCGCATGTCGTCCGTCTTCGGCTTGAAGGCCAGACCCCACACGCCGAACTTGCGGCCCTCCAGCGAGCCGTAGTGCCTGGCGGCCTTGTTCACCAGCAGCTTCTTCTGGCGCTCGTTGGTGCGCTCCACCGCGCGCAGCAAGTCCAGCTCCAGGCCGTAGTCACGCGCCGTGGCCACCAGCGCCTTCACGTCCTTGGGGAAGCAGGAGCCGCCGTAGCCCACGCCCGGGAAGAGGAACGGATAGCCGATGCGCTTGTCCGAACCCAGGCCCTTGCGCACGAAGTCCACGTCCGCGCCCACCTTCTCGCAGAGCGCGGCGATGTCGTTCATGAAGGAGATGCGCGTGGCCAGCATCGCGTTGGCCGCGTACTTCGTCAGCTCCGCCGAGCGCGTGTCCATGAACAGCACCGGGTTCTCGGTGCGCACGAAGGGCGAGTACAGGTCCGCCATCACCTTGCGGGCGCGCTCGGAGTCCACGCCGATGACGACGCGGTCGGGCTTGAGGAAGTCGTCCAGCGCGGCGCCTTCCTTGAGGAACTCCGGGTTGGAGACGACGTCGAACTCGATGTCCGTCACCTTGCGGATGGCCTCGCGCACCTTGTCCGCGGTGCCCACCGGCACGGTGCTCTTGTCCACCACCACCGTGTACTGCTTCATCGCCTTGCCAATCTGCTCGGCGGCGGCCAGCACGTACTGGAGGTCAGCGTCGCCGCTCTCACCCTCGGGCGTGCCCACCGCGATGAAGACGACCTGGGCGTGGGTGACGGCCTCCGTCAGGTCCCGGGTGAAGAACAGGCGCTTCTCGCGCACGTTCTTCTTGATGAGCTCCTCCAGGCCGGGCTCGTAGATGGGCACCTCGCCCGCCTGGAGCATGCGGATCTTCCGCTCGTCGATGTCCACGCACGTGACGTCGTTGCCCGAGTCCGCGAAGCAGGTCCCCGCGACCAGGCCGACGTAGCCGGTTCCGATGATGGCAATACGCATTGAAGGAGCCCCAGTGAATGTCTCTTGTAGGGACTCATACGCCGGGAGGGAGTCCGAAAGGAAGCCCACCCCATCGCGGGTGCTACCCCGCAAGCAGCCAGGCTTACTGGCCCGTGAGCAGGCGACGAACCCGCTCCATGCCCTTCAGGGCCGAGGTCCGGCCAGGGGTGCATACAGGACCCACCACCGTCCGCTCCAGCAGCTCCCGCGTCGCCCTGCGCAGCGGCGGCAGCGCGGCGGTGGCGTCCGCGGCGGCGTCCGGGAACAAGCGCGCGACAATGGACAGGGACGTGTAGAGCGCCCGCTCCAGGCGCCACTCCGCGGCCCGGGCCCGCAGCACCGGCACGTCCAGCGGACGCGAGTACACCCCGCCCATCCACTTCGCCCCGGTGACGAGCTCGCGCAGGTCGATGAAGGACAGCCACGGCACCGCGTACCCGTGGCGCGCGTGCTCCAGCGCTACCAGCAGCACCGCGTCCTCCAGCTCCGGGCGGTAGAGCGAGGCGCCGTACACGCGCATGGGCCTGGCCCGCTCGATGATACCCGCCGTCTGCTCGCGGCGCTGGGGGCCCAGCATGTCCGAATAGAGCAGGATGACGGTGCGCCCGTCGGACACCACCTTCGCGGCGCCGCTGTGCTCCGTGTCGGGTTCTGGAGCGAACTCGTGGTGGGACAGGAAGCCCGAGAAGCCGTCCACGTCCAGGCGCTTCATCAGGAGCTGCAGCTCCGGCACGGGGCGGAAGCCCACGTGCGGATAGAGCGAGTCCGCGAAGGACGCGCCCCCCATCATCACCAGCTTGCGGCCCTCCAGCGCGCCCACGATGCGCTTGAAGTTCACGAGCTTCATCACGTTGTCGTTGACGGAGCCCTGGTAGATGCTGAGCAGCTTGTCCCGCGCCCACTCCGGCGCGTTGCCCGCGCCCAGCCGGTACTCCAGGTTGTAGGCGGCCAGGGGCGCCAGGCCCTGGGTGATGGCCCAGTCCACGTACTCCTCCCAGGGCGCCCCCCGCAGCGCGCCACGTGGCGGGTCGAACGAGGAGAGCACTCGGAAGGTGTCGAGCAGACTGGCGGACATGGGGCCCCCCTTTAACGGTCCGGACGCATGGCCTGCAACGCCCGGATGACGTCACGCCCTGTGTGAAGCACCCGTCACTCCCAGGCGCCATCGGTGAACACCCGACACGGGCCGGCCTTCCAGGGTGGGTCCGCAAACCCGTTTGAGTGAATACCTGGGCGCCCGGTACGTCGCGGGCCGGGCAGGCTTTCTTGGAGGCGGCATGTCGCAGCAGGGCTGGTCGGACGGGCGTCCGGGACGTTGGCTCACGCTCGGAGCGCTCGGATGGGTGGCGTGCACTGGCACGACCCCCGAGGAACCCCCGGCATTCGACAACACCACGGCGGTGGAGTCGGAGGCCCGGTGCGAGGTGCGGCCGCCCTTCGAGCCCCACTTCGAGCCCGAGGTGGAGTGGGCGTGGACGGCCAGTCCCTTGATGCCCACCCACACCAACGCGCAGGCCACGCCCGTGGTGGTGGACGTCAACGCGGATGGCGTCCCCGACGTGGTGTTCAACAGCTTCGAGGGCTGGAACTTCAAGACGAATGGCGTGCTGCGCGCCATCAGCGGCTCGGACGGCGCGGACCTGTGGGCGGTGACGGACCCGGCGCACCGCACCCGGGGCTCGGCCAGCGTCGCGGCGGGCGACCTTGACGGAGACGGCGAGGTGGAGCTGTGCACCGTGCCGGAGAGCGCCCGGGGCATCATCTGCTTCGAGCACACCGGCGCCTTCAAGTTCCGCGCGGACGGGCCCCCGCTCGACTGGGGCGGCGTGTCCCTGGCCGACCTGGACGGGGATGGCGCGGTGGAAATCATCGCCGGCAACCACGTCTACGACAGCAGCGGGACGCTCCGGTGGGTGGGCAGCGACGGCGTGGGCAGCCCGGCCAACGACACCGGGCCGCTGGCGTTCGCGGTGGACCTGGACGGGGACGGGCTCCAGGAGGTGGTGAACGGCCGCGCCATCTACCGGCATGACGGCACGCTCGAGTGCAAGGCGGCGGAGCTGGGCCACGGGCTTTCGGGCGTGGGCAACTTCGACGCGGACCCCGAGGGCGAAATCGTCGTGGTGTGGGACGGCCACGTGTCCTTGATGGACGCGAACTGCCAGGTGAAGTGGACCGTGCGGCACCTGGGCGGCGGCGTGGGCGGACCGCCGAACATCGCGGACTTCGACGGAGACGGGCAGCCGGAGATTGGCGTGGCGGGCGCGTCCCACTACGCCGTGTTCGAGCCGAACGGCGCGGTGAAGTGGCTGAGCCCCACGCAGGACCACAGCTCCAACCGCACCGGCTCCTCCACCTTCGACTTCGAGGGCGACGGCCGCGCCGAGGTCGTCTACGCGGACGAGACGGCGCTGCGCATCTACGACGGCGTGACGGGGCAGGTCCGCTTCGAGGCACCGCACAGCTCGTGCACCGCGTATGAGAATCCGGTGGTCGCGGACGTGGACGGTGACGGCAACGCCGAAATCGTCGTCGCGCAGAACACGGCCTGTGGCTACGGCGGCTTCCATGGCATCCGCGTGTACCGGGACCGCAAGGACGGCTGGGTGAACACGCGGCGCATCTGGAACCAGCACGCCTACTCCGTCACCAACGTGAATGACGACGGCACCCTGCCCGCGCGCCCGGTGAGCAACTGGCTGGCGCCGGGGCTCAACACCTTCCGCACCAACAGCCAGGGCACGGGCACCGTGCGGCCCTTCGCGGCGCCGGACCTCGCCATCGGTCAGGTGACGGCCACGTGCACGGGCGAGGGCGCGGTGACGCTCGGCGCGCGGGTCCGCAACCCGGGTGACTCGGCGGCGTCGGCGGGCGTCCAGGTGGCCTTCTACCAGGACGCGGTGGGCGAAGGCGGCACGCTGCTGGGCGTGGCCACCGTGCCCCACACGCTGGAGGCGGGCGCGGAGGCGTCCGTGGAGCTCCCGCTCGACGCCATCGAGAGCGGCTGGGTGCTCGTCTACGCGGTGGTGGATGATGACGGCACCGGCACCGGGCGCGAGCTGGAGTGCCGCGAGGACAACAACGTCACGTCGGCGCAGCTGAAGCTGGCGTGCGCGCCCAACGAGCCTCCGGTGGCGCTGTGCCGGGACGTCGTCGTGGAGGCGGACGCGCAGTGCCGCGCGTCAGCCAGCGTGGACCATGGCAGCCATGACCCGGACGGACAGCCGGGCCCCCTCACGCTGACGCAGACGGCGCCCGGGCCCTTCGGCCTGGGGCGGCATGCCGTGACGCTGACGGCTCACGACGGCGAGGACAGCGCGGTGTGCGAGGCCACGGTGAAGGTGGTGGACACGACGCTGCCGTCCATCGTCTGCCCCGCGCCGCAGGTGCTGGAGTGCGTGGCGGGGGGCGCGAACGCCACCTACAACGCCCAGGCGGAGGACAACTGCGGGCCGGTGTCGGTGACGTGCACGCCGCCGGAGGGCTCCCGGTTCCCGCTGGGACGCTCGGTGGTGGACTGCAACGCGGTGGATGGCTCCGGCAACGCGTGCGGCTGCGCCTTCTCCGTGACGGTGCGGGACACGCGGGCGCCCGTGCCCGGCGCGTCCCTGGGCAAGCGGCTGTGGCCGGCGGACCACCAGTACCGCACGGTGACGCTGGCCGAGTGCGCGGCGCCAGCGAAGGACGCGTGCATGGGTGAGCTGCCGCTGGCTCAGTACGGCCGCATCGTCCGGGTGACGTCGGATGAGTCCGAGGACGTCGCGGGCATCTGCGACGGCGCTACCTGCGACGACATCGACGTGCGGGTGAACGCCAGCTCCGTCCAGCTCCGCGCCGAACGCGACGACGCCGGGGACGGCCGCGTCTACACGGTGCACTACGTGGTGGAGGACCCGTCCGGAAACCGGGCCGACGGCCGCTGCACCGTGGAGGTGCCCCGCGACTCGGCCGGCCAGCAGGTTCACGACAGCGGACCGAAGTACTGCGTGGGCCAAGGCTGTGCGCCAGGCCTGGGCGACAGCCCGCTGTGCCCGTGAGGTGAGCGAGGCAGGGGCGTGGAGCGGTGTCGCTCCACCGCCCCGCTTCCGCCCCCCGCATCAGGAGCCGCGACGCTGGTCCATTTCGGCGCGCAGCTTCTCCTCCTGGGCGCGCAGCTCCGGCGTGAACTCGGCGCCGAAGTCGGCCAGCTCGTAGAAGGGACGGATTTCCAGGTCCGACTCCTCGCCAGGCATCGGGTCCGGGCAACGGCGCGCCCACTCCATCGCCTCCTCCATCGACTTCACCTGCCAGATCCAGTAGCCGGCCACGAGTTCCTTCGTCTCGGTGAAGGGGCCGTCGATGACGCGCCTGGTTCCGTTCGAGAACCGGATGCGCTTGCCGGCACTGCTCGGCCTGAGGCCATCTCCATCGAGCATCACCCCGGCCTTCACCAGCTCCTCGTTGAACTTGCCCATGTCCGCGAACATCTTCTCGCTGGGCATCACACCGGCCTCGGAGTTCTTCGTCGCCTTCACAAGCACCATGACCTTCATCGCATCGTCCTTTCGGTTGGGGCACCGCCCCGTTCTGAAATAGCGACGAATCAGCCGAACGCGGATCGACACGGCCTCAAGAAAATCGACACGGCGGGAGGAGTGGCCTCGCCCTCATGAGGCAGGCTCGCATGAAGACGAAGGCACTGCCTGGCGCGCTAGCGATGGCCTGGCTGGCTGGCTACGGCTGAGGCATGCCGCGCACCCAGCTCAGCCTGGACGGCGCAGCCTCGCCCGCACGGCGTTCCGTGCTCGCCGGACGCCATACCGCGCCACGGAGCCCATCCGTGGCGCTAGCAGCAGCTTCGCCGCCATCCACCCAGCCCGGCTATCCAGCAGCGACGCCTCCAGCAGCCGCGCGTCGGAGAAAAAACGCCGTGCGAGCACTTGCTGCCAGCGAGGCGGAGCCAGCGCCGCCAGCGCCTCGTCCGGCACCGGCGCCGCCAGCAGCCGCCGCGCCGCGGCCCACGCATACCAGGCCGCATGTGGGAAGGCCGTGCCGCGTGCCCGCTCCACCACCATCCGCCAGTCCAGCCGCGTGTCCGCCAGCGCCAGCAGCTTCAAGTCGAAGAGCCACGCCAGCCGCTGCAACGCGTGGTTGCTCGCATGCAACGCCAGGTACACGGCCTCGTCCTCGGGCCGCAGCCAGCGCACGGCCCGCCCATCCACCGTCCCCG
>NZ_JAAIYB010000374.1 GCF_010894475.1 Myxococcus vastator
ACACAGCTCCGCCCCCCTCCCTCGCGCTCCGGGCCTCCCTGCCGGACTGGCTCGCCGCCCACTTCACCCGGGAGCTCGGGCCCGAGGCCGACGACTTCTGCGCCCACCTGAACGTCCCGGGCCCCATCACCCTCCGGGCCAACGTCCTGCGCACCTCCCGGGAGGCCCTCGCCGAGCGGCTTCGCTCCGAGGGCGTCGAGACGCGCCCCGGCCCCTGGAGCCCGCTGGCGCTCCATGTCGAAGGGCCCCGGCCCAACCTCTACGGGCTCCGCGCCCTCCAGGAGGGCCTGTTCGAGGTCCAGGACGAGGGCAGCCAGCTCCTGGGGCTCCTCGTGGGCGCCCAGCCTGGAGAGACGGTGCTGGACCTCTGTGCCGGCGCGGGCGGGAAGACGCTCCAACTGGGCGCGGACATGAAGGACTCGGGGCGGCTCCTGGCCTATGACCCGGACCCCGAGCGGCTCGACCGGCTCCTCCAGCGCTCCGCCCGCGCGCACCTCACCCGGGTCCAGGTGCTCCGGAGCCTCCCCGAGCACCTCGACGCGGACCGGGTGCTCGTGGACGCCCCGTGCTCGGAGCTGGGCTCCCTGCGCCGGGGCCCCGACCAGCGCTTCCGCATCCAGCCCGAGGTGCTCACCCGGTTCCCGGCGCTCCAGCAGGACATCCTCCAGCGCGGGGCCCGCCTGGTGCGCCCCGGCGGGCGGCTCGTCTACGCCACCTGCACCGTCAACCGCGCGGAGAACGAGGACGTCGTCGCCGCCTTCCTGGCGTCTCGCCCGGACTTCCACCTCGTGCGGCCCGGGGCGGGGTGGCTCCCCGACGCGTGCCTCCGCGACGGGTTCCTCTTCGTCGCGCCGCACCGGCATGGCACGGACGCCTTCTTCGCGGCCGTCCTGGAGCGCTCGGCAGGGTAGGGGCGGGGACGCCAGGCGGTCGCAGTGTCCGTGTCCCGACGGACGGGGGAACTCAACGCTTCGCCCGTCCGGGCCGCGAATCACCGTGCCGCCCGAGCCCCGGGTGCTATGAAGCGCACCGTGCGCTGGCTCAAGCCCCTTCCGCTCCGTCCTCGCGACGCCGTGCATGTCGTCGCCCCCTCCGGGCCCTTCGACCGTCCCAGCTTCGAGGCCGGACTGGCCGTCATCGCCGAGCGCTACAGCCCCCTCCACGGCCCCGACCTCTTCTCCGCCCACCGCTACCTCGCCGGTGACGACGCGCGCCGGGGCGGCGAGCTGTCGCGCGCCCTGCTGGACCGGGACGCCCGCGCCATCTTCAGCGCTCGCGGCGGCTACGGCAGCGCCCGGCTCCTGCCGGACCTCCCCTTCGCGGACGCCTCGCACGCGGCCTTCGTCGGCTTCTCCGACCTCACCTCCGTGCACGGGGCGCTCCAGGCGCTGGGGCGCGTCTCCTTCCACGGGCCCGTCCTCACGCAGCTCGGCCGGCAGCCTCCCGCGGTGCGCGAGTACCTGTTCCGCCTCCTCGAGTCCCCCGAGGCGCCGCCCCCGCTGACGGGCTCGGCCACCTACGTGCCCGGCATGGCGGAGGGGCACCTCGTGGGGGGCAACCTGTCCGTGCTGTCGCGCCTCATCGGCACCTCGTACCTGCCGCCGCTCGACGGCGCGGTGCTGCTGCTGGAGGATGTCACCGAGCGCCCGTACCGCCTTGACCGCATGTGGACCCACCTGCGCCTGGCGGGCGTCTTCTCCCGCGTGCGCGGCATCGTCCTGGGCGACTTCACGGGCTGCGAGGAGAAGGGCGCGGACTACTCCAGCGCCGACGTGCTCCGTGAGCTCGCGCGCGAGGCGGGTCTTCCCTGCGCCGCGGGCTTCCCCATTGGCCACGGTGACCTCAACTACCCCGTGGCGCTCGGCACCCAGGTCCGCCTGGACGCGGACGCCGCGTGCCTCACCTTCCTCGAAGGAGCCGTGCGCGCATGAGTGGCGGTACCCACCCCATCGCGATTCTGCAGAAGGTCCTCGATGACGCCTGTGCCCTGGGCGTCTTCCCCTCGGCCCAGGCCGTCGTCCTGCACCGGGGCGTCCAGGTGTTCGGCGGCGTCGCGGGCAACGTCTCCGGCGACACGCGCTTCGACCTGGCGTCGCTCACCAAGGTCATCAGCACCACCTCGCTCTTCCTCCGCCTCTGGACGGAAGGGAAGGTGGGCCCGGAGACGCTGGTCTCCCGCTACTTCCCGGGCACGCCCGTGGGCGACGCGGGCGTCACCGTGGCGGACCTGCTCTACCACCGCTCCGGCCTGCCGCCCTTCGTGCCCTTCTTCGCGCAGGCGCTCACCGCGCACCCCGAGCTGCTGGACGCGGACTGTCCCTCCGCCCTGCGCGCCCGCGTCCGTGACGAGGTCATCCAGGCCGCCGCCGCCACGCCGCTCGCCGCCGAGCCCAGGACGCGCGCCGCCTACAGCGACGTGGGCTTCATCCTCCTGGGCGAAATCCTCTCGCGGGCCGCGGACGCTCCGCTGGACACGCTCTTCTCCCGCCACGTCGCCGAGCCGCTGGGCCTCGGCGCCCGCTTCCACCGCCTCACCGACTTCCCCGCGGACGCCATGCCCGCGCCCACCGGCGCCACCCGCCCGCGCGAGCCCGCTCCGGGACAGGAGACGCTGTGGAAGGACGTGCCCACCCAGCCCACGCGCCCAGGCGAGGTGGATGACGACAACGCCTGGGTGATGGACGGCGTCGCCGGCCACGCGGGCCTCTTCGGCACCGCCGTGGACGTGGCCCGCTTCGGCCAGGCCGTGCTGGACGGCTGCGCGGGCGGGGCCATCATCGCGCCGGGGCCGCTGTGGCACCGCGCGCTGGCCACGGACCCGAAGGTGCAGGCCAGCACCCGCTCCATGGGCTTCGACTCGCCCTCCGAGGGCGTGTCCAGCGCCGGGCACTACATCGGCGACACCCCGCCGGGCGCGGTGGGGCACCTGGGCTTCACCGGCACCAGCCTCTGGGTGGACCTGCGCCGCTCGCTGGTGGTGGCGCTGGTGACGAACCGCGTGGCCCACGGCCGCCAGGAAACGCGCATCCGGGATTTTCGACCGCTCTTCCATGACTTCGTCGTGGAGGCGCTCGAGCTCACTGAAACGAAGCAGGGACACCATGGCTGACGACAACGGAAACGTCCTCGACACCCTCGAACCTGGCAGCGTGCGCCGCATCCACCTGGTGGGCGTGGCGGGCACGGGCATGGGCTCCTTCGCCGGCATGCTCAAGGCCGCCGGCTACGACGTCACCGGCAGCGACGAGAATGTCTACCCGCCCATGAGCGACATGCTCCGGACGTGGGGCATCCCCGCCTCCACGCCGTACCGTCCGGAGAACCTGGACGCGGCGAAGCCGGACCTCGTCATCATCGGCAACGTCATCCGCCGGGTGAACCCCGAGGCCACCGCCGTGCGCGAGCGCGGCCTGAAGCAGATGAGCTTCCCCGCCGCGCTGGGCTCGCTCTTCCTGGACCGCGCGCACTCCGTCGTCGTGGCCGGCACGCACGGGAAGACGACGACGTCCTCGCTCATGGCCCACGTGCTGGTGGCGGCGGGCAAGGACCCGTCCTTCCTCGTGGGCGGCGTCACGCAGAACTACGCGGGCAACTACCGCGTGGGGAAGGGGCCGCACTTCGTCGTCGAGGGCGACGAGTACGACACCGCGTACTGGGACAAGGGCTCCAAGTTCCTCCACTACCGGCCGCGCACCGCCATCCTCACCAGCGTGGAGTTCGACCACGCGGACATCTTCCGAGACTTGCCGCACTACGAGGCGACCTTCGAGAAGTTCGTCCGGCTCATCCCCCAGGACGGGCAGCTCGTCGTCTGCGCCGCCTACCCCAACGCGGTGAAGCTGGCGCGCGAGGGCTGCCCGGGGCGCGTGGTGACGTACGTCGCGAAGGAGGGCGCGGACGCGGACTACACGCCGCGCGGCCTGTCCTTCGGCCCGGACGGCGCCCGCTTCGACGTGGTGGCGCGCGGCGAGGTGCAGGGCACGGTGCGGCTCCCCATGGGCGGCGCGCACAACGTGGAGAACGCGCTGGCCGTCATCGCCGCGGCGCAGGGCCTGGGGCTCACCTTCGACGAAGTCGCCCAGGGGCTGGCCACCTTCAGCGGCGTGAAGCGCCGGCAGGAGCTTCGCGGTGAGCCGGACGGCGTCATGGTGATTGACGACTTCGCGCACCACCCGACGGCGGTGCGGGAGACCATCGCCGCCGTCCACCACCGCTACCCGGAGCGGCGGCTGTGGGCCGTCTTCGAGCCGCGCTCCAACACCAGCCGGCGCAACATCCACCAGGAGGACTACGCCCACGCCTTCACCGGCGCGGCCCGCGCCAGCCTCAAGGTGCCCGAGCGCCACGACAAGGTGCCCGTGGGCGAGGAGCTGGACGTGCGCAAGCTCGTCACCGACCTGCAGGCCCAGGGCATCCCCGCCGAGGGCGCCACGGACGTGCAGGCCCTGGTGGACCTGGTCGCCCGCGAGGCCCGCCCCGGCGACGTGCTGCTGGTGATGAGCAACGGGGCCTTCGGTGGTTTCATCGACAAGGTGCTCGCGGCCCTCTCGGCCCGGGCGCGGAAGGGAGCCTGACATGCCGCGCCTGCCATTCGCCGTCGTCGTGGGAGCGCTCGCGCTGTCCGGCTGCGCGAGCCGCCCCGCCATGCCGCCTCCCGTGCCGGAGGGGCAGGGGGCCTCGCAGCCGCTGGCCTTCCAGGTGAAGCGCTACCCCGGCGGCGAGCCGTATGACATCGCCTCGGACCGGGGCAGCGTGGTGGTGCTCGACGTGTGGGCCACCTGGTGTGAGCCCTGCAAGGACGCGCTGCCCTACTACCAGGACCTCGCGAACGAGTACGCGCCCCAGGGCCTGAAGGTCTACGCGCTCAACATCGACGAGGACCCGCGCGCCATCCCCACCTTCCTGGCGGAGACGCAGGTGACGCTGCCCATCCTCCTGGACCAGAACGCCCAGGTGGCCGAGCGCACCCTCAAGGTGCGGGGCATGCCCACCACGTATTTCATCGACCGCAAGGGCGTGGTGCGCCACGTTCATGAAGGCTTCGCCGAGGAGTTCCTCGCGAAGTACCAGACAGAGCTCGAGGCGCTGCTCGCCGAGCCCACCCCGTAGAGGAGTGCGCGTCATGTCCCAGGACTCGCCCGACAGCCTGCGCCGCACCGCCGAGGAGGGCGCCCGGCTCGCCGGCCGCATCCTCGCGGACCGGTTCCTGGACGAGCGCACCATCGAGTTCAAGGGGGGCATCGACCTGGTGACGGACGCGGACAAGGCCTCCGAGGAGGCGCTGCTGGCCTTCATTCGCGAGCGCCACCCCGACCACGCCATCCTCGCGGAGGAGAGCGGCGCCACGCAGGGCACCGACAGCCTGCGCTGGCTGGTGGACCCGCTGGACGGCACCACCAACTACTCGCACCGCGTGCCGCACTTCTGCGTCAGCGTGGCGGTGGAGGGCCCCGGCGGCGTGCTGGCCGGCGTCGTCTATGACCCGATGCTGGACGAGCTGTTCTCCGCCGCGCGCGGGCAGGGCGCCACGCTCAACGGCCGTCCGCTGCGCGCCAGCACCGTGGCCTCGCTCAACCGGGCGCTGCTCTGCACGGGCTTCCCCTACGACGTGCGCGAGCGCCCGGAGGGGCCCGTGGGCCTCTTCAGCCGACTCATCCTCCACGCGCAGGGCATGCGCCGCACGGGCAGCGCCGCCCTGGACCTGGCCTACGTGGCCGCGGGCCGCTTCGACGGCTTCTTCGAGTTCGGCTTGAAGCCCTGGGACATCGCCGCGGGCTCGCTGCTGGTGGAGGAGGCGGGCGGCGTCATCCGCCACATCTCCGGCGAGCCCTTCGACGTGCTGCGCGGTGACGTGCTGGCCTCCGCGCCCGCGCTGGCCCCGGCGCTGCTGTCCGAGGCGAAGCGCTTCGTGGACGGGCTGCGCGAACAGCCTCCGCGCGGCTGAGGCCCCAGGCGGGCTAGAAGAAGCTCTCCGGCACGAAGACGATGTCGCCGGGCTGGAGCATGAAGTTCTTCTCCCGCCCCACGCCGATGTCCTCCACGGGCACGCGAATCTTGCGCTCCTGCCCGTCCACCACGCGCGTCACCAGCGTGTTGTTCTTCGCCGCCAGCTTGGTGAAGCCGCCGGCCAGCGTAATCGCCTGGACGATGGACATCTCGTTGTCCACGGGGAAGGTGCCCGGCTTCTGCACCTCGCCGAAGACGAACACCTTCTGCGAGTTGTACTCGCGGATGAGCACCGACACCTGCGGACGGCGCACGTAGCGCGCCAGGCAGTCGCGCAGCTGGTCCGCCGCGGAGCTGGGCGTCGTCCCCGACAGCGGCACCTTGCCGCACAGCGGGTAGTCGATGGTGCCCTCGCCGGACAGCCGCCAGGTGCCGGAGTGCTCGGGCTCCTGGAAGACGCGCACCTCCACCACGTCCCCGGGGCCCAGCCTGCCGCCCGTGGCGCGCGCGGCTTCGGCCTCCGCCGCGGGCGTCGGGGCGGGCGGCGGCGGACGCTGTGACGTGCCGAAGCAGGCGGACAGCGTCAGCAGGGGCAGCACGGTGAGGGCGGCGCGGAAGCTGTTCATCTCCAGGAGGGACAGACGCTCGCTCAGTACGCCACGGAGAGGCGAGCGTACCCCTCGTGCCGCGAGTAGTTGAGGCCGCCGCCATCCACCGAGGAGGAGCGGCTGCCCAGCATGTAGCCGGCCGCGCCCGTCAGCCAGGGGTAGAACTGGTACTCCGGGCCGATATTCACCCCGACGACGGTGTCCTTCCGGCCGCCGGCGAAGCGCAGGAAGTCCACCGCGAGCCCACCGGCCACCGTCAGCTTGCCGCCGAAGAGGGCGCGCACCTCGCCGTAGCCCCGGTTGTCCGTGAAGACGCCGTAGGCGGCCACGGGCTCCAGGGCGCGCAGGTAGCCCGCCTTGAAGCTCAGGGTGGGGCTGTAGAGGTAGGTGCCCTCCAACTGCCCCAGGAAGGTGCCACCGCCGGTGCTGCCGAAGTTCTGGCCCCAGCCCGCCTTGGCCGTGACGGCCACCTTGGGGGACACGAGGCCCGCCACGCCGCCCAGGACGCGCAGCAGGGAGGCCGCCGGCGTGCCGTCGTTGAAGTAGCTGCGCACGTCCAGGTTCGTGTCCAGCACCACCGCCGTCTTCGGCAGGAAGCGCCAGCGGCCCTCCGCGCCCACGCGCAGGTTGCCGTAGTCGAAGCGCTCCACGGCGGCCGGGTCGCAGACGCTTTCGGTGCAGCCAATGGGGCTCACCGAGCTCAGCGGCTGGAAGAACTCCACCGCGTAGGCCACGCTGGGCGTCAGCTCCACCGCGCCGCCGCCGGGGCGCCACGGGGCCTTCACGCGCGCTTCATTGAAGAGGCTGAGCACGCCCACGCCCACGGCCGCGGTGCGCGTGCGGTCCGAGCGCGCGAACTGGTTCGACACCTCCAGCGACAGCGGGGCGTCCGGGTTGAAGTGCGCGTTGAGGTCCGCCGCGCCCTCCATGCGCGAGGCCGCGCTGGAGTTCTTCGTCACCAGGCCCGTGTACATCACGTAGTCCAGGTTGGCGCCCAGGTTGAACGCCAGGTTGGACGACGGAATCTCCAGCCGGAAGCCAGGGCGGAAGCGCAGCGCCACGTCGCTCGCCAGGTTGGCCGACACCGGGTCGCTGTTGGGCTCCGAGCTGCCGGTGGGCGAGAAGTAGCCCACGCCGCTGTCCAGCCGCGTCTCCAGGTCGAAGTAGGGGTGCAGCCGCCCGTTGCCCACCTTGAAGCCGTTGCCCCCGGTGGGAGGCGCCGCGATGCCCTGGGCGGAGGCCGTGCCGCCCAGCGCGAGCAGCGCCAGCGCCCCCAGTCCTCCCCAGAATGTCGCGGGTTGCTTCATGGCTCAGGAGGGCTTCCCAGGTGTGAGGCGCAGCTCCTCCCACCTTTCGTGCTTGCGGCCGGCGGCGTCATAACATGCGAGTCAGGCCGGACCGAACGTTTGTTGGCGGTGCTACCGGACGGGGCTGGCGGGCGGTGGGCGCACCAGGACGATGTCGGGCGTGAGGGGACGGCTGGGGTCTCCTCCGGGGAGGTTGTTGGGCTCCTCCACCTCCACGAAGAGGTTCTCATCGGTGCGGAAGGCGAGCTGGCCGATGCACTCCTCGGCCTCCGAGCGGAGCTGTCCCACCTTCTGCTGGGCGATCATCACCTTGGTGAATTCGTGCTCGCTGGACGAGGCCTCCTGGCGGGACACCGCCTCCTGGAGGGACACGTCCGCCTGCTCGGAGATGCGCAGCAGGCCCTTGATTTGGGTGAGCTTCTCGTTGGCGCAGTTGAGCTTCACCACGTCCTTGGTGCGCCGGGCCTCCTCCACCTTCCCCAACACCGAGCGCAGCACCTCGCGCATGCCGCCCAGGGCCTGCGTGCTGCGCGCCAGCTTCGCCGAGTCCGGCACGTCGCGGGCCTTCTCCAGCGCCGCGGTGGCGGCGGGAGGGGCG
>NZ_JAAIYB010000375.1 GCF_010894475.1 Myxococcus vastator
CCCCCAGCCGGCCCGCCAGCCACGCGGCCACCAGCAGCAGCCCCAGGCCCAGCCACTGCCACAGCTCCAGCACCCACACCGGCCGCACGAAGAGCATCGGCGGCAGCTTCTCCAGCACTGGCGAGCCGTACACCGTGAAGAGCGTGTCGATGGCGCGCACCGTGTCCTCGCTCACCACCCAGACGGGCCCCTCCGGGCTCTCCACGCGCTGCAGGCGGATGTCCACCGCGCCGCGCGGCAGCGGAATCTGTCCCAGCGAGTCGTAGACAGGGTCGGCCGGGTCCCCCTCTGGCTTCTGGCTGATGTTCGAGAAGTCCAGCCACAGCATCCGGTCCAGCACGAACACCAGCCGCCGCGCCAGCCGCAGGCCCTCTTCCGCCTGCTGCTCCGGCGGCACGTGGGACAGCCACAGGTAGTGGGGCGCGCGCGCCGCGTCCCGCGCATGGGCCGCGTCCAGGAAGCCCGCCGCCGTCGCCATGGGCGTGCGCCGGTCCACATCCGCTGGGGGCTCGCCCAGCCCTCCGTTCAGCGCGAACCCCGGCAGGGGCAGCAGCAACATCAGGAGCAGGGCGAGGCGACGGCGCATGTCGTTTCCTTCGAGGACGGAAGGGAGATGATTTGACTCCCAACAATCACGAACGACACGGCCTGTCCAGGGTCCACGTCACGCCGCGTCACGGCGGAGTGCCTGTCGGGCGGACGAGCGGACGCGCTCGGCTCCGCTGGGCCCCATGGCGAGGCGCCTCGTGACATGACACGGGGCGGAGCGTCCCCCTCCGAGCGCTCCGCCCCGCATCCGTCCCCCCTGCCTGCCTCAGGGCGTGCAGGCCCCGTGCGTCACGCTGGTGCACGGGTCGCTGGCGCCACACCGCGTCCAGCGCGCGCAGCGAAGCGCGTTGTAGTCCTCGAACGCCTGCACGCTCGTGGTGCGCCGCCCCTGGCTCTCCGATTCCAGGCACAGCTCGTAGTCGGTGATGGGTGTGTTGGGGATGTCATAGACAGTCTCATCCGCCGCCAGCATCCCGCTGGCAGCGGCACACTGCAGCGCGTTCGCGGGCGAGCTCGCGCGGACCTCCACCACGCGCCGGGCGCACAGGTTCGTGTCCTGGATGCCCACGCTGTACACGGTGCCGTCCGGGTCGCAGGTGTGCGCCGCCACGGACTGGCAGCTCCCGCTGACACACACGGCGCTCGCGCGGCAGAACTGGCTGTTCCCCGACGAGACGCAGCACGCCTCGCCCACCTCGCCGCAGTTGCGGCAGCGCTCGCCCGCGGCCTCCATCACACACGTCAACGTGCCGCTGCAGGACGTGGTGCCCGCGCTGACGCAGCAAGCGCCGCCTTCGCTGCCACACGGCTCACAGTTGCCGCTGCGGCAGACCAGCCCGGCGTTGCAGCTGGCGGAGTCCGTCCTGCAGGCACAGCCGTTGGTTCCGTACTGGCTGGGGGAGCACGACGAGGAGCTGCTCTGGCAACCGCCGCAGCCCGCCAGGATGGCCATGAACACCATCATCAGCCCTCGGATGAGGGAGAGGTTCGATTTCACGAGGAAGGTCCTTGTTTGTGGAAGCATGGAAGTCACGCTGGCCGGGACACGGCTCACGGGCTCAGCACCAGGTGGACGCGCTGGCCCTGCTCATCCTGGGCCTGCACCAGCACGCTGAAGTCGTCGGCGAGCGCGAGCGCACTCAGGACGCGGTAACCGGCCTTCTTCAGCTCCTCCGGCAGCATCGCCTCCAACGGCGTCGCCGTCTCCCCGTCGGGCGAGGCGAGGAAGGGCACCTGCGTCTTCCCGTCCTCGGCGGTGGCGGTGCCCAGCACCCAGCCTCCGTCATTGATGGCCACGGCCTTCGCGGACACGACGCCCTTGGGCACGGACAGCCACCGGACCCCCTCCTGCTGCCGCGACCAGATGAAGGGACGCAGGCGCTTGTTCGAATCGAGCCCGGTGCCCGCGAACTCGCCCACGTCGTTCAGCGCGGTGACTTCGGACTCGCTGTCCAGCAGCACCTTCACGTCCTTGCCGTAGACGCGCGCGGCGCGGGGCCCCTTCTCCGTCTCCAGCGTCACCGCCACCTCCCCCAGCGCGTTGAAGAGGACGCGGCTGGGCTGCAGCTCCGCCAGGCCGGGGTGCGGGGCGGGCCCCACCTCGTCCACGCGGTAGAGGCCCTTGCCGTCGTTCGGGTCCCGCACCAGCAGCGTGCCGTGCGCGTTGGCCGTCACGGCCTCCCAGCCCTCCAGCCACTGCTCCGCGCCCGCCTTCACGTCCTCCGAGCGGAGCAGGAACGCGTTGGGGCCCTTGGCGTTGTAGGCCGTGCCGAAGATGTCCCCCGTCGAGTTGACGCCCGCCACGCGCACCTGCTCCGCGCCGAGCACCTCATTGAGCCAGTACGTCTCGCCCTTGCCCGTCAGCAAGACCTCCGACTTCGACTCCGCGTCCTTGTACCGGGCAATCACCGCCCCACCGTTGAGCACGTGGACGGGGACGTAGAGCGAATCGATGAGGAGCCAGCGCACGAAGGGGAAGACATGCGTCACGCAGGGGTTCACGCGCACCTTCACGCTCTTGCGGACGCCGCCCGACGCGCCGTAGATGACGGTGGGCCCCGTCCAATGAGGCGGCAGGCGCAGCGTGAAGCGCGCGGTGCGCTGGGCCTCGGGGACGCGCACGGGCAGCACGCCCACGCTCGCGTCCACGCTCATCAGGTCCACCAGGATGCCGCCGGTGGGCGCGGGGCTGCTGAGCCACACGTCGCCGGACAGCTCGCTGTACCCCCTGGAGGGGCAACGGCTGGCGGGCGTGACGACGACCATGGACGACAGCCGGGGCCGCGGCACGCCGCCGTAGGCGACGAACTGCTTCACCTGGACGTCCTCCGTGAAGTTGAAGTCGAAGACGATGGTCTTGTAGCCGCTCACCTTCGCCCAGGAGCCGGGCGCCAGGGTCAGCTCCACGTTGTGGGGGCAGGCGGCGCTGTCGCAGTAGGGGTCATCCGCGCCGCGCACCTGGCGGGCGTAGGCCTTCAGCGTCCCCCGCACCCGCGTCACGTAGGTGGAGTCCCCCAGGTTGTAGCGGCTCGGCAGGGTGTCATCGAAGGTCCAGGTGATGACATTCCCGGAGCGCGAGCCAGACATGTGCAGCACCAGGTCCGAGTTGAGACCGAACTGCCGCGCCGGCACGTTGAGGTTCAGCGTGTTGGCCGCCTTCGGCAGCAGCCAGTAGCCGGTGGCGTAGTCATTGCCCTTTACGCGGATGCGCGCGGCGTTGAGCCGGATGTTCGTGCCGCGCCGCACGTCGTCCACGACGTCCGCGTGGGCGGCCTGCGCCAGGAGGAAGCCAAGCAGGGCCAGGGGCAACAGCCCGTTGAGACTGCGTTTCATGAGGACCTCGACTGCGGTGGGTGGGTTGAAGCGAAGGGGCTCAGCCGCCGCGGCTGGCCGAGGCCTGGGCCATCAGCGCCATGACGCGAGCCCGGGTGGCGGGCTGCTGCCCCGGGCGGACGGAGAGGGCCTGGAGCATCCGGAGGACGGCGGCGCTGTCATCCATGCGGGGGGTGAGGACGTTGAGCAGCGCGGCCTCTGCGCCCGGCGCGAGCAGCCCGGCCACGACCCAGCCGCTCAGGCGCTCCAACTCGGGCGCGCCCAGGGCGCGGGCGTTGAGCGCGTCCAGCAGCGCGCCCTGCACGGCGCGCTCCGGCTCGGACATGAGCGCGTCCAGCAGCATGCGCGTGGCGGCCTCCTGGGGCGCGGTGCGCAGGGCCTCCGCGGCGGCGGAGCGCACGCCAGGCGCCGTGTCACGCAGGTGGGGCGAGGCCAGGTCCATGACGCGCTCCGCGCCGCTGTTGCCCAGCGCGCGCAGGGAGTGCTCCAGCGACGCCGCGTTGTCCGCGCGGGCCAGGGCGTCCTCCAGCGGGCGCAGGAACTCGGCCGCCTCCGGGCTGCCCGCGGGCAGGCGCGAGACGACGGCGCCCAGCGCGTAGGCGGACGCGCGCTCGGTGGCGACGTCACCGGCGCTCCGGGCCTCCGCGTTCATCCGCGACAGCAGCCGGCCCGTCTCGGGCTCCGGCTCGCGGAGCAGGCCGGCGCGCTGCACCATCAGCCCGTGCGCGCCAGCGTGCTCGCGGGCCTCCGCGGAGACAATCAGCTCGCGCAGCGTGGCCTGGGCCTCCGCGTGCCCCGCGCCGGCCAGCAGGTCCAGCAGCAGCTCGCGCATCGCGGGCGACTTGCCCTGCTGGCGGAAGAGCTGTCCCAGCTCACCGGCCCGGTGGGGCTCCAGTTGGAGCGCGGCGATGGCCCGCCGCGCGAAGGAGCCCAGCTCCGGGATGGCGCTGGGGTCGGTGGCGGACGCGAGCACCTGGAGCGCCGCGTCCACCGTCATCCCGTCCGCCTGGCTGGTGGTCAGCGCCAGCGCCTCGTCGCCCTCGAAGGCCACCTGGGACGGCGCGCGGACAATGAGCTTGTCCTCCGTGGCCGGCGGCAGCGGCTTCTGCTGGCGCGTGGAGAACGTCAGGCGCACCCGGAGGCGCCGCGACATCAGCGGCCGGCCATCGGTGTGCGTGGCGTCCAGGATTTCGTCGTGGGACACGGCGGCCAGGAAGCCCTCCGGGTCCCGGTCGAAGTGCGTGAGGGAGCTCAGCGTCTGCCGGAAGGCCGGCGCCGTGGCGGCGGCCCGCAGGGACTGGTAGCGCGCGCGGCGGCGCGTCAGGCGCGTGCCCTCGCCGTCGAACTGGAAGCGCGCCTCCACCTCGCCCGTCTGCGTGGACTCGACGGCGCTCCACTCGGCGTCGTCGCGGAGCTGGGTGGGGAACAGCTCCGCCGCCAGCGTCTGCGCGACCTGGCGGAACATGGGCGGCTCCGCGTCGGAGAACCGGACGGCCACGAGCGCGCCCCGGGCGTCCAGCTCCAGCCACGCCGACGCCGTCTGGGGCAGGTGCGCCTGCACGGCCGCGGCGTCGGGGAAGAGCGCCTGGCCGGAGAGCGTCGCCTCGTGCCGCTCCAACCGCTTCACCGCCAGCCGCACGCGCGCGCCGTTCGCGCGGACCTCCAGCGCCTGGAGCGTCAGCTCACCGTCCAGGTTCAGCGTGCCGTCCATCGTCTGGTGCGCGTCCCCCTGCTGTGGAACGGGGAGCGCCACGCGCTGCAGGTCGTTCCAGGCGAAGTGGTAGGTGCGCTCCTCGCCCACGGTCCACCGGAAGAGCGGTAGCCGGGAGGCGCTGACGGGCGCGTCTGCCGCCACGGCTTCCGTCGCGGCGGAGGAGAAGTAGTTCCAGACGGGCACCGCGCCCGCGAGCAGCAGGGTGGTGGTCAGCGCGGCCGTGCGGACGGCGAGCCTCGAGCGACGCATGAAGGACTCCAGACAGGTAGGGAAAGAGGCCGCCGCGGCGGCGGATGGACACGCCGCGGCGGCCAGGGGGTGACGCGGACTAGTAGACGCGGACCAGCGGCAGCGACCGGGTCTCGTTGTAGATGTTCCAGCTGTTGCCGAAGCCGTTCCAGCTCACGATGGTCGTCTCGCCCTTCAGGAAGGCCAGCTCACCGAAGAGCTTGATGCTGCCGTCCAGGAAGCGCAGCTCGATGTCCAGCTTCGACGACGCCCGCAGGAACAGCGTGTTCGGGTTCGTCGGGTGCACGGGCGAGCTCAGGTAGAGGCCGATGTCGCCGTAGAGCGGCACGTTGACGCGGGTGATGAGCAGCTCACCCCGCACGCCCACCTGGAGGCCCGGGACGCCGATGCCCACGGACGCGAAGCCCTTGACCGAGGCGAACGGGGTGATGGTGCCGTACAGGTCCACGCCCAGCAGGTCCTCGGCGCAGTTGCGGTTGACGGCGCCGCCGATGTTCAGCTTCACGCCCGCCTCCGCGGACAGGCCGCCCTGCACGGTGACGGGGACGAACACGACGACGAAGGTGGCGGAGGCCTTCGCGGCGTCGCTCTTGAAGACGGGCCTGCCGTCATAGAAGGTGACGCGCAGCGGGTAGTGCTGGTCGTGGCTGTAGAGGGAGGTGCCCATCACCCGCGCGTCCAGCTTGAGGCGGATGCCGTTGCCCTCCGTGCCGGCCTCGCCGCTCAAGTGCGCCACCTCGTGCCGCGTGGAGCTGAACACGTTCGCGTAGGCGTTGAACTCGCCGTAGAGCCGCACGTCGCTGTCGCACCAGGCGCCCAGCGTCTTGTTGCGCAGGCCCGAGCCCGGCTGGACGTACTCCCAGCCGGCCACGTAGTCGTAGCCACCGCCGAAGGTGTCGCCGCCCGAGTAGCCGCTGTCGCTGGACTCACCGCCGTGCCGCACCGCGCCCGTGGACGGGTTCAACGGCACCAGCAGGTCGCGGATGTGCGCGCCGTAGACGGCGATGTACTGCGCCAGCAGCGACGAGGAGAGCGTGTAGTCCTTCTTGTCCAGGCCCTTCAACTTGAGCTTGTCCGCGTTGCGCACGAAGCTCTCCGGACCGAAGTCGTTGCCGGTCAGGAAGACGCAGGCCTGCAGGTCGGCCTCGCGGCGCGGGGCCATGGCGGCCTCCAGCATCGTCTTGTAGCGGCGGGGGCTCCAGTCGCACACCGTGGAGTCCTGGGCGTCGAGGCAGCCGTCCTTCTGCGCCTTGACCAGCGACTGCTCGATGGCCTTGTCCAACCCGAACAGCCGCTCCGCGGTCTGCTTGTCCAGCTCCTCCGTCTTGTGGTCGCGGGCGCGGAGCAGCTTCGAGGCCACCGCCCACTCCGCGTAGACGGCCTCGCGCTGCTGCAGCAGCGCGGTGAAGGACTCCTGCTCCACCTGGTGGTGGTTGAGCAGGTCATCCGGGACGTTGCTGAACTTCTCGGCCTGCTCCTTGTGCCACGCGTCCGAGGGGGCGACCCAGTTGCGCGCCTCCACGTTGTTGGCCAGCTTCGCCGCTTCGGACTTGAAGACGTAGCCCTCGGTGCCCTTCGGGTAGGGGCCCGGCGTGAAGCGGAAGTACGCGTTCTTCGCCGTGCGCGCGCCGTCCCAGATGGGGGCCAGCTTCTCCTGGTCCCGGCTGTAGAGGACGCGGTTCGCGATGCCGTCCTTGCCGTAGGCCGCCTTGAAGAAGGCGCGGTCGTCGTCGCCGAAGCGCCCCGCCTCCCGCTCGAAGCGGCTGAAGTCCAGGTACTTCTCGTCGACGAACTCCTGGCAGGACGTCACCTGGGTGCCGTCCTTCTCCCAGCCTTGAATCCGCGCCAGGTAGGCCTGCTCGTCCTTCGTCAGGTTCTCCAGGTTCTTGCGGTAGAGAATCTGCCCCTTGAGCACCTGCCCCATCAGGCTCTGGTCCATGCCCTGGAAGCGCGTGCTCTTCGGGACGTAGCCCTTGTAGGCCACCGTGGCCACCTCACCGCCCATCTCCTCGGGCAGCAGCGCCTGGCGCTTGGGAGAGGCCTCCCAGCCCGCCTTCCACTCCGCCTCCACGATGCCCTGGCAGTACGCGTCATGGACGCTGCCGCAGCTGCTGGCGCGGTAGTCGACGTTTACGCACTGCTGCAACGAGGGCTTGGGACAGTCCTGCGCGAAGCTCGCCGGCGCGGCCAGCACCGTCGCCGACAGGCCCGCCCAGCGAAGCTGGCGGCGTAGCTGTTTCGTGTGTTTCCGCTGATTCATGTAGCGCGTCGTCCTTGTTGAGGGACCGGCTCCGGGCTCGGCCCTGCGGGGGCCCAGAGCACGGCGCGTGCCGGAGGCGCTCCACCCGGGCTCCAGAGGGAGGGCACGGGGAGCGCGAGGACACGCGGGCAACAAGGAGCTGCGGGGTGTTGTCTGCGAAGCTACGGGCGCGGGTGGCGGCAGGGCCACCCGCGCCCTTCACGTCAAGGCAGTGCTACTGGATGCTCCACGCCACGGTGCCGCCGCAGGTGCCGGACGAGTAGCAGCCGGCGCGAATCTGCAGGGTGGTGGCCGAGGTGGAGGTGTACGTCAGGCTGGAGCCACGGCCGCCGCACGCGTCGTCATTGGCGGCCGCCTGCGTGGCGCCGTTGAAGAGCCGCAGGTAGGTGTCGCCCGTGAAGGACGCGCCCGTCAGGCCGCAGGTGGCCACGGTGATGGTCTTCCCCGCGGCGATGGAGACGCTCTCATTGACGGTGTTCTGCTGGGCGCTGTTGGTGTTGCTGGCGTTGAAGCTGAAGCTGCCCGTGGTGGGGCCGGTGGAGCCGCCGGAGGTCGTCCACGCGACGCTGCCGCTGCAGCTCCCGCTCGAGTAGCAGCCCGCGTTGATGATGTAGTCGCCCGCGGCGGGGGCGACGTAGGTGAGGCTGGAGCCACGGCCGCCGCAGGCGTCGTCGTTGGCGGAGACCTCGGCGCCGGCGGCGTTGCGCAGGCGCAGGTACGTGTCACCCGTGAAGGACGCGCCCGTCAGGCCGCAGGTCGCGATGGTGAGCGTCTGCCCCGCCGTCAGCGCGATGGCGTAGTTGGTGGTGTTCGCCTGGGCGCTGTTGGTGTTGCTGGCCGAGTAGTTGAACGG
>NZ_JAAIYB010000376.1 GCF_010894475.1 Myxococcus vastator
GGGCGTCGCCGTGCATGCGTGGCGCTACTTCCCCCCGGGCCACGAGCGCGACTTCTTCTGGCCGCTGTGGCTGACGCTGGCGTGCGGGCTGGGCGCGGTGGCGGTCGTCGGCGACGTCTTCAACCTCTACGTCGCCTTCGAGGTGACGTCGATTGCCGCCGTGGGCCTGGTGGCCCTGGGCCACGGCGCGGTGGCGCGCGTGGCCGCGGAGCGCTACGTGCTGGTGGCCCTGGGCGGCTCGCTGGTCTACCTGCTGGCGGTGGCGCTGCTGTACGCGGAGTATGGCGTGCTGGACATGGCGGAGCTCGCCGCGCGGGTGCGGCCCTCGCCGACCACGGGGCTGGCGCTGGCCCTGGCCATGGCGGGCCTGTCCGCGAAGGCGGCGCTGCTGCCGCTGCACGGGTGGCTGCCGCCCGCGCACGCCAGCGCCCCGGCGCCCGCCAGCGCGCTGCTGTCCGCGCTGGTGGTGAAGGCGGCGCTGCGTTACCTGTTCGCGCATGACCTGCGCGGACGGATGCTCCGTTTCGACGTGATTTCGGTGGTGGGGCGCGGGGAGCGCGCCACCGTGGAGCACATCCCTGGCGCCTTCGACGCGGGGATGTGAGAGGACGACGCCATGGCTGGAACGCTCTATCTGGTGGCGACGCCCATCGGGAACCTGGGGGACGTCACGTCGCGCGCGTTGGAGACGCTGCGCGCGGTGCGCTTCATCGCGTGTGAGGACACGCGGCACTCGCGGGTGCTGCTCGACCACTTCGGCATTGGCGGGAAGGACCTGGTGAGCCTGCCTGCCTTCGCGGAAGGGCAGCGCGCCGGACGCATCCTGGACCGGATTGGGGAAGGGGAGGACTGCGCGCTCGTGACGGACGCGGGCAGCCCCGCCATCAGCGACCCGGGCGAGAAGCTGGTGTCCGAGGCGCTGGAGCGCGGCGTGACGGTGGTGCCGGTGCCAGGCCCCACGGCGCTGGTCGCGGCGCTGAGCGCCTCCGGGCTGCCCACGGGGCGCTTCCACTTCCTGGGCTTCGTCCCGCGCAAGGGCGCCGAGCGCCGGGCCATGCTGGAAGAGGTGGCGCAGCTGTCCGCCACCCTGGTGCTCTATGAGTCCCCACGCCGCCTGTCGGAGACGCTGCCGGACCTGCTCGACGCCTGGGGCGACCGGCGCGCGTGCGTGGCGCGGGAGCTGACGAAGCTGCACGAGGAGTTCGCCCGGGGCACCTTGTCCGAGCTGGCCGCGCGCTACGCGGCGGAAGCGCCTCGGGGCGAGGTGGTGGTGCTGGTGGAGGGCCGCACCGGCGAGACGCGCTGGTCCGAGGAGGAGCTGCGCCGGGCCCTGGAGGAGGGGCTGGCTCGCGGCGAGAAGCTCAAGGCGCTGAGCACCGAGCTGGCCCGCCGCGCGGGCTGGGCCGGTCAGGACGTCTACCGGCTGGGGCTTTCGCTGAAGCGCTGAGTCCGGAAGGTGGGCGCCGTCATCGGCGCCCACCCGGGCCCCGCTAGAAGCTGAACGTGGCGCTCAGGTCGAAGCGGAACGTGGTGCTCTCCACCGCGAGGAAGCGGCGGGACACCAGGTCGTAGCGCCAGTCGAAGTTGGGGTTGAGCTCGGGGGAGCCGGGCTGCAGGTCCACGGCGCCGTCACTGTTCACGTCACGCCCCGGCTCCTCGGCGGTGAGGGCGTGGTTGGTGTTGTAGAGGAACATGCCGGAGGCGCGAATCTGGAAGGCCTTCGACGGGTTCGCGGTCACGCCCAGCATGCCACCCACCTGGAAGTAGTCCTCGGAGGTGAGCAGCTTGCGCAGGGCGGCGCTCAGCTCGTTGTAGTAGCGGCCGCTGCCCACGTAGTTGCCGATGCCGCGGACGTCCAGGGCGAAGCGCTGCGACTTCGCCGGCCGGTTGAAGGGCACCAGCTCCACGCCGAAGAGCATGCCCGCGGTGTGAGGGGCGTTGATGCCCGTCTCCTTGCGGTTCCACGGCCCCTGGAAGCAGTTGCCCGGGGCGCCCAGGTTGTCCGGGTTGGACTCGGCCTGGGCACAGTTGGAGTAGGCACCCGGGCCGCGCACGGGGATGGTGTAGTGCGCCTTGAAGTACGGCTCGGCCGCGCCAATGCGGCGCGAGAAGGCCGTGTAGAGCTGGTACTTGTGGACGCGGTCGCCAATGTTGCCGCGGCTGTCCGAATTCGTCGTGTCCGCGGCCGCGTCACGCAGCTTCGCGGTGGGGGCCTCGTACTCCAGGCCGACAATCCAGGTGGGCTTCGTCTCGTCCTTCTCCTGGTTGAAGAAGGCGTAGGCCAGGCCGAAGCGCATGTTGCCCAGGCCGCCGCGGAAGCTCTCCTGCGGCACGTCGAACAGGGCGTTGGGCGGGGTTGTGCCGTCCAGGCAGCCGCCGATGACGGAGCCGTTGGCGTTCAGGCAGTTGTTGGTGATGGTGGACCTCTCGGGCGACGAGTTGGACGTGAAGTCCCAGCGCTCGTTCTGCGAGAAGACGACGGGCAGGGCGAAGGAGAACTCCAGGTCCCTGTAGAGGCCGACGGACAGCTCCAGGTTGAGCCGGGCGTCCACGCCCTTGTACCAGAGCTCCGTTGCATCCACGCGGCCCCCCGGTTGCCCGGCGGGGGCCAGCTGCTCGCGGACAATCTTCGCGCGGTTCTGCGTGCGCTCGAAGCCGACGTCGATGAAGAGGTCGAACGGGTCGTCCTCCTCGAGCGACGACGCAATCCGGGTGATGTCCGCCGCGCTGGCGGCGAACGGCGCGCCCAGCGTCAGCGCGGCAAGTACGACGCGAAGCCTGTGCATCCGACCTCCGACGGCAAATCTCCCCGGCCTTCCGGCAAGCCCAGGGGGCTTCCAGCTAGCCGTGCCGTCGAAGGAGTGTCAAGAAACGGGTGGCTTTTACTTGCCGGCCACCACGGATGCGCTCAGCAAGCCGTTCATCCGGCGCATCGCCGCCTCGAAACCCGGCCGGTGCTGCGCGGCCAACGCGCGGCGGAAGGTCTTGTGCTGGTCGTAGGGGTCCAGCACCCGGTCATCCTGCGTCATGAGCTGGTAGTGCAGGTGGGGGGCGAAGCTGCGGCCCGTGTTGCCGCTCTTGGCGATGACCTGGCCCACGGAGAACCGGGCGCCCGGCTTGACGCTCGAGTCCACCTCGTCCAGGTGGAGGAACAGCGCGCGGCGACCCTTGCCGCCCGACTCCACCAGCTCGATGCAGTTGCCGTTGCTGCGGAAGTTCCAGTTCTTCCGCTTCACCACGCCGTTGAAGGGGGCCTTGATGGGCGTGCCCACCGGGGTGCGGAAGTCCACGCCCTTGTGTCGGCGGCCGTCGCGGAGCAGGGACGTCACCTGCTCGTAGTCGTCGATGGGGGAGCGCTCCAGCCGCAGCTCCAGCTCGTCGCCGCCGGACAGGTAGTACCGGGCGTTGGGCTCGCCGTCGGCCTGGTAGCGGTACGCGCTCATCGTCTTGCCCAGCTTGGCGCTGGTGAAGCGCACCGCGTGCACCAGGGGCTCCTCGTTGTCGCGGCGCTGGAAGAGCACCTCCAGCGTGTCACCGCGCAGGATTTCCCCGGGCACGGAGACCCACCACACCAGGGTGCGCGTCACCACCTGCGCCAGCGCCGGGCCCACGTCGGAGCCCGCCGCGTTGACGAGCGCCGTCTCCAGGGGGCCGTTGATGCTCACCGACACGCGCTCCAGGCCCGCGGCCTTCACGGGGTCCGTGGGCACGGGCGCCGGCGTGGGCGCCGCGGCGAGCGCGCCCGCGTCGGGAGCCGCGCTGGGCACCTGGGCCGAGGCCTCTTCCGTCGCCTGAACCATCCGCTGCTTCCACCACCACACGCCTCCGGCGGCACCGCCGAGGATGAGTGACACGGCGACCACCGTGCCGAAGGGACTGCGCTTCGGAGGGGCACCGAGGGTGGGAAGGTTCGGCCGCATACAAGCTCCCTGAGTTGAAATGGGTGGGCGGGCCCGGAACCGACGCGCGCGAAGCGGAATTCCGCCTCCTCGCGGTCTATTCGTCCGGGCCGTCTTCCAGCCCGTCGGGTGTGGTGTCGCGCAAGCCAAACTCCTTCATCTTCGTCTGGAGTGACTTGCGGCTGATTTGAAGCAGGCGAGCGGCCCGGGTGACGTTGCCACCCGTCTCCTCGAGCTTCTTCACGATGAGGTCCCGCTCGAGCTCGGCGGCCTTCATCCGGACGATGTCCTTCAGGCCGACTTCCCCCGTGGGGACGTCGATGGAGGCCACCGCGCTGGCCAGGTTGGCGCCCGCCTGGACGCTCGTTCCCTGGCGGACCGGCTCCGGCAAATCACGGGCGGTGATGAGGGGCCCGTCCGCGAACAGGAGCACGCGCTCGATGAGGTTCTCCAACTCGCGGATGTTACCCGGCCACGCGTAGCCCTGGAGCAGGGCCATGGCGTCGTCGGCGATGCCTTCAATCTTCTTGTTGAGGCGCCGGTTGTACTTCTCCACGAAGTGCCGGGCGAGCATGGGGATGTCGCTGCGGCGCTCGCGCAGGGCGGGCAGGGAGATGGGGACCACCGCCAGGCGGTAGTAGAGGTCCTTGCGGAAGCGGCCGGCCTCAATCTCCGCCTGGAGGTCGCGGTTGGTGGCGGCCACGAGCCGCACGTCCACGCGCGTCGTCTTGATGCCGCCCACGCGCTCGAACTCGCCCTCCTGGAGCGCGCGCAGCAGCTTCACCTGCATCTCCACCGGAATCTCGCCAATCTCGTCCAGGAAGAGGGTGCCCTCGTCGGCCAGCTCGAAGCGGCCGGGCTTGGACGTGACGGCGCCGGTGAAGGCCCCGCGCTCGTAGCCGAAGAGCTCGCTCTCCAGCAGCGTGGCGGGGATGGCGGCGCAGTTGATCTTGATGAACGGCTTGTCGCGGCGGCTGGAGGCCCCGTGCAGCGCGGTGGCGATGAGCTCCTTGCCGGTGCCGCTCTCCCCGGTGATGAGCACCGTGGACGGCGTGTCCGCCACCTTGTCGATGATTTTGTAGACCTCTTGAATCGTCGACGAGTCGCCGATGATGGCCGCGCGCGCCTTCACGTCCGGGCGCACGGAGCGGCGGGCGCTCTCGTTCGTCTTCGCGGCCTTGGCGACGACGGAGGACAGCTCCGCCTGGTCGAAGGGCTTGGTGATGTAGTCGAACGCGCCCGCCTTGATGGCGTCCACGGCGGAGTCCACCGTGCCGTGCGCGGTGATGATGATGACGGGCACGTCCGGGTTGGCGGCGCGGATGGTGCCGAGCACCTCCATGCCGCCCACCTTGGGCATCACCAGGTCCGTCACCACGATGTCCGCGCCGTTCTTGTGGAACTCGGCGAGCCCCTGCTCGCCGTTCTCCGCCACGGTGACGTCGAAGCCGTCCCGGCGCAGCATCGCGGCGAGCACCTTGCGGAGGTTCGCCTCGTCGTCGATGACCAGGACCTTGGCCATGGTGGGAGTCGTGACCGCGGGCGGCCGGAACTAACGACGTTCCGTGGCGCCGGCGCCCTCCAGGGTGCAGATGGCGTCCGGGTGCTTGATGCGCAGCAGCAGCGCCTCCAGCACGCGGAACGGGTGGTTCATCCGCGACGCGCCCAGGTACGCCGCCACCATGTCCATGGACACCGCGAGGTCCATGTTCTCACGGCCGGTGGACACCACCACGCCGGAGTCCCCGCGCAGGCGGTTGGACTGGTAGACGCCGTCCGACGCGAGCTGGCGGATGGTCTCGATCTCCAGCACGCCCGTCTTCTCGTAGATGCGGTGCAGCTGCGAGTACAGCCGCGGCGACAGGACGACGGCGTAGGGGCCGAAGTGGCCCTGCTCGTTGAGCTTGCGCGTGGCCTCGACGATGGCCTGGAACCCACCGCCCGACGACGTCCAGTCACCCAGCGGCACCGTGAGCCGGCCGTTGGCCGTCATCAGGCCTTCGTAGCCCAGGCGCGCGTCACCGTAGAAGATGAGCTCGTCTTCCTGCTGCGCGCACAGCGCGGCGGCGCCGGCGGCGGCCGACACGTCCAGCGGCATGTTGTGCGTGCGCGCGGCCTCGATGTCGCGCCAGTGCAGCAGGAAGTCCTTGTAGATGATGGGGATGGTCTTGAACTTGCGAGCATCGGTGAAGACCATCGCGGTCTCCTGCTCGCCGACGATGTCCACGGCGCCGGGCGACACACCCTGGAACTCGTCGTAGGGCACCGTCTGCACCCCGGCGCCCAGCGGCCCGTAGATGTCCAGGATGCGCCGGCCCACCAGCGAACGCCGGGCGACCTGGATGACAGTCTCGTTCAGACGCGCCCACTCCTCTTCGCGGAGCGGGTTCTCGGCATGTCCAAGGAAGTCAGGCATGAAATGGGGCTCCAGAGGCATCGACTTGAAAGGGGGAAGAAAGCTTCAGCGACCGCTGCCGGAACCACCGCCACCCCGGCGCAGCGAACCCACGGTGAGCGGGTGCGACTCCACGGCGGGCGGCGGCGCGGGCAGGCCGTACAGCAGCCGCTGGGGCGGCAGGGACGTTGGCGGCTCGGAGGGGAGCCGGCCATGGCGGCCGTTGACGGAGAACGCCGGGCCGTCCGGAGCGGGCCCCTGGACGGTGGCGGGGGCGGGCGCCTCGGCGGCCTGGAAATGACCGGGGACGAAGGGCTTGGCGAAGTGGTCGTTCTGACCACTGTCCAACATGCGGAGCATGTGAACGGCTTCGGAGACGTGCTCCTTCTCCTCGGCGGCCAGGTGCTGGAAGAACGCGCGGACCTCCGGGTGGGAGGAGGCACGAGCGAAGGCTTCGTACTCGTTGATGGTCTCCAGCTCACGTGCCAGCACGAGGCGGATGCGCGCCACGTCGTCCAAGTCACTGTCGGGAGGGCCGGCCATTGAACCGGACCCTTGCAATCCAGGGGGTTCGGCGTCAAGCGAAACAGCGGGACGGGGGTTTCAGGCTTCATGCCACCGAACGGCCCGCGTAGAGTCCGCCGCTCTCGTGACCACGTCCTCGCCCGAGTCTTCGCCCCCGCCGGTCGCGCCGGTCGCGCCTCCTCGTCCCGAGCGCTCAGGAGGCGGCGCCACGCTGGTGGCCGCCGGCATCCTTGCTTCCCGGCTGATGGGCCTGGTGCGCGAGCGCGTCTTCGCCCACTACCTGGGCAACGCGGAGGCCGCGGCCGTCTTCAAGGCGGCGCTGCGCATTCCCAACTTCCTGCAGAACCTGTTCGGCGAGGGCGTCCTCTCCGGCTCGTTCATTCCCGTCTACGCGCAGCTCCTGGGCCGCAAGGACACGGAGACGGCGGACCGGGTCGCGGGCGCCGTCTTTGGCATCCTGTCCCTGGTCACGGCGGTGGTGGTGGCGCTGGGCATGGTGTTCACCCCGTTCCTGGTGGATGCCATCGCGCCCGGCTTCCAGGGACAGGAGCGGGCGCTGGCCGTCCAGCTGGTGCGCATCCTCTTCCCCGGCACGGGCATGCTGGTGCTGAGCGCCTGGTGCCTGGGCATCCTCAACAGCCACCGGCGCTTCCTCCTCTCGTATCTGGCGCCCGTCGTCTGGAACCTGGTCATCATCGCCGCGTTGGTGGCCGCGGGAGGCCGCTACGAGGAAGCGGCGCTGGTCTCGGTGCTGGCCTACGCCGTGGTGCTGGGCAGCTTCCTCCAGTTCGCGGTGCAGGTGCCCTCCGTCCTCAAGTTGCTGGGCCGCTTCCGCCCGACGCTGTCGCTGGCGGCGGAGCCCGTGCGACAGGTGCTGAAGAACTTCGGGCCGGTGGTGCTGGGGCGCGGCGTGGTCCAGGTCAGCGCCTGGGTGGACACGGCCTTCGCGTCGCTCATCTCCAACCGCGCGCTGTCCTCGCTGCTCTACGCGCAGACCCTCTACCTCATCCCGGTGAGCCTCTTTGGGATGGCGGTGTCCGCGGCGGAGCTGCCGGAGATGTCGCGCGCCACGGGTGAGGGCGCGGACGTGGCCGCGAAGCTGCGCCAGCGCATCGACGGAGGCGCTCGCCGCATCTGCTTCTGGGTCGTCCCCTCCGCGGCGGCCTTCCTCTTCCTGGGCGACATGGTGGCGGCGGCGCTGCTGCAGACGGGGCGCTTCGACGCGGCGGACTCGCGTTACCTCTGGTACCTGCTCATGGGGGCGGCGCTGGGCCTGGTGGCCTCCACGGTGGGCCGCCTCTATTCCTCCGCCTTCTACGCGCTGAAGGACCCGAAGACGCCGCTGCGCTTCGCGGTGGTGCGCGTGCTGGTGGGCACCCTGGGCGCATGGGTGCTGGGCCTGCGGCTGCCGGGATGGCTCGGCGTGCCGCAGCACCTGGGCGCGTTGGGCCTGACCCTGGCGAGTGGCCTGGTGGCCTGGTTGGAGGCGGGACTGCTGCGCCGCAAGCTGGTGAAGCAGCTGGGGCCGGTCGGCGTGCCGTCGGGGTTGCTGCCTCGCTTGTGGGGCGCCGCGGTGG
>NZ_JAAIYB010000377.1 GCF_010894475.1 Myxococcus vastator
ATCCCCATCCGCCGGCCCGCGTCGCACCGTGCCCAACCCCATAGCATTCACCGTGCCATGCCAGCCGGAGCACGAAACGCCAATTGTTTCAGAGACTTACGAAGAAATGGCACCCAGGGGCGGGCGCGGAGCCGGGCGGCGGCCGGAAAAAACTACGCTCGCGGGCCGAACGCGCCGTCCCGCCGTACCGGTCCACTGTCGCAGCGAAGACGAAGCCCTTCAGGCGCGCCCGACAGGTGGGCGCCACAGCCGGAGCGAGTCCTGGGCAAGCAGCTCGTGCAGGGCCTGCTGAAGCGAGACGAGCATCTGATGGAGTGACTCGGCGGTGTCACCGTAGGCTTCGAGCACACGCTCGTGCCGCCCGTCGAAGATGCGCAGCCTGCCAGGGACGAGCGCGATGACGGGAAGCGTCGGGTGGCGTTTGCGGAGCAGGCCCAGGAAGAGCGGGTGGTCCTCATCCGGGCGGCGCACGTCCACCACCACCAGCGCGGGAGGCCGGGACGTCAGCGAGGAGAAGGCGTCGTCCGCATCCCCGGTGACGGAGATGGCCAGGTCCGGCGCCTCGAGGATGCGCCGCAGCAGCTCGCGCGAAGGCGCATGAGGACTGACGATGAGGACCCGGCGCATCTCGAGGCTGAATCTAGCCCTTCCAGACGGCGATGGCGGCCCCCATGAAGGCGAGGCTGGAGCCCAGCACCCGGGGGAGCGTCGCGGGGCGGCCCTCCACCATCGCATCCCACACGAGGCTGGTGAGGAGCTGCGCCGCCATCAGCAGCAGGGCGGACTGCACCGCGCCCAGGCGGCTCATGGCCCAGGGCATGCCCAGCACGATGATGACGCCGCACAGGCCCGGCACCAGGTGCCAGGGCGTGAAGCCACTCAAGCGGCCCTGCCCCGCCGCGGCCTCCGGCCAGAGCCCCGGCACCGCGCGCACGGCGAGGTACACCGCGAAGGTGGCCGCCGTCGCCACCACCATGTTCAGGAGCACGGCGCTCATCAGGCCCCACTGGCCCGCGAAGCGACGGTTGAGACCGGCCTGGGCCACGACTGCCAGGCCACACAACATGGGAACGAGCGTGATGAAGCGCATGCGGCGCGCTGGGTACCGTGAACAGCGCCCCCCTGCAAGCCTACCCCCCACGTCCCCGATGAGGCTGGCGAAACCCAGGATGACCGGATAGGTCCCTTCACGCCGATGCCGCCGCCCACCGAGCTCCACTTCGACTGCGGCACCCTGGTCGCGCCCACGCTGCCAGAGGATGCCCGCCTGCGGACCCTCTTCCAGAGGGACGGACGCACCGGCGTCTACCGCGCGCCCGCCAGGCACTACCGCGACGCGGTGCTGCGGCTGCGGGAGCTGGGCATCCCCTACGAGGACAAGGCGAAGCGCTTCGAGCCGCTGGAGCTCCCGCTCACCTCGCCCATCCAACCCTTTCCGCACCAACAGCAGGCGCTGGAGGCGTGGACACGCGCGGGCGGACGCGGCCTGGTGGAGCTGCCCACGGGCGCGGGCAAGACGCTGCTGGCGGTGCTCGCCATCGCCCACGTGAAGCGGCCCACGCTGGTGGTGGTGCCCACGCTGGACTTGATGACGCAGTGGCAGGGCGTGCTGGCGCGCCACTTCTCCGTGCCGGTGGGCCTGCTGGGCGGCGGCGTGAATGACCGGCAGTCGCTGACGGTGACGACGTACGACTCGGCGGCGATGCAGACGGAGTTCCACGGCAACCGCTTCGGCCTGCTGGTGTGCGACGAGTGCCACCACCTGCCCGCGCCCAGCTACCGCTTCATCGCGGAGGGCTCGCTGGCGCCGTACCGGCTGGGCCTCACCGCGACGCTGGAGCGCGCCGATGGCGGCGAGCGCGTCTGCGAGGAGCTGCTGGGCCCCCGCGTGCACCGCTCGGACATCCGGGAGCTGCAGGGTGAATACCTGGCGCCCTACGAGGTGAAGCGGGTGGAGGTCCCCCTGACGCCCGACGAGAAGGCGCGCTACGACACGGCGCGCGCGCTGTACCTCGGCTTCGTGCGCAGGCTGGCCGTGCCGCTCTCCGCGCCGGACGGGTGGGCGCGCTTCCTGGCGCAGAGCCAGCGCAGCGACGAGGGCCGCGCGGCGTACCGCGCCTACCGCGAGCAGCGGCGGATTGCCCTGACGTCCAGCGGCAAGCAGGAGGTGCTGTGGCGCATCCTCCTGGAGCACCGGGACGACCGGGTCCTCGTGTTCACCGACGACAACGAGACGGTGTACACGCTGGCGCGCCGCTTCCTGCTGCCCGCGCTGACGCACCACACGCCGGTGCCGGAGCGCAAGGCGTTGCTGGCGGCCTTCGCGTCCGGGGAGCTGCCGGTGCTGCTGACCTCGCGCGTGCTGAACGAAGGCGTGGACGTGCCCGAGGCGCGCGTGGGCGTGGTGCTCAGCGGCAGCGCGAGCGTGCGCGAGCACGTGCAGCGGCTGGGGCGCATCCTCCGCAAGCGGCCGGGGAAGCGCGCCCTGCTGTACGAGGTGTGCTCCGCGCAGACGGCGGAGAGCAGCATCAGCGAGCGGCGACGCCAGCACGGCGCCTATCAGGAGGGGGGCTGAGATGCTGACGCGCGAGCTGCTCAACTTCCGCGTGCGCCAGGGCGTGCTCCGCCCCGTCTTCGTGAAGCGCGATGACGCGGAGCTGCTGACCTTCGCCCAGGGGCTGCTCGCGGAGGTGGAAGCGTCGCGCGGCGGCCAGCGCGACGACATCGAGGAGTCGCTGGGCTTGAAGGCCGGCGCCTTCACCAAACCCAAGGTGGCGCGCGGCCTGGTGAAGCTGGTGCAGGACCGGCTCCTCTTCGACGAGCCCGCGCCCGGCGTGACGGAGGCCCGCTGGGAGCGAATCAAGGCGGCGGGACACGTCCTGCGCGCCCTGCCGCCCGACGCCTCGGTCGAGGACTTCGAGGCGCGGCTGGCCCAGACGCTCCCCATCCCCCTGGCCGAGGCCCGCGAGGCGCTGTACTCGGACCTGCCCGGCCACCGCCGGCTGGTGGGCTGGGACGGCGAGGGGCTGGACGCGCAGGACCTGCTGGATCGCTACAACCTGGCGCTGGCGCAGGGCCCCCTGCTGTCCGCGCGGCGCCTCCGCCTGCGCGCCCAGGCGCCGGACCTGCTGCGCGTGCGCAAGGTGCTCCGGTGGCTCAAGTTCTGCCGCCTGGTGGCCGAGGTGTGGCGCGACGACGACAACTGGGCGCTCGACGTGGAGGGCCCCGGAGCCATGCTGGCGCTCCAGAAGAAGTACGGCCTGCAGCTGGCGACCTTCCTGTCCGTCGTGCCGGTGCTGGAGCGCTGGGAGCTGACCGCCACCGTGGAGCCTTCACGGCGGCAGGCCACGCTGATGCTCAGCCACAAGGACCCGCTGCGCTCGCCCCTACCCGCCGCCCTGGGTCACATCCCTCCGGAGGTGGCCTCGCTCGCGGAGGGCTTCGCGGATGACGCGTGGGAGCTGGACCTGACGCCCCTGCCCCGGCACGTGGGCGCCTCCGGGCTGTGCGTGCCGGACCTCACCTTCCGCCACCGCGCGTCCAGGAGAGAGGTCGCGCTGGAGCTCTTCCACGCGTGGCACGCGGCGCCCCTGGCCCGGCGGCTGACGGAGCTGCGCTCGCGGCCGGACGCGGGCCTGCTGCTGGGCGTGGACCGGGCGCTGGCCAGGGAGGCCGTGGAGCGAGCGGCGCTGGAGGCCCACCCGCAGGTGGTGCTCTTCAACGGCTTCCCCTCCGCGCGCAAGCTGCGGGAGCGCCTGGCGAGGCTGGAGCCCGGACGATGAGCGGCGCGTCAGCCGCGCGGCTTGAACTGCGCCGCGAGCACGCTGAGGATTCGGATGGACGTCCGGTCCAACTGCCTGGCCCGGCGCATGAGCCGCCGCAGCTCGGCGGACTCGCCGTAGTCGCTGGGCGGCTCGGCGGCCCACTTCACCTCCTGCACCGGCTTGAGGCCCAGCGCCTCGTCCGCGGAGATGGAGAGCACCGTGCACAACCTGCGGAACGTCTGGATGCTCGGCAGCATGTGGCCGCGCTCGAGCCGGCCATAGACTTCGCTCGCGATGCCAATGCGCTCCGCCACGTCGGCCTGCGTCAGGTTCAGGCGGGTCCGAGCAAGGCGTGCCGCTCCGCCAAGGCGGGATGCGAGAGTCTTTTCCATGGGGTCGTTAACCTGGCGGGTCCGCCCATGTCGATATGACTTGAGAGGTTGGCATCCAAGAACTTCCTGAGTAGTCTTGTAGGTAGGCAACCTCGTGCGTTTGGCCAACCACACAGGTCTCACCCTGCTGGCGCGAAGAACATGCTGACCTTCTTGTTCGTGGATGAAGACCCACGTTCACTCGCGGCGCTGCGGCGCCTCGTGAGGGATTTGCCCGGCGGCAAGCGCTTCGCCCATTGCATGGAGGAAGCCCTCGCGCTGGTGAAGGAAGAGGCGCCGTCCGTGGTGGTGACGGGCGATCTGCTCCCGGACGGGGACGGGCTGGGCCTGCTGGAGCAGGTGCGCGCGCGCCACCCACGCACCGCCTGCGCGCTGCACGCGGTGCTGCCGCCCCTGGCGCGGGACATCACCTGGATGGACCGCGCCGCGCCGCCCTGGGAGGTGCATGCCCTGCTGCGGATGCTGGGCATCGGTGCGGCATCCGAGGGGAGCCCGCGTTAAGGTGCCCCCCTCGACTCGCCATGAAGCTCTACGCCATCAGCGACCTGCACCTGCGCCACAACGACAACCGCCTGGCGCTCCAGGCGCTTCCGGCCCACCCGGAGGACTGGCTCATCGTCGCGGGGGACGTGGGCGAGACGCTGTCGGAGATGGAGCTCATGCTGAGCACCCTCACCCAGCGCTTCCGGCAGGTCATCTGGGTGCCCGGCAACCACGAGCTGTGGACCCTGCCGTCAGAGCAGCCGCAACTGAAGGGTGAGGCGCGCTACCAGCGGCTGGTGAGCCTGTGCCGCGGCTACGGCGCCCTCACGCCGGAGGACCCCTACCCCCGCTGGCCCGGCCCTGGCCCCGAGCGCGTCATCGTCCCCATGTTCCTGGGCTACGACTACACGTTCCGTCCGGACCATGTGCCCGCGGACAAGGCGCTGGAGTGGGCCTGGGAGGATGACTTGCTGTGCACCGACGAGGTGCTGCTGCACCCCGAGCCCCACGCCAGCCGCTCCGCCTGGTGCGCCGCGCGCGTCGAAGCCACGCGGGCCCGGCTGGACGCCCTGCCCCCGGGCTGCGCCACCGTCCTCATCAACCACTACCCGCTGCGCTACGAGCACGTGCGGCTGCCGCGCATCCCCCGCTTCTCCATCTGGTGCGGGACGAAGCAGACGGAGGACTGGCACACCCGCTACCGCGCGGAGGTCGTCGTCACCGGCCACCTCCACATGCCCGCGACGCTGTGGCGCGACAACGTGCGCTTCGAAGAGGTGTCGCTGGGCTACCCCATGCAGTGGAAGTACCGGGGCGTGCACGCGTGGGAGAGCTGCCTGCGCGTCATCCTGCCCGGCCCCACGCCGTAGAAAATACGAAGCCCCGGGCGCCGCGTGAAGCGGAGCACCCGGGGCCTCATCGGCGCGGACCAAGGCCGCGCCGTCACTTCAGACTACTTGGGCAGCGGCTCGAGGAAGGAGCCGATGAGGACGATGTTCTCGAAGCCGTCCTTCGCGCCGAAGACCTCGATGTAGTAGCGGCCGGCCGGCGCGTTGATGAGGTTGCACTTCTCCGACTGGTGCTCCTTCACGCTGCGGCAGTCGTAGTCCGCGTGCGACGGAGCCCCACCGCGCTTGACGTAGAGGTCGGGGTTGCCCTTGCCCTCGCCCGTCTGGATGTAGATGTTGTTCTTCCCCTGGCCCGGGCGACGCTCCGGCACCTCGAGGATGAACACCTGCGAGGAGCCCGCCGCGCCCGTGAGGTTCTCCACGGCGATGCCGCTCTCGATGGGGATGAAGCCGCCCTCCCAGGTCACCGTCAGGGTGGCGTCGGAGTACGCGCGGTAGCCGTTCAGCATCGCGTACCACTTGCCGTGCTGCGGAGCCGGGAAGTTGCAGACCTCGTTGTTGCCACCGGCGTACGGGCGGCAGTCGTACAGCGCGGTGGTGGGCGCGCTGTTGTAGCGGACGTAGAGGTCCGCGTCACCCGTGCCACCCGACAGGGTGAACTTCAGGTTGTAGGCGCCCTCCGGAATCGTGACCTCGAAGTACTTCTTCTCGTTGGCGCCACCCGACACGACGACGGGCTCGTCCTTCACGATGGGGTCCGTCGGCGGCGGAGGAACCGGGACGCTGACGCCCACGGCCTTCCACGCGTTCGACACCGACTCGATGGTGGCGGCGTCGTAGCCGAGCTCCAGCGCGGCCTCTTCGGTGATGGCCTTGGCGGCCTCGAAGTTGGACGTCGGCACCATCAACGTGTTGGCCTTGTAGAAGATCTGCGCGGCCTTCTCGATGCCGATGCCCGCCACGACGATGGTGCTCTTGCCGCGCGGGTGGGTGCCACCCTGCGACAGGAGGTAGAACGCCAGGTTGGAGATACCGGAGCTGTAGTGCACGCCGGTGCCGGGCACGTAGTTGTGGTAGTGGTCCAGCGAGTCGCCGTCCTGCGCCGGGTCATTCATGTAGCGCAGGGCGTCGTTCGGGATGGACGGGGTCCACACGTCGTCGCCAATCAGCCAGTGACGCGGGGAGACCTCGTCCGCGCCGTCGCCGTACCACTCGCACACCGCGCCGAACACGTCGGACATCGACTCGTTCAGGCCGCCGGACTCACCCGAATAGATGAGGTCCGACTCGTTGTCCGTCACGGCGTGGGTCAGCTCGTGCGCCGTCACGTCCAGCGAGTTGGCCAGGTTGGTGGCCGTCACGCCGTCGCCATCGCCGTACACCATCTGGGTACCGTCCCAGAAGGCGTTCACGTAGTTGACGCGGTGGTGCACCGTGCTGATGAGCGTGCCGCCCGCGTTGTCGATGGAGTCGCGGCCGAACAGGGTGTTGTAGCAGTCGTAGACGGTGCCCAGGTGGTCGTAGTTGGTGTTGACCACGGGGTCCGCCACCGGCGCCTGGCCCTCGGAGCGCACGAGCGCGCCCGGCAGGGTGGTGGTGTTGTTGCCGTCGTGGAGGCGGCGGTCGAGCGACTCCTTGATTTGCGGGATGCGCAGCATCACATCGGCGTTGCGCGCGTCCACCAGGACCCAGTCGCGAACAGGCGTGCCGTCCGCCTTGTTGCCGTGCTGGACGACCTTGTACATCAGGCGCAGCTCGTCATCGATGCGCCAGTACACCAGCTCCGGGTTCTTGTCGGTGACCCAGCCCTTGAGCGTCTCGCGGTCGGAGTCCACCGAGGACGTGGCAACCTCACCCGCGATGGCCGGCTTCAGCTCGGCGCGCAGGTCGCCGCGGACGTTGGTGTTCGCCGCGAACACCTTGCCGTTGCGCGCGTGCACGCGCAGCTCGCCGCCCAGCACCAGGATGTTGTTGTGCTTCACGGCATAGCGGTAGTGAACGTCACCCTGCTTGTCCGTCTGCGCCTTCTTGAAGACCAGGTTGGCCGGGTCCAGGCGGAACATCGGCGCCAGGCTGTCGATGACCGGCGCCAGCGCGGCGGCGTTGAGCGCCTTGGGGCCCGCGGCGGGAATCTCCGGCAGGGGAATCGACAGACCCGTGACGAACTTCGCCACGTTCTGGTTGTCCGTCAGAATGACCTTCGCGCCATTCTCCAGCGTCGCCGCCTTCGCGGCATCCGTAGGCTTGTCGGCCTCGGGGGCAGGGGTGGACTCATTGCAACCGACGACGACAGACAGCGCCGCGATACCCAGCGCTCCGCGCACTCTCTTCTGCACCATGTAATCCTCCTAAGTGGAAAGATTAGGAAGCACGATGCCACAGGGCTGACGGGAATTTCAAGGTTGCGCGATTATTTCAGCTATTATCCACTTCTAAGATTTCAGGCTAATTGCGATTATACCTTTAATTTCATGGACTTGCAGGGTCTACTGGCAGTGCGGGCCCTCTGTCACGTGACGTGACGGGTCATCCAAGCAGGCTGCGGTTTTCCACGAATCGTGTGAACTCCGTGCGGAACCCCGGGTCCGCCCGCGCGCGTGCGGCGACACTGGCATCGACGTGGCTGGCCATTACGCTGCCTGTCCGGGAGGCAACGATGCGCGCATTGCAGCTACAGCGGCTGGACGGCCCTGAGGGGCTCCAACTGGTGGACGTGCCCGAGCCCGAGGCGGGGGACTCGGTGCTCATCGACGTGGTGGCGGCTGGGGTGAGCTTTCCGGACCTGCTGCTCACCCGGGGGCAGTACCAGCTCAAGCCCGCCCTGCCCTTCATCCCGGGCGTGGAGGTGGCGGGTGTGGTGCGGCGGGCGCCCGCGGGCGCGGCGGTGAAGCCTGGGCAGCGGG
>NZ_JAAIYB010000378.1 GCF_010894475.1 Myxococcus vastator
GGGCGGGGGCGGAGGACCCGCTGCTCGACTTCCTGGGACCGGCGCCCTCCGCGCCGCAGGGCCTGGAGTCCCAGCCTTCGCGTCCGGCGAAGCCCGCCGCCGCGCCGGCCGCGACGTCCGGCTGCCGCGTCTGCCAGAGGGCACTGACGGACTCCTTCGACCAGGCGCTCGGCATCTGTGACGACTGCCGCCAGCCTGGCTCCGCGCAGGTGCCGCCCGCCGCCGCGAGCCGTCCGGCCGCTCCGGCGGGGAGCTCCGACTTCCTGCCGCCCATGGCGGACCTGGGTGGGGGCGCCGCATCGGAGGCGCAGGGCCTGGAGCCAGCGAACGGCACCGAGTCCCGCGGGGGCGCGCGCGTGCCCATCAGCACCGACATCATTCCGGACATGGGGCCGGAGCCTCGCAGTGGCCTCCGCGCCGCCACGCCGCAGCTGGGCGCGGAGCCTCGCAGCGGCTCGCGCTCCGCGCCGGTGCGCGTCAGCGCCGGGCGCTCCCGTGGAGGCAAGGGCGGGCTGGTGGCGGGCCTCGTGGGGCTCGTCGTCGTGGGCGGAGGCGTGGGCGGCTACTTCCTGTACCAGCAGCAGGAGGCGTCGCGCCGCCAGGCGGGCCCTCCACCCGCGGCCCCCATCCCGGACGCGGTGCAGGCGGTGCTGCCTCGCTGGAAGCTGAAGTACCTGGAGATTCAGGGCACCAGCGCGGAGCGGTTCGCGTATGGGCAGCAGCAGCTCGCCCGTGACGAGCGCTTCGCGTACGCGGAGGCGGAGGAGTCCTTCCAGCAGGCGCTGGTGCTGGACCCGGCCAACGACGCCGCCATCGCGGGCTACGTCCAGGCGCTGGCCCTGGGACGCGGCGCGCGCATGGACGACGCGACGTTCCAGGAGGCCCGCGCGCTGCTGTCGGCGGCGGAGTCCCGGTCCGGCCGCACGGCGCCGCTGCTGCTGGCGCACGCGAACCTCCTGCTGGCCCGCTCCGGGCAGCCCGAGCAGGCCCGTCCGCTCGCCGAGGAGCTGCTGGCCCGCGCGGAGCTCCCCGACGCGCAGAGGGCCGAAGCGCACCTGGTGCTGGGCCGCACGTGGCTGTCGTCGTCCCGCGAGCTGGCGCGCAGCCACTTCGACTCCGCGCAGCAGCTGTCGCCGGACATCAAGCGGCTGCACTACTACCGCGCGCTCGCGCATGTGTCGGGCGGTGAGTACTCCGCCGCGCTGGACACGCTGCGCAATCGGCTGGAGGCGAGCCCGAAGGACTGGGAGAGTCTGGCGCTCACCGCCCGCATCTACCAGGAGGTGGGGGAGCCCGCGGAGGCGCGCAAGCTGTACGAGGCCCGGGTGAAGGCGGAGCCCGGCGAGCTGCGCGCGCTGCTGCCGCTGGCGATGCTGCGCTACCAGGCGGAGGGCAACGCCGCGGGCGCGGTGAGGGACTTGCGCGCGCTGATGAAGAACCGCGCGCGCTACGACGCGCCCGAGGTGGCCGAGGTGCTGGTGCACCTGGCGGCGGCGGAGCGCACCGCGGGCAGTCAGGACGCGGCGGTGAAGTCGGCGGAAGAGGCCCTGCGGCTCGTGAAGGACCTGCCCGAGGCGCACCTCCAGCTCTTCCTGGTGGCCGTGGGCCGCCGCGACGCGGAGAAGGCGCGAGCCCATCTGCCGGGCTTCCGCGGGCAGTTGGAGGACGGCGCGCTGGAGAAGGTGCTCGAAGGCCGGCTGCTGCTCCTGGAGAAGAAGCCGCTGGAGGCGCTGGAGGCCTTCCAGGAAGCGGTGAAGCTGGACGCGCGGCGGCTGGACGCGCAGCTGCTGGCGGGCGTCGCCGCGGCGAGCGCGAAGCGGCGGGACGATGCCTTCCGCGCGCTGCACCAGGCCTTGCAGTCGGACCCGCTCCGCCTGGAGCCGCGGCCCGCGACGTCCGCCTACTGGCTGCGCCCACGCGAGACGGTGGAGGGCGTGGAGGGGGCCATCCTCGCGCTGTCCGAGGGGCCGGAGGATCCGTCTCCGCTGCTGTACGAAGGACTGCTGCGCTACCACCAGCACCAGTTCGACGCGGCCGAGCGCCACCTGCGCAGCGTGTTGGAGGTGGACGCGAACAACGCGGGGGCCCTGGCCTACCGCTCGCTCATCGCGCTGCGACGAGGGGCCACGGCGGAGGCCCGGCGCCTGGGTGAGCGCTCCGCGGCGGCGGGGCGGCAGTTGCCGGTGTCGCACCTGGCGCGCGGCCTGGCGCTGGCGGAGGCCCGGCAGGTGGAGCCGGCCAAGCGCGCGCTGCGGGACGCGCTGGCCCTGGCGCCCACCCTGCTGTCGGCGCAGGCGCGGCTGGCGCAGCTGGAGTCGGCCCGGGGCAAGGACGCGGCGCGAGACACCCTGGTGAAGGTGGTGGGGTTGGATCCGGCCTACCTCCCCGCGAAGCGGATGCTCTTCCTGTTGGAACGGTGAGGTGGATGTGAAGGTCCTGCTGCTCGGTTCCGGTGGCCGTGAGCACGCGCTCGCGTGGAAGCTGTCGCAGAGTCCCTTGTTGACCCAGCTCTGGTGCGGCCCTGGCAACCCGGGCACGGCGAAGCTGGGCACCAACGTGGCCCTGCGCGCGGACGTACCCGCGGAGGTCGCCGCGTTCGCGAAGCGCGAGGCGGTGGACCTGGTGGTGGTGGGCCCGGAGGCGCCGCTGGTCGCGGGCGTCGCGGACGCGCTGGCCGACGCGGGCATCCCCTGCTTCGGGCCCGTGGCGGCGGGCGCGCGCATCGAGGGCTCCAAGGCCTTCGCGAAGGAGATCATGGCCGAGGCCGGCGTGCCCACCGCCGCGTTCCGGACGTTCACCGACGTGGCGGCGGCGGAGGCCTACGCGGTGGCGCAGGGGCGCATCGTCGTCAAGGCGGATGGCCTGGCGGCGGGCAAGGGCGTCATCGTCGCCCACGACGTGGAGGCCGCGCGCGCGGCGGTGCGGGCCGTGGGCGCCATGGGCGTCGCGGGCCAGACGATGGTCCTGGAGGAGCTGCTGGAGGGCGAAGAGGTGTCGGCGATGGCGCTGTGTGATGGCGAGCGCTACGCCATGCTGCCCTTGTCCCAGGACCACAAGCGCGTGGGCGAAGGCGACACGGGGCCCAACACCGGCGGCATGGGCGCGTACAGCCCCGCGCCCTTCCTGTCCGCCGCGCAGCTCGCCGAGGTGGGCGAGCGCGTGGTCGCCCCGACGCTGGCCGTGCTGCGCCAGCGCGGAACTCCCTTCCGGGGTGTGTTGTATGCGGGGCTGATGCTCACGCGCGGCGGCCCGAAGGTGCTGGAGTTCAACGCGCGCTTCGGTGACCCGGAGACGCAGGTGTTGATGATGCAACTGGGGGAGGACCTGCTGCCGCTGCTGGACGCGTGCGCCCGGGGCACGTTGGCGCCGCGGACGCTGGTGTCCGCGCCGGGCGCCTCGGTGGGCGTGGTGCTGGCGGCGCGGGGTTATCCGGACGCGCCGGAGAAGGGCCAGCGGATTGAAGGGCTGGACGCGGTGCCGCCCGACGCCACGGTGTTCCTGGCGGGCGTGGAGGCGCGTGATGGCGGCATCGTGACGGCCGGAGGCCGGGTGCTGACGGTGTGCGCGCGGGGCCAGGATTTGGCGCAGGCGCGCGAGCGGGCCTACGCGGCGGCGGCGGCCGTGCGCTTCGAGGGCATGCACCTGCGCCGGGACATCGGCGCGCGAGGGATGAAGGCCGCCCTGTGAGCCGCCTTTCGCGCTACCTGCTCCGGGAGCTGTGGGTCCCGCTCGGGGTGTGGGTGGCGTTCATGTTCCTGCTGCTCTTCGTCATGCAGTTCCTGCGGGGCACCGACGTGCTGCTGGGCTCGTCGGTGACGCTGGTGGACCTGGCGCGGCTGCTGGCGTACCTGGCGCCGCACTTCCTGATGATGGCGCTGCCCATCGCCTTCCTGCTGGCCATCCTCCTGGGGCTGGGGCGGCTGGGTGAGGACCGGGAGTTGGTCGCGCTCCAGGCGCTGGGCGTCGGGCCGGTGCGCCTGCTGGCCGCGCCGATGGGCATCGCGGTGGCGCTCAGCGTGCTGATGCTGGTCATTACCTCCACGGCGCAGCCCTGGGGCCTGGCGGGCCTGAAGGTGCTGGTGAGCGAGGTCATCCGGAAGAACGCCGTGGGCGACGTGAAGTCCGGCGTCTTCTACGAGGACCTCAGCAACCTGACGCTGTACGCGGAGCAGGTGTCCGCGGACGGGAAGTGGACCCACGTGCTCCTGCATGACGACCGGGAGGCGAACTCGCCGCTGCTGGTGCTGGCGCAGCGGGGGCAGGTGGGCACGTCCACCGGCGGCGAGGTGCTGCGCTTCGCGCTGGAGGCGGGGGAGGTGCACCGCTCCGCGGGCCTGGAGACGGAGGAGTACAGCATCGTCCGGTTCGACCAGGCCGAAATCAGCGTGGGCATGGGCGCCTCCATGGGCAAGCGCAGCCGCTTCTCGTTCTCCCGTGAGGAGCTGACGCCCGCCGAGCTGATGGAGGCGGCGCGCGAGGCGGAAGCGCGGGGCGAGGATGCGCGCGTGTTCCGGATGGCGCTGCACAGCCGGTTGGGGAACGCGCTGGCGCCCATCGCCTTCGCGCTGCTGGGCACGCCGCTGGCCATGGGCCGGCGCCAGTCGGGCCGGGCGTGGGGCTACCTGCTGACGCTGGGCGGCTACGTCCTCTACTACCTGCTGAGCCGCGTCTTCGAGCAGATGGGGCAGAAGGGCCAGTTGCCCGTGGGCCTGGCGGGGCAGATGGCCAACCTGGTGTTCGTCGCGGTGGGGCTTTGGGCCCTGTACCGGGTGAGCCGCTCGGGGACGGTCAAGTGAGGGGAACGCTCTTCCTCTACGTGCTGCGCACGTACCTGCGCTTCGCCCTGGGCATCCTCGGGGGGCTGGTGCTGGTGTTCGTGGTGGTGGACTTCGTGGATCGCGCGAAGCTCTACACGGGGCCGGGCTGGGTGCGGGACGCGGCGGAGCTCTACTTCTACAAGGCGATGATGTCGGTGCAGCAGTTGGGGCCGGCGGCGCTGCTGCTGGCGGCGGGCACCACGGTGTCCGCGCTGCGCAAGCAGGGCGAAGTCACGGCCATCCGGGCGCTGACCTTCGGCCCGTCCGCGCTGTACCTGCCCATCCTCGTGGCGTCGTTCGTGGCCTGCGTGGGGCTGGTGGCCTTCGACGAGCGGGTGGCGACGTACTCCGGCCGGCGCGTGGACGAAATCTCCACCCAGCGCTTCAACAAGTGGGGCGACTGGCGCTTCTACTACACGCCGAAGCAGTGGTTCCGGCGTGGGGACAACATCTTCTTCCTCCGGGGCGGCGGCGCGCAGGAGGGGTTCCAGGACGTGTCCGTCTTCACGGTGACGAAGTCCTTCACCCTCCAGCGGCGCCTGGACGCCTCCGGCATGTTCCCGGTGGAGGGCATGCGCTGGCGCCTGACGGACGTGGTGGAGCGCACCTTCGACGGCGAGGGGAAGACGTCCGTGCGGCAGCTCCCGGAAGCGGAGTACGAGCTGGGCGTGGCCGTCACCGCGTTCCGCATCCGGCCAGGGCGCCCGGAGCAGATGCGGGCGTCCGAGCTGCGCGAGCAGATTGTCGCGCGCCGCGACGTGGGCCTGGCGACGAAGCAGTTCGAGCTGGCCCTGCACAACCGCTTCGCCTACCCGATGGCGGCCTTCCCCGCGGCGCTGCTGGGGGTGGGGCTGGCCCTGCGCGCCAACCGGCGGGGGCACCTCACGGCCGCCATCATCGAGGGCCTGCTGACGGCGGTGGCGATGTGGGGCTTGATGATGGTGTGCCGGACGCTGGTGCTCACGGAGCGGCTGTCGCCTGGCGTCGCCGCGTGGGCGCCCACCGTGCTGCTGGGCCTCATCGCGGGGGCGGTGTGGTTGCGGCGCGAGGGCCGGCTGTCCCTGCCGCGGCGCTGGCTGCCGGTGAGGTAGCGTGTCCGCGCTCATGGGAACCGCGTCCGAGCTTCCGCTGGACCTGCGCTGGCGCCGCGCCATCAACGCCGTGCTCGTGACGTGGACCGTGGGCCTGGTGCTGGCGGAGGTCGTCCTCCAGGTGGCGACGGGGGCTGCGGTGCTGCTGGCGGCGATTCTGCTGGTGCGGGGGCGGCTCCGCCTGGCGCCGGACGTGCGCGCCTATGCCGGGGCCAGTGGGGCGCTGTGCCTGTGGCAGGCGGTGTCCCCCGCGGTGGCGCTGCTGACGGGCGCGGCGGAGGCGTGGCCGCGCGGCTCGCGGTACGGCCAGGTGCTGGACTCGGTGGCGGGCGCCGCGGCGGCGTGCATTGGCGCCGTGGGCGTGCCGTGGCTGCTGCTGGCGGGCGTCCTGGCGGGAGGGTGGCTGCTGGCCGCGCTGCTGGGGGTGTTCCAGAACCGGGTGCGCTGGTCCATGGAGCTGCCCGCGTTCCTCAAGCTCAACCTGGGGCGGCTGCACGAGAACTTCGGCACGGAGGAGTCTCCGCGCTACGCGGCGGGGGGCTTCTTCTCCCACCGGCTTCGCTTCGCGCATGGCGCCATCGCGGCGCTCGGGCCCGCGCTGTCGGTGCTGGGCAGCGCGGACCAGGCGCGGCGGCGCATCCTGGCGGGCGCGGTGGTGATGGGGATGCTCATCTCCATCTACAACGCCTTCGCGCGAGCGGCGCTGGGCGCGGCGCTGCTCGTCAGCGTGGTCGCCTTGCTGCTGCTGGTGCAGGGTTCCGCGCGGAAGCTGGGGTTGGCGCTCATGTTCGCGCTGGTGGCCGTCGTCTCCATGAGCCCGGCCTGGCGCACGCGTCTGGAGAAGGCGCTGGGCAACATCTACGGCGGCGAGCGGGAGCACGCCATGGTCGTGGGCTGGAGCCTGGTGCGCGAATACCCGCTGACGGGCGTGGGCTTCGGCAACCACAAGCCCGCGGCTCTGGCCACGCAAGACGAGACGGGCATCACGGACTTGCTGGCCACTGATTCGCACAACCTGTGGCTGACGGTGTGGGCGGAGACGGGCCTGGTGGGGCTGCTGCTGACGCTGGCGATGCACGGCTTCCTGGGGCGCGCGCTCATCCGGCGCTACCGCGAGGGCTCGCTCGCGGCCACGGGCGCGCTGCTGTCCTGGGCGGGCTTCCACATCCTCGCGCTGGTGCACTACCTGCCTTTCCACTCCAGCGTGTACCTGTCCTTCTCGCTCGTCTGGGGGCTGGGGCTGTGCGAGGGCAGTGAGCGCCTGCGCGGCCGGGACGCCCGTCAGGGGCTGTTGCCGCTGGAGGGCGCGCCCACGCCCTATCGGCCAGACGTCCCGCGCGAGCCTCCGGGCGCCGGGGTCTCCAGCACGCGGCGGTAGACGACCAGGGTGCGCCGGGCACAGTCGTCCCAGGTGAAGCGCGCCACGCGCTCCCGGCCGAGCTCCACCAGCTCCCGGCGCAGCCCGTCGTCGCGGAGCACGCGCAGCGTCGCGTCACGCCACGCCGCCGCGTCGTCCGGGGGGAGCCTCAACGCCGCGTTGCCCACGACCTCGGGCAGGGCGGTCGCGTCCGCCGCCAGCACCGGACAGCCCGCCCCCATGGCCTCCAGGGCCGGCAGCCCGAAGCCCTCGTAGCGCGAGGGCAGCAGCAGCGCCGACGCCGCGCCGTAGAACAGCGGCATCTGGTCCTCGGGCAGCTCCTCCAGGTCGAGCACGTTCTCATGAAGCCCCAGCTCGTGCGCCACCGCGCCCTTGCCCGCCAGCAGCACCACGGGCACCGGCAGCTCCCCGGCGAAGTCCTTCAGCAGCGCCAGGTTCTTGAAGCGCTTGGCGTTGCCCACCGCCGCCACGTAGCGCGCCGGCAGCGCGTACCGTTCGCGGAACGCGGCGGCCTCGGCCTGCGTCGGCGGCTGGAAGCGGGCGTCCACCCCGTTGTGAATCACCTGGAGGCGGTAGGGCGACAGCTTCAGGTGCCTGGCGAGCTCGTCGCGTGAGAACCCGGACACCGTCACCAGCGCGGTGGCCCGCTTCGCGCGAGGGCCCACGACGACGCGGTAGTAGAGGGACTGGGCCGGCGAGTACTGGTCCGCCAGCGCCAGGTGGTTGGCGTCGTGGAGCGTGGCCACCAGCCGCCCGCTCCAGAAGAGGGGCAGCGAGAAGGACGTGGCGTGGAACGCGGCTGGCGCCAGCCTCAGCAGGTCCGCCGCGAGCGCCGGCTGCTCAACGGGCGAAAGAAACCCGGCCAGCGCGCGGTGCAGCGGCATGCGCGGCGTCAGCTCACCCAGGCCGGGAGCGAGCCCTTCGGGGGGTACCAACGCGGAGAAGTGCAGGTCGGGCGCGAGCACGGGCATCCGCCGCGCCAGCTCCAGGGCGTAACGGGCAATCCCATGCAGCCGGCCGCGCACCATGCGCAGGTCGAGGAGGACGTGAGCCACGGCCTTCGCGTATCACACGCGCGGCCTCCATGGGGGCGGGCG
>NZ_JAAIYB010000379.1 GCF_010894475.1 Myxococcus vastator
GCCCCGCCCGAAGAAGGTGAAGGCCGCCGCGCCCGCGCCCTTCCACCCGGGGACGCCCTCGGGCGAATTCGTGGAGGCCGCCTGGCGTTACCTGGAGGACGACGAGAAGACGCGCACGCGCCTCACCCATGCCTTCGAAAACCGGCAGGACGCGCTGCTGGGCGCGCTTGACGCGGCGGCGCTCACGGACGAAGGATATGGCGTCGCCCGCCACCTGCTCCTCGAGCTGTACGCCATGCTGGAGTTGGGCTGGCCGCCGGGACTCACGTCCATCAATCCGGCGGTGCTGGAGGCGGACACGGAGGCCCCGCCAGTGCCTCAGCCGCTGAAGGACCACGCGGACGAGGCGCTCTTCGAGGCGGAGCAGGACGAGGAGCAGCCCCTGTCCTCCCAGGAACTGGAGGTGGTGCGGCGCCTCGTCCATCGCGGACTGGCGGCGCTGTGGGGCGCTCGCAAGGAGAGATGAAGGATGGCCGACGAAAAAAAGCGCTCCAAGAGCTGGCGCGAAATCGACGCGGGGCGGGGCAAGGGCAGCAAGTACACCTCCCGCCAGGACGACCCCGCGCAGCAGAAGCTGGAGCGCAGCGCGAGCTACCAGAAGTACAAGGCCGCCGCGGACGCGCTCTTCACCGGCGGCGAGCTGCCCGAGGGGCTGGCGAAGACGTTCGACCCTGAAGGCAAGCGCAAGGCCCAGAAGCAGGCCATGCAGAAAGTCACGGAGTCCGACACGCGCGCCGACTGGGTGAAGGCCGTGGTGGACTACCTGGAGAAGTACCCGGAGCTGCCCGAGGACGCGTACTTCCTCGACAGCCTGCTGGACCACCCGCGCGAGCGCATCGTCGACAAGGCGTTGGCGAAGCTGGAGCTGCTCGGGGAGGAAGGCAAGCTGAAGACCAAGGTGCCGCAGAGCCTGGACCAGCGCCTGAAGTCCGTCGAGCTGACGAGCATGGACCCGGACATGCAGGGCCGCGCCAAGGCGCTGCGCGACAAGCTGCGCGCCTGAGCGGCGTGGGGCTTCAGCGAGGCGTGGCGGCGGGCCCGGGCGGCGGCGGCGGCGCGCTCCGTCCGCCGCGGTACACCAGCACCACGGCCCGCTGGTGGGCCTCGCCCGGCTCGTGGACCACGCGCAGCTCTTCGCCCGGGCGCACGTAGAAGGACGTCTCCCCCTCCTCCAGCCGCCAGCCCGCGCGCGTGAGCGCCTGGGCGTAGAAGGCGTCCACGGCCTCGCCGGACAGGGGGACGTGGAAGGCGAGCGTCCGGGAGCTCTCGCTGTTGACGCGCAGCACCTGGCTGGCCTGGGGCGGCATGGGCGCGAAGTCCCCCGCCGCCGCTGGGTCCCTGCGCAGGGCGTGGTTGGCCTCACCCAGGTACATCATCGTGGTGCGGTCCGGCCGCGGCTGGAAGATGACGGTGTAGGTGATGCCCCGGTGCCCGTCGATGGCGGTGAGCATCACCGCGCCGCTGGCGAGCTGCGGCTGCTCATGCCCCGGCGGCACGTGCAGGCCCGCCTGGAGGAAGGCGTCCGCGAAGCGCTGCACCAGGTCATCCATCCGCTCCTTCGCGTGCACGGCGCGCAGGGCGACGGGGATGCCCCCGGCCTCGACGATTTCATTCGCCTGGACGGTGTCGATGACCTGCACGCGGGGCCAGGCGAAGCGGGGCCGGGAGGCAGCCTCGGGCGGGGCCGGAGCCGTGGCGGGTGCCTTGCTCGCCGCCGTGCCCTGGGCCGCCACGGGCGCCGCGCCGAGCAGGCACGCCGTGACGAGCAGCCCCCGGCGCCACGTCACCGCGGCACCCCGAGCCAGTGGTTCGCCCGGCCCACGTTGTGTGAGCGGATGTTGGGCGCGTCGAAGGGCGTCACCTCCCAGCGCGTCTGGCCGCCAGCGTGCGTGGCGCCGAGGTTCTCCTCGTAGTTGGCCTCCGCGCCGCGGAAGCTCATGAAGAACTGGTCCTCGTTGACGCCGTCCGAGCCGGTGAGCGCCGCCAGCGCGGAGCCGGCGTTGCCACCCGCGCCGTTGGCCCGGTACACGCGCTGCGTCCACTCGTAGTAGTCCGGGTTGGCGCACCGGCTCGCGCCATCGGTGTTGAGCGCGCAGGAGCGGCCCTCCGCCGCGGTGCCCAGGCCCCAGTCATCCAGCAGCATGCCGAAGCGCGCCGTGCAGCGGCCACCCGAGGCGCGCCCGGCGGCGCACACCGTGAAGGCATCCGCGGCCCGGCGCTGGGCCACCTGGAAGAACCCCTCCCGGCCATCCTCCAGATAGCGGCCAATCCGGACGCCGCGAATGCGCGAGGACGCGGTGCACCCCATGCCCTGCGTCCCCATGGCGATGGTGCCGGCCAGGCTCGGGTCGGCGTCCGCCATGGTGAGCCCTGGTACGCCCCCGGGAAGCTCCGGGCGGCAATCCACCTGGATGGGCTGCGCGCGGGCAATGGCCTGCTGGACGGCCACGCCCGTGCCGCCCATGCGCCGACGTCCGTCGAAGTCCACGTAGCGGCCGTTGGCCTCCGCCTCGGCGGCGAGCACCGTGCCCCGCCGGCCCCATTCGTTGTCCCGCGGGTCGTGCATCACGCGGCCGGTGGCGTTCCACAGCGCGAAGTTGGCGGCCTCCTGCACCTTGAGCGTCAGCGCGCCCACCTCGGCGAAGTAGATGCCGAAGAGCAGGATGGTGACGAACACCATCGTCCCCAGCGCCGTCTCCACCAACGACTGGCCTCGTGCGTGGCGAGCCCTCATGTCAGTAGCTCCTCTCGCTGGGGCCACCGCCCCGGTAGCCCACGGAGTGCAGCTCGCGCAGCGCCCGCGCGTGCCCGGAGAAGCCCGCGGCGGACAAGCTGTCCGCGGGCCGGTCATCCCGGGCGCCCTCCGCGCTCACCAGCGTGGCGCGCCAGAAGGGGTTGAGGAAGTTGGGGGGCTCGCGCCACCCGCCCCCCTGCCCCGCGGGCCGGTGGTAGTAGACCTGCCCCGCGGAGAGGGCCACCTGGTTGCGGTGCACGTCCTCGCGGCCCGTGGGGCGGATGCGGCCCAGCGGGCTGCTGTTGTCGAACTCTGTTTCAGTCCCCGCGAAGCGGAAGCGGAAGAAGAGGTTCCAAGGGTCCGGGCGGGCCCGGCGCGCCGCGCTCGCGTAGTCCCGGTACAGCAGGCTGTACAGCTTGGGCTGGCCGTAGTGGTTGGCCGCGCCGGCGTGCAGCTCTTCCACGTTGTAGCCAATGGAGTAGGGCCAGATGCCGGGGCACACGACGCAGGCGCCCAGCGTGTGCGTTTCGTAGGGCGGCGTGCCGTCCTCCGGCGCCTGGCCCGGGGGCAGGCGCGCGCCGTAGACATGCTGGTCCTCGTGCGTCTGCTCCTCGTCGGACATCACCCACGCATCCGTCGCGATGGGCGGCGCCGAGGGCGCGGTGGGGCAGCGCGTGGGGATGACGACGCGCCCGTGGTCATGCGCCGTCGAGTTGCGGCCCGACACGGTGTGGTACGACGAGGGGTCCATCTGCGCCACCGAGCCGTAGCGGCGGAACGCGGTGGAGACGGCGGCGCCGCCGGTGCCGAAGCTGGCGGTGCCTCCCGGCCGGTTGTGGACCCACGTCCACCCCATGCTCCCCATGGTGGCGTTGAGCGCGGGGCTGCCGCCGCCCGAAGGGCACAGCGTCCCGTCCCCCACGCCGCAGCTGTAGGTCCCCGCCTTGATGGACGCGATGACCGCGTCGCGCTCGGGGACGTCGTTGCCCCCGTTGAGCTCGGAGAAGCTCTTGGCCGCGCCCGCGGCGGGCGCCTGGAGCTCCGGGTTGACCGCCTGCGCGACGCGCCGGGTGAGCTCCTGCCCCGCGATGTGCTCGCTGAGCAGCTTGCCGTAGATGTTGAGCCCACCCCGGAACATGTTGCCGGCCCGCCCCTGGAGCTGCTGCACCTGCGTGGCGGCGGCCGCGTCCGCGGCGAACCACACCGGCGGTGGAATGGCGCCGGGGCAGGCCACGTCGTGCGCCGCGTAGGCCTGGCTGCTGTGGCTGATGAGCGACTGGGTGCCGGCCATGGCCACCATGTGCGCCACCTGGGCGCGGTTCATCACCGCGATGGCGTTGAAGGCGCGCGCGGTGGCCACCGCCTGGCTGTAGGCGGCCGCGTCCGCGGCCATCTGGATTTCGACGCGCTCCTTGGCGCGCATGCCGAAGCCCAGTGTCATCAGCACCATCAACGCCAGCAGCAGCAGCGTCAGCGCGAACAGCACCAGCGCCTGACCTCGCCGCGAGTGCCTCACGAGCCGTGGAGATTGCACGCGGGACCTCCCATGAAGTGCTCGGCCATGACGGGCGTCATCATCCGCATGGCCGCGTTGACCTGGATGGGGAACACGAAGTGCCCCTCGTCGCTCCAGCGCACCATGCGGGTGCCCAAATCGCCGCCGGGCCAGCCGTCGCGTCCCAGCGAGGCGCTCGTCTCACCCCACCACGCGGAGCGGCGCTGCACCGGCATCAGCGGGTTGGCCGCCGTGTAGCGCCGGAGCCGGAAGTGGGCCAGCAGCATGCGGCTCATCACCCAGTTCGCGAAGGGGATGCGCATGTAGTACCAGGCCACCATGCGTATCTCCAACGTGCGGGCCCGCAGCGCCCCCGCGTTGTCCGTGGGCTGGTCGAAGAGCAGGTCCTCGCCGCCCGTCAGCGCCTGCGCCCAGCCCGCATCCGGCGACTCCCGGACGATTTCAACCAACGGCTCGTTGAAGTCGCGCCCGTAGGAGCTGCGCACCCGGAAGTGGTTGTGACGCCGCGGGGAAAAGGCCGCCGCCAGGGTCTCCGCGCTGTCCGTGCGCGCCACCGTGGGCAGCATCGTCACCAGCGCCGCGTGCATCATCGGCAGGCAGTTGCCGTGGTTGATGCTGCCCGCGCGCACCGCCCGGTACGCGGCCACCTGCGCCAGGATGCGGGCCTGGAGCATCATGAAGAGCTGCAGCGTCCCCAGGACCAGGAACACCACCAGGGGAAGGGTCAGCGCCGCTTCCACCGCGGCCTGTCCCGACTGACGTCGTGTACGTGGGGTGCCTCGGTGGATCATACGAGCCTCCACCATCCTATTTCTCGTTGATTGAGGAATCGGTCAAATGGCCCGCCAGGCTGAAGACGCGCGATTTCACTCAGAGAACAAAAGCCGTAATTCATGAAGTCCTTGCAACACGGCATCGCGCGTCCACAGGCGGACAATTGACGGGGCGCCTCAGCGGTTGAGGACGAAGCCGCAGGCGGAGTCGAGCACCACCTTGGCGCCCGCCAGCGCGTCCAGCAACCGGGCGTAGTGGCCACGCTCCGCCTCCAGCTGCGCCTCCACGGCCTCGGTGGAGAGGCCCTGGTGTCCCAGGGACAGGCGCAGGCGGGCCACGGCGGCGTCGCGCTCGGCTTCAATGGCCTTGCGCGCCCGGGTGGCCAGCTTCGCCAGCTCCGCCTCGGCGGCCTGCTGGCCCACGGGTACCGCCGCGTCCACGAAGTCCGCGAAGCCCGGGAAGGCGCGCGCCACCTCGTCCCCCTTGAGCGAGCGTCCCTCCGTCTCCAGCGCGGGCAGCAGCGCGGTGTCGGCCTTGGGGCCCCCGGCGCCGTCCACCACGGCCACGTGCAGCAGCGTGCGTTCCAGGAAGCGCGCCAGCTGGCGGCTGGGCACCCGGGCGCCCGGGGACGTGTCCTCCGGCTCCGGCAGCTGGGCGTGGAAGAGCAGCTCCACGCCGCGCCCCTTCTGGGGGCCGCGCCGCTCGATGAAGCGGAAGGCGCTGCGCCCGTAGGGGCCGTCCCGCAGGAAGCCGAAGAGCGCCTCCACCAGCGGGTGGCCGGTGGCGAAGTACTCCAGCTCCTCCGCCTCCACCGCGGTGTCGCGCCAGAAGGTGCCCAGCCGCGTGTGGTCCTCCATCACGTCGATGCCCGGCAGCCCGTCCACCTTCAGCGCGTGGCCGAACTGGAAGGCCACCTGGAAGGCCTCCACCTGCTCGTCGGTGTCCACGCCGATGCCCACCCGGCGCGCCAGCTCCGTCACCGTCTCCTCCAGCCGCTCGTCCAGGTCGCGCGCGATGCCCCACAGGCCATCCTCCACGCCGGACGCCCCCGCCTCACCGTCCTCGTCGGCCTCGATGCCCATGCGCTCCTGGGCGCGCTTCACCAGGCGCTCCACCGCGGGCCGGTCGAAGCTGCGCACGTCCAGGAGCGGGTCATAGGCGCGCTTCACCTGCGCGCGCGCCGCCTCCACGCGGGCCTTCAGCTCCTGCGCGTAGGCCATGCGGGCCTCGCGCGGCATCAGCGCCAGCTCGGCCAGCCGCGCCTCCACCTCTTCCAGCACCGCGTCCAGGCCGCCCACCGTCTCGCCGAAGACGCCCACCGCGTCCGCCAGCAGCATCAGCACGTCGGAGGCCAGCGTGCCCGCAGGGTCGAAGACGTGAATCTCCACCGGGTGCGTCTGGCCAATGCGGTCCAGGCGGCCAATGCGCTGCTCCACCGTGGCCGGGCTCCAGGGCAGGTCGTAGTGCACCAGGTGGTGCGCGAACTGGAAGTTGCGGCCCTCGCCGCCGACCTCGGTGCACAGCAGCACCCTGGGCCCCTCCGGGTCGCGGAAGCGCGCCACCTGCCGGTCGCGCTCCACCAGGGGCAAATCCCCGTGGTAGCCCAGCGCCTCCACGCCCTCGCGGCCCAACTCGGCCTGGAGCGCGTCCAGCGTGTCGCGGCTCTCCGTGAAGACGAGCACCTTCGCCCCAGGCTCCGACGTCCAGACGCCGCGGAGCACGCCCAGGAAGGCGCCGAACTTCGCGTCGCGCGACGCGAGCCGCAGCGCCTCCGTGTGGCCCTTGAACACGGGGTTGGCGCGCACGGCGCCCGCGAAGGCGGCGGGGCTGGACTCCAGCCGGCGCAGCACGTTGCCCAGCGGCGCGCCGCGCAGGCTGGCCCCGGCGAGCACCGCCAGCGCGGCGTCGCGGACCTTCAGCTCCTCGGCGGGCAGCGTCACCGGGTGGCGGTGCAGCCGGCGCGTGGAGAAGCCGCCCACCACCGCGCGGCGGTTGCGCACCAGCCTGTCGCTCAGGCTGTACGTCTCCGCCAGGTGTTGCAGCAGCGCGTCCCGGTCCTTCAGCGTGGACAGCTTCGCGTCCTCGGGGAAGCGCTTCGCCAGCACCTGCACCGCCGCGGACGGCTTGCCCCCCTCCATCAGCGCGCGCACCGCGGCGGACAGCTCCTCCTGGCGCTTGAGGCGCTCCTCGAAGCCCGCGACGGTGGGCGCCGTGGCCGCGTCGATGAGGGTGAGCAGGCCGTGGTACTCCGCCGGGTCCAACTGCATGGGCGTGGCGGTGAGCAGCAAGAGGCCCCACGTGTTCCTCGCCAGCACCTGCGCGGCCTCGAAGGCGCGCTCGCCCTTGAGATGGTGCGCCTCGTCGATGATGACCAGGTCCCAGAAGGCGTCTTCACCGGCCAGCGCGCGGCGGTGCTCCTCGCTGCGCTGGAGCAACTCCAGGCTCGTCACGACCAGCGGGAAGCGCGCCCAGGGAGACACCTCCGGCGCTTCCTTCAGGGACTGCGCGTAGCGGTCCGAATCCATCAGCGTGAAGAGCTGGTTGAACTTGTGGAACAGCTCCACCAGCCACTGCACGGTGAGGTGGCTGGGCGCCACCACCAGGCAGCGGCGCGCCAGTCCGGACAGGCGCAGCGCGCTGAACACCATGCCCGCCTCAATCGTCTTGCCCAGGCCCACCTCGTCCGCCAGCACGAAGCGCGGCCGGCTGGCGGACAACACGCGCTGCACCACGCCCACCTGGTGCGGCTTCACCATGATGCGGCTGGCCAGCAGCGCGCCCAGCGCGTCACAGCGGCGCTCGTCGTCCAGCACCAGCGCCTGCTTGCGCAGCGTGAAGGCCCGCGCCTCGCCCACGCGGCCCTCGCGCAGGGTGGACAGCAGGTCGGAGCGGGGCGGCAGCGCGCGCAGCGAGGACTCGGGGAGCTCGTCCTCCTCGTCGGTTTCCACGTAGCGCAGCACGTAGCGGCGCAGGCCGCGCGCCCCCGGCTCCTCGCGCACCACCAGCGCCAGGCGCCCCTTGTAGGTGATGACCGGCTCACCGGGAGGCAGCGGGTACTGCACCAGGGCGCCCCCCTTGGTGGACACCAGCACCGGGGCGTCTTCCCGGGCGGGGAAGGCGACGAGCGCCTTGGCGCCCTCCTCCTGCAGCGACAACAGATGCCCCACACCCCATTCGGGCTGCGGGAGGTAGCGGACCTTCGAACCTTCGACGAGAGACATGGAACGTCCGCTCATAACCCCCCGTCTGGACGAAGGCCATTCCATGACGGCCGCTCGTGACGGCCTTCTTGGCGGACACAGCGCACTGGGGAGGCCCCCCGCACCGCGCCGCCCAGGCCCCCCT
>NZ_JAAIYB010000037.1 GCF_010894475.1 Myxococcus vastator
AGATGTCTATAAGAGACAGGAGCTGATGGATCAGCTCAAGAAGGGCAGCAGCGGCGGTAACCGTCCGTAATCCCTGACACTCCGGGCGGAGGCCAGAGGGGAAAATTCGACGAAAAAGGTGGGAGGAAACAATTCCCCACATGCACCGAGAATCCTTTCGAGCTTTCCTTCCGGCACAAATCTCCGCCTTCCAGGCATCTAGAATTCAAGGGGCACGACCATGGGCAGCGCACTCAAGTCCGTTACGAAGGTCATCAGCAACGTCGCCAGCACGGTGAGCAAGATTGCCGGTGGCATCGCGAACATCGGCGGCAAGGCCATGGAGTTCCTCCAGAAGCCCCTGAGCTCGCTGGTGGACCCCATCGCCAAGTTCATCGGTGAGAAGGTCGGCAAGCTGCCCCTGGTCGGCAAGTTCCTGGGCCCCACGGTGGAGAACCTGGTGAAGCAGGGCGCCTCGTCCTTCCTGGGTGAGGGCACGCTGGGCAGCCTGGGCTTCCTGTCCAAGATTGCCCCCAAGGTGCAGGACATCACCAACATCGCGCAGACGGTCAAGGGCGCGGCGGACAAGGTCGGCGCCTTCGCGGAGAACCCGCTGGGTCAGCAGAACTTCCAGAACATCATCGCGCAGAACCACGCCCGCTTCGTGGAGTGATGATCCGCGCCGCTGGCGCGAACTGGTAGCGAGCCCCAGGGCCGGTCTCCCGCGAAGCTGCGGGGCCGGCCCTTCGGCTTTGCGGGCTGGCGCGGCCACCGCCGCGGTGCTCAGTGCCCTGTCTGGGCCAGCCGGCGGGTGTCGCGGATGAGGCGCTCGGTGGAGTCGCTGTCCGCGCTGTCGTAGTAGCCGCGAATCTGCCCGGCGTCGTCCACGAGCACGAAGTGTGTCCCGTGGAAGATGGAGAGCAGGTCGTCCTCGGGCGCGCCGGGCTCACGGCCCATGCTGACCTTGAAGCCCTGGACGATGGTCTCCTTCAGCTGCTCGTAGTCGCCGGTGAGGAAGCTCCAGCGGGAGAAGTCCGCGCCGTGGCGCTCGCCATACTCGGTGAGCCGCTCCGGGGTGTCGTACTTCGGATCCACGGAGAACGACACCAGCTGGAGCCCGGCGCCGGAGGACGCGGTGGCGTCCTGCACACCCACCATCTTCCGCGTGAAGGCCGGGCAGATGGTGGGGCAGCGCGTGAAGATGAAGTTGGCCACGAAGGGCTTGCCCCTCAGCTGCGTGCTCCCGAAGGGCTGGCCGTCATGCCGGGTGAAGGTGAAGTCCGGCAGCGTGCCCAGCTGGGGCAGGGCGCCACTGCCCTGGCCACGGATCAGCATGCTCCCCGTCGCGGCGGTGACGCCAAGCGCGGCCACGGCGACACCTGCCCAGAACCCCGGGCGCTGCGTGAGACGGGCCCCTGGGGCCGGAAGGACGGAGTCAGCGGACATGGCCCCGGAGGTAACGGAACCCCCGGAGTCACACAAGCGCGGCCGTGGGGGTGCGACATCCTGGCGGTCACAATTCCGTGATTTCAGTGATTTTGCATTAGTCTATACATAAATAACAGCTCTTCCGGGGAAACATCCTCTCAGTCGTTACGAAAATGTAGGCACGTCGCCTCTCTGTTTTCAGGAGTCTGCCCCCCCCGTGACGACCTACTCCGTTCGCCGTGGCGATACCCTCAGCGCGCTGGCCCAGCGCTTCAACACCTCCGTGTCGTCGCTCGCGAAGAGCAACGGCATCTCCAACCCGAACCTCATCTACGCGGGGCAGCAGCTCCGCATCCCGGACGGCTTCGACGCGCCTCGCGCCTCGGGTGGGGGCCGGGCGGCTTCCAGCTACACGGTGAAGTCGGGTGACACGCTCAGCGGCATCGCCGGTCGGCATGGCACGTCGGTGAGCGCGCTGGCCAAGGCCAACAACATCTCCAACCCGGACCGCATCTACGCGGGCCAGAAGCTCACGATTCCGGGGACGGGCGGCGCGGCGCCGAGCAGCCCGGCGCCTTCCTCGGGCGGCGGTTCGTACACCGTGAAGTCGGGCGACACGCTCAGCGGCATCGCCGGTCGGCATGGCACGTCGGTGAGCGCGCTGGCCAAGGCCAACAACATCTCCAACCCCAACCTCATCTACGTGGGCCAGCGGCTCACGATTCCGGGCGGTGGCGGCGCGTCGCCCACCCGGCCGACGCCGAACCAGCCGCCGGTGGGGGGCGTGGGTGGCCCGAAGCCGCCGACCGGTGGCTCCGCCGGCGTGACGGTGCAGCAGCTCCGGGCGGTGATGCCCAACCTGTCCCAGGCGAAGGCGGAGCAGTACCTGCCCCACCTGAACCGGGCCATGGCGGAGGCGAACATCACCACGCCCATGCGCAAGGCGGCCTTCCTGGCGCAGCTCGCGCACGAGAGCGGCCAGCTCCGCTACATGGAGGAGATTGCCTCCGGCGCCGCCTACGAGGGGCGCAGGGACCTGGGCAACACCCAGCCGGGCGACGGCGTCCGGTACAAGGGCCGTGGCCCCATCCAGCTCACGGGCCGCGCCAACTACCGCGCCGCGGGCCAGGCGCTGGGCATCGACCTGGAGGGCAACCCCCAGCGCGCCAAGGACCCGGACGTCGCGTTCCGCATCGCCGGTTGGTACTGGTCGTCGCGCAACCTCAACACCTACGCGGACGCGGGCAACTTCCGCGAGGTCACCCGCCGCATCAACGGTGGCTACAACGGCCTGGCGGACCGCGAGATGTACTACCGCCGCGCGCAGAACGTCTTCTGAGCCCGCGCTCCCAACGCGCGGTGCGGTGAAGCGGGGACCGTGGCCAGCAAGGCCCCGGTCCCCGTCGCGTTTCGGGCGAGCCCCATCCCACCGGGGAGATGCCACGTCCAACCGGGGCGACCACCGGACGCGCGCGGCCCTGCGAGACACCCTGGTGCGCTGGCTGCATCGGACAGGCCGCTCCCACCCGGAGCGCCTCCCATGCCTCGTATCGATTCGTCCGGCGGTTCCTCGCTGTCCACCATCGACACCCCCGCCGAGGCCACGGCGGCGCCCCCGTCTCCGCCGCGCGCCGCGGAGCCCCGCGCGCAGGCGCCGTCCCCCCAGCGCAACGAGGTGCGCGCCTTCGACGGCTCCACCACGAAGCCGCCGGAGCCCCCGGCTCGCGGCGCCACGCCCGTTGACGCGGGACCTGCCCGGTCCGCGGGGGAGCTGGCCGTGCTGGGAGGCTGGTCGCGCCCGGGCGCCTCGAGGGAGGAGGCGCCCACGGACGTCCTCGAAGGCCTCCGCGCGCGCCTGACGCGGGGCCTGGAGAACTGGACCGTCGGCGCTGATGACGTGCGGGCGGTGCACACCGCGCTGGGGAGCCTGCCGGCGGGCACGTACCGGGCCGCGCTGGAGCGCTTGCAGCAAGGCGGCCTGCTGGGCGCATACGTGAAGGCGCAGGACGCGGGCTCGCGGCTCGCGTTCCTGGAGCAGGCGGAGTCGAAGGGCGTGCTCCAGCGGCGCAACGGGGAGTCAGGCCCGGTAGGCCCCCTGGGCTACCCGGCGGTGCCGGACGTCTTCGTCAACGAACGGCGGCTGCCGGGGGCGCTGCGTGACGCGGTGAACGCACACGCCATTGACGTGGGCGCGGGCTTCTACCGGGCGCACGCCGAATACCTCGGCCGGTATGTCCGCGCGGTGGAGGGGGCCCCGAGCCTCCAGGAGCTGGGCGCGCTGGGGCCGCCACGCGCCGCGCACCTGCCCGAATCCCTCCTGGGCCTCGAGTGGAAGGACCCGTCGCGGCGGGACTACGAGGCGGCCTGGAAGGCGGGCATCGGCCGGCCGAAGACGCTCAACCTGGCGCTGCAACACGTCAGCGCCCGGCAGCGGGAGCTCTCCGGGGAGCGCGCCGCGGGGACGGTGCGGCTTCACGGCAAGGTGGGGGTCAGCAGCGAGCACGCCCAGTGGAGCGCGAAGGCGGCGCTCGACACCCGGGGACATGGCGCGCTGAAGGGGGACGTGGGCGTCGCCGCGCGCGCGGGCCCCGTGGGCGTCGAGGTGTCACATGACAGCTCGGGCGAGACGGAGGGGAAGGTCAAGGTGAACCTGGGCCTCGTGGAGCTCAGCCTGTCGTCGGGCGGCGAGCAGCGCGTCGCGGTGGGCGTCGGCGCGCTGCTCCAGGTGCACGCGACGCTCAACTCGAAGCAGGCGGAGCTCGGGGGCGGCGTGTCCGCGAAGCTCAAGGCGGATGGGAGCCAGGCCAGCGTCGAGGCGGGCTTCTCCATGAAGGGGCTGACGGCGGAGCGGGCTCGGCGGGCCGTGGACCGCGAGCACCGGGGCGTCTTCCAGCCGCCAGCCGAGCTGGCCTCTCGCACGACGTGGGACGCGCTGCCTGAGGCCACGCGCGCGGCCTACTCGAAGGACGGGTGGAATCGGGAGACGTGGACCCGGGCCTTGCCGCGCTGAGGCCACGGACCTGGGACAGACGTGCGTCGACCACCGGGCCCCGCGGCGAGTCCCCCGAACGGCGGTCCGGAGAGCGAGGGGCCGGGCCCTCCGGAGGGCCATGTCCCGAAGGCGTGAGCACCCTTCCCCTGGGTGACTCTTTCACGAGGAGCGAGGCAGCGCATGGCGATGGAGCGAGCGCAGCGGTTCGTGGACGCACTGGCGAAGCTGGAGAAGGAAGGCGACATGGAGGCCCTCGTCTCCCTGTTCAGCGACGACGCGCAGGTGAGCAACGTGGCCTCGCCGCAGGTCTTCTCCGGCCAGGAGGGCGCCCGGCGGTTCTGGCGTGAATACAAGGGCACGCTCCAGCGCGTGGAGTCCACCTTTCGCAACATGATTGAGGCGGGCTCCCGCGTCGCGCTCGAATGGGAGACGCAGGGCACCGCCCACAACGGCGCGGCGGTGGCCTATGAGGGCGTGTCCATCATCGAGTGGGATGGCGACCGGATCCGCCGCTTCTACGCGTACTTTGATCCGCACGCGCTCGGCCTGGAACTGACCGCCGGCAGCGCGCCGCGCACGGAAGTCCCCGCCACCACCCCCGCGTGAGGCGTGAGGCCGCCCCGCCTGGGGGCGTCAGATTGTTCCCTGTGAAGTGAGCCGCCGGGCTCGCCAGCCCGGCCGCGCCTTCCACCCCTGGCCGTTGCCCGACACTGGGCCGTGACCTTCAGACACCTCCCGATTCCCAGGTGCGGACGCTACCGTCAGCCGCCGCGTCCCCGGACCGCCGACGCTGTCCGGACAGGGACCGCGGAAAATGATGCCGGTCCGCCGGTTTCTAGGCGGTACCGTTCGACGCGGTGCGTTTCCCGGAAAGCCCGGACGCGCTAGCGTTCGCTCCGTCCTCGGAGAAGGTGGGTGGGTGATGGTGTGGCGGAGGACACGCGCTCGGATGACCGGTCCTGACCCGGCAGTTTGCTTTGCGTCTACACGGAAAAGCCTGATGACCCGCTTTGCTGCCTTCTTCATCGTCCTGTCGCTGATTGCCGCACCCCAAACCGCCTGGGCCCAGCAGCGCCAGACCGAGTCCGCGAAAAAGACCCGGGCGGTGAAGTCCTCCTCCAAGACGAAGGCCACGAAGACGAAGGCCACGAAGAAGAAGGCCGCGAAGCCGACCCGGGCCACGTCGAAGCGCAAGCCCGCGAAGAAGGGCAAGAAGGCCGCGCCGGCCGTGGACGCCCCGGAGCTTCAGCCCGTCCAGCCCATGATGCAGGTGGAGCCCGCCAGGCCCCTGTCTCCGACGGACGACGCGCCCACCGTCCAGAAGGAGTCGGGTGAGAGTCCGGCGGAAGGGGGCGACTCACTGGACTTCGACCTGCTGGAGCCCGCCGAGGCCGCGGCCGCCGCGCAGGTGGACCCGGACCTGGAGAAGCGCATTGGCCGGCGCCGCACCATGCTCAAGCTGCACCAGGGCCTGGGCTTCGCGATGGCCGCCGGCCTGGTCGGCACCACGGTGGTGGGGCAGCTCCAGTTCAACGACTCGTTCCGCGGCGGCGGTGATGACCGCAACCTGCTGGGCCTGCACCGGGGGCTCGCCATCGGCACGTCGGCGCTGTTCGCCACCGTGGGCCTGCTGGGGGTGCTGGCGCCGGAACCCTTCGAGAAGGACACGTTCCAGTGGGACACCATCACCGTCCACAAGCTGTTCATGGCGCTCGCCACCGTCGGCATGGTGGCGCAAATCGTCCTGGGCATCATGGCCACGGACCGCTTTGGCCGGCTGTCGGAGACGGACCTGGCCACCGCGCACCAGGTTTCCGGTTACGTGACGCTGGGCGCGGTGTCGGCCGGCGTCTTCACGCTGTTCTTCTGAAGCGCATGCCTTTCGTAGTGGTTCCCTGGAGGTTGACGTGATTGCTCGACGAATCGCCCTGATCGCCACCCTGGTGCTCGCGCTGCCCGCAGTCGCGCAGTCGCAGGCCCGCACGTATAGCGTCAAGAAGGACGCCAGCTCGCTCACCTACAAGCTCAAGCACAAGCTGCATGAGGTGGTGGGCAAGGCGCCGCCCAGCGACGGCAAGGCCCGCCTGATGCCGAACGGCACGCTCCAGGTGGCGGTGCGCGCCAACGTGAAGGACTTCGACTCGGGCAACGCCAACCGCGACGCGCACATGATGGAGACGACGGACGCGGCGAAGTTCCCCATCATCGACTTCAAGGGCGTGGCCACCGGCGTGAAGCCGCCCACCAGCTTCCCGGCGAAGGTGCCGGTGAAGGTGAAGGGCCAGTTGACGTTCCACGGCGTGAAGAAGACCGTGGAGATTCCGATGACGGTGCTGTTCAAGTCGGAGAAGGAGGCGGTGGCCGAGGGCAGCTTCGACATCAGCCTGGATGCCTATAACGTCAACCGCCCGTCGCTGTTGATGGTGAAGGTGGACGACGTCCTGGTGCTGGAGCCCAAGCTGGTATTCGAGGTGGAGGGTACGTGAGTTCGACGCGACGAGGATTCCTCAAGGGCATTCTGGGAACAGGCGCGGCGAGCGCGGCGGCGACGACGCTGCCGGGCTGCGCGCCGGACATCAACCCCGCTCCGGTGACGGACGTCACGGCCAGCGAGCTGGGGACGGTGGACCTCCTGGTGTCGCGCTATCCGGACCTGGAGCCCGTGGGCGGCGCGTTGACGGTGCGCGTCCCGGGTGAGCAGGTGCCGCTGCTGGTGGTGCACTCCAAGGACGACGGCGCGCCGGACGACTTCTCCGTGCTGTCGTCGCTGTGCACGCACGTCGGTTGCCCCCTGGGCTTCGACGGCAAGGACGTCATCTGCCCCTGCCACCTGTCGCGCTTCAGCGCCACGGACGGCGCGGTGCTCCAGCGGCCGGCCACCGTGCCGCTGCAGACGTTCGCGGCGGAGTACAACCCGAACACGGGCGTGCTGCGCATCAACCTGCGCGCGGGCCAGAGCGACTTCCCGTCCGCGGTGAACGGGCAGGTGGTGCTGCCGCTCAGCCAGTTCCCCCAGCTTCGGGACGTGGGCGGCTCGGTGACGGGGGTGCCGTCCGGGTACGGCAAGCGCATCTTCGTGTTCCGCCTGCAGGACAACTCGTTGTCGGCGGTGGACTCCGTGTGCACCCATGCCTTCTGCGAGGTGAACTACCGCGAGCAGGAGGCGGACCTGTTCTGCGCCTGCCACGCGTCCATCTTCACGCGGGACGGCGCGGTGACGCAGGGGCCGGCCACCATTCCCCTCAAGAAGTTCACGGTGTCGGAGACCGGCGACTCCGTGGTGCTGACCGGCGTGGCGTGAGCCATGCGCGGGTGGGCCCGACACCAGGCCCGCCCGCACTCGAAGGGCGCGCGGCGTCGCTCAGCCGAGCCGGCTCCAGAAGGAGCGCTTGGAGGAGATGCGCTCCAGGGCTTGTTGCAGCTCCTCGTCGTGGTCGGCGCGCAGCGCGATGTCGCCCAGGGAGATGATGCCCACGATGCCGTCGTCGCGCTCCACCACGGGGATGCGGCGCAGCTGACGGCGCCCCATCAGCCCGATGACGTCATGGAGCGTGTCGTCCGGCGTGACGGCCTCCACGTCATCCGTCATCACGTCGGACGCGCGGAGCTGTTCGGGTGAGCGGCCTCCCGTGAGGGCGCGGACCACCAGGTCCCGGTCGGTGACGATGCCCACCAGCCGGCCTCGCTCGTCCACGATGGGGACGACGCCGCAGGACTCGTCCTTCATGATTTGCGCCACGTCCCGCAGCGGGCTCTCCGGGCGCGCCGTGCGCACGTTGCGCGTCATCACCTCGCGGGCCATCAGGGGCTCGTGACGCCAGCGGCCGGGGCGGGCGCGGCCCGCGACGGCGGTGTAGACCTGGGTGCTCGCGCCGTCACGCCGCGCGCTGGTGGACGAAGGCGCGCCTGCTCCAGCCCAGCGGTGGGTGCTCGCCTCGTCACGGGCTGAAGCGGACGCCGCGCCTTCCCCGCGGTAGGTGCTCGCCTCGTCGCGGCCCGGGCCATGGGATGCGCTCCGGTCCATCCGGTAGTGGGGGCGCGCGTCGCCATGGCGCTCCTCGCCGTGCAAGGCGCGCTCACGGCCATGGAAGCGCACGTCGCGGTAGGACTCCCCCTGAGGGGCCTGCGTGAGGGAGGGCTCGTCGCCACCGCCGCCGTAGCCGGTGCGGTCCCAGGACCGGTAGTCAGCGCGCTGGCGGGAGAACTCGACGTCCTGTTCCCCGGTGTCGTGCCGGGGTCCCTTGCCGCTGGCATAGTGGCTGTCCCGGTCGTCCCGGCCGTAGGGGCCGCTGTCCTCCGGGGACGTGCCGTTCATGTCCTCGCGAGGCCCGTCGTCCACCTGGGTGCGCGGCCTGGCCATGCGCATCGTCGCCGCGCGGTGGTAGCGGCCCTGGCGGGTGGAGGCCTCCTCGTCGCGGGCGGGGTTCCAGCCGGTGAGGTCGGACTCGGCGCGCTCCCGCGAGCCCGGAGGCGCCACGTCCGCCTCGCGGTGGGGTTCATCCCTGCCGTTGTCCATGCTTCTGTGGGTCATGACGCTCCTCGGGCGCAGTGGGGTTCAAACTGCAACGCTGGGGGTGAGGCCGCGTGCCTCCAAGGTGCGAGCGTCCGAGCGAGCGGGTGCCTGTCCCGCCCTGGCGCTCCTCACCCCGCCGCCAGCGCGTCCCCCAGGCGGACCAGGCCGCTGAACTCCTCCAGCTCCGCGCCCGCGTCCGGCGCGGCCACCGCGAGCGTCCCGGTGGGAAGGTGCCGGGTGAGGCGGTCGAGCACGTCCTGGTGGGCCTTGGCGCGCGCCTGCTCCACCGCGGCCAGGCGGGCCAGGGCCGCCACGGCGTGCTCCGCGTGGCGGTCGCCTCCGGTGTGCTCCAGCAGGGCCTCGGGCGCCGCGAGCACGTCGTCATGGGCCCAGCTCCGGTTCAGCACGTAGCCCGCGAAGGGCAGGCCCCGCGCGGCCAGCGTCTCGCGGAACCAGGTGGCCTCGCGCAGGGAGGCGGGCTCCGGGGACGTCACCAGCAGGAAGGCCGCGTCCGGCGAGGCCAACCGCTGGTGCAGCCGCTCCGTGTGCAGCCGCATGCCGGAGAAGAGGCCGCCGAACGCGCCGATGAAGCCGCGCATCTCCTGGGTGAAGCCCGCGCCGAAGATGCCCGCCAGGACGCGGTCCACCACCACCTGCGCGCCGTGCCACAGCCGCCCGCCGCGCGCCCGCTTCTGCGGGCCGAACAGCGACACGATGCGTTCATCCAGGAAGCGCGCCAGCCGTCCGGGCGCGTCCAGGAAGTCCAGCGCGTGCCGGCTGGGGGGCGTGTCCAGCAGGATGAGCTCGTAGCGGCCGTCCTCGAGGAAGCCGTCCAGGGCCTCGGCGGCGGCGTACTCCTGCACGCCCGCCACCAGCTCCGACAGGAAGCGGTAGAGGCGGTGGTCGACAATCGCGCGCGCCGTTTCGGGCGTGGGCGCCAGCCGGTGCACCATGCGCTCGAAGATGGCGCGGGGGTCCAGCATCCACACGTCCAGGAGCCCCGGGCCCTGGCGGCCATCGGCGAAGAGGCGCTCGGGGGGAATCGACGTGGGCTCGGGGCCGCTCTCCTGCAGTCCCATGGCCTCCGCGAGCCTGCGCGCCGGGTCGATGGTGAGCACCAGCACCCGCCGTCCCGCGCGCGCGGCGGCCACGCCCAGGGCCGCCGCCGTCGTCGTCTTGCCCACGCCGCCCGCTCCGCACAGGACGACGACGCGCTTCTCACGCAGCAGCCGGCGCAGGTCGCCCGCGCTCATGGCGTGCGCTCCCGTGACACGCGCCGGCGCCCGCTGCTTCGTCGCCCATGGCTCACGGCAGGGCCTCCTGCCAAGGCGCGTGCTCCGGGCGAGGTGCGAACCCCTCCGCCAGCGCCTCGACCAGCGCGGGGCCGGTGGCGGGAAGCTCGGGCAGGGTGAGCAGCGGCGCGCGCAGCGTGCGCGCCAGCCGGAGGGAGGCGGCCCGGGCCCGCTCCAGCCGCTCCAGCTCACGCCACCCCTGGTGCGGCCCGTGCGCGGCGAGCAGCCGGCGCAGCGCGGCGCGGGACTCGGGCGTGAAGGGGTCCTCCGGCATCCGGTTGAGGACGGCCGCGGACAGGGGCAGCTCCAGCCGGCGCAGCTCGGCGGCCACGGTGAGCGCCTCGCTGACGGGCAGCGGCTCCGGCAGGCTGGTGAGGACCACCGCGGTGCGCGCCGCATCCTGGAGGAAGTCGAGCCCCTCCCGCACGTCGCGGCCAATGGGGCCCCCGGGCATCAGGGACAGCACGCGCTGGGGCAGGGCGGCCAGCGCCAGCGCGTGTCCCGTGGCGGGCAGGTCGACGACGGTCAGCGGGTGGACGAAGCGCCCATCCGGCCGGGTGAGCCGGAGCAGGGCCAGCAGTTGGTACATCAGCCCCATCTCCCGGAGCGCGGGCCCGGCTTCCAGGAAGCGGCGCAGGGCCCGGGTACGCAGCGCGGCGTCGGCCAGCCAGCGCGCGGGCAGGGCGCGCTCCAGGAAGTGCCGGTGGCCCTCCGCCGCGGACAGCCGCACGAAGTGGAGCCCGGGACGCACCCGCGTCACCTGGGGCCCTGCCTGACGCGCTCCCACTCGCGCGGCCAGGGGGGAAGGCCCGTCCTCCTCCGGCGCCAGCTCCGCCAGCAGCACGGTGCGGCCCGCGCGCGCGGCGGCCACGGCCAGCGCCGCCGCCAGCGTCGTCTTCCCCACGCCGCCCTTGCCCGATACGAGCAGCGCACGCTTGTCCCAGAGGGCTTCGAGCACCGGCCACCGTCCTGTCGCAGCGCCCCAGGCCGCGCGCTGTCCCCGATACGGTGGGGAAGGCGACACGCCAGGACAACCGAGGCCCCGGTGCCACGGCCCCAGGCACGCGGTCGCTCGCGTGCCCGGGCGGCGCTGGGACTACAGCGCCTCGATGACCTTCTTGATGCGCTCGAAGGCCCAGTCCAGCTCGGCCTGGGTGACGATGAGCGGCGGCGTGAGGCGGATGACGGAGTCGTGCGTCTCCTTGCAGAGCACGCCCTCTTTCATCAACGCCTCGCAGGCAGGCCGCGCGGAGATGTCCAGCGCCACGCCAATCATCAGCCCCCGGCCGCGCACCTCCACGATGTGGCGGTTCTTCAGCGTCCTCAGCATGGCCAGGAACGACGCGCCCAGCTCGGCGGAGCGCTCCACCAGGCGCTCGTCGCGCAGCACGTCCAGGGCGGTGCGCGCCACGGCGCAGCCCAGCGGATTGCCGCCGTAGGTGCTGCCGTGCTCGCCGGGGCGGAGCACGCCCATGACCTCGTCATCCGCCATGACGGCGGACACCGGGTAGAAGCCGCCCGACAGCGCCTTGCCCACCACGACGACGTCCGGCCGCACGTCCTCGTGCTGGAAGGCGAACGTCTTCCCGGTGCGCCCCAGGCCCGTCTGGATTTCATCCACCATGAACAGCACGCGGTGCTGGCGGCAGAGCCCGGCCACCTGCTTCAGGTAGCCGTCGCGCGGAATCAGCACGCCGGCCTCCGCCTGGATGGGCTCCATCAGGATGGCGCAGGTGTTGGGGGTGATGGCGCGCCGCACCGCCTCCACGTCGTCGTAGGGCACCACGGTGAAGCCGGGCGTGAAGGGGCCAAAGCCCCGCCGGTAGCTCGGCTCGGTGGAGAAGCTGATGAGGCTGATGGTGCGCCCGTGGAAGTTGTTCGCGAAGACGATGACCTCCGCCTTGTCCTCGGGGATGCCCTTGACGGTGTGGCCCCACTTGCGCGCCAGCTTGATGGCCGTCTCCACCGCCTCCGCCCCCGAGTTCATCGGCAGCGCGCGGCTCAAGCCAGACAGCTCGCGCAGGGCCTTGTAGAGGTGGGGGAGCTGGTCATTGCGGAAGGCCCGTGACGTCAGCGTCACCTTCGCGGCCTGCTCGCGCAGCGTCTCCAGGATGCGCGGGTGACAGTGCCCCTGGTTCACCGCCGAGTACGCGCTCAGGCAGTCCAGGTACTTGCGGCCCTCCACGTCATGGACCCAGCAGCCCTCGCCCCGCTCGATGACGAGGTCCAGCGGATGGTAGTTGTGCGCCCCATACCGCTCCTCCAGGTCGATGAAGTCGCGCGTGGAGAGGGCGGGGGCGGCGTGCTCGGTGCTCATGGAACTCCCTGGGGTGTCGGGTGGCGCGAAGCAGGACCCTCGATTTCGATGAAGTCCTTCGACGTGTCCACCCTCGCATGCGCCCAGGCGGTTGTTTCGTTGAGCACCGCACCCCGGCCATGGCTCGCCGCGTCAGTGGACGGACCAGCGCTCCGCGATTTCTTCGCAGGCGAGCACCACGTCGCTCAGCCGCCGGATGTGCGCCCGCGGCGCGGTGAAGACCGTCCCCGCGAAGACGTCCACCACCTGGATGAGGCGGTGGTCACACGGGCCCAGCGGGCACAGGTGCTGCTCGGTGAAGCGCTGGAGCAGCGTGCCGATGTACTGCCCTGAGCGCTCATCCAGCGGCTGGTGCTTGGAGAAGTAGAGCTTCATCAAGCCCACGCGCGCGTTGCCATGTCTGTCCATGCGCTGGAGCACGACCTCCGGCCGCACGCTGATGGTGACGCCCGCCACCTCCAGCACCGGAGGCTCCGCGCCGACCGCGCTGATGAGCGTCTCCTCCAAATCCAACCAGGGCACCAGGTCCGCGAAGCGCTCGAGCGCCTCTGAACAGAGCTGCAGCCGCTGCGCCTCGAACTCCGTCTGGGGCACGCTGCACGCGAAGCGGCGCTGATGCTCGCGGAGGAGGGCCAGGTCCATGCCCCGGCAGAGGAAGTCCGTAATCGCATGCGACGCCTCCGGGTAGCGCAGGTACTGCTGCTCCGGCGGGTGCTTCTGGTCGCGGATGATGCGCTTGCGACGCGCGGGCGTGGCGACGAGGTACTCGCCCAACTTGTTCACGGACACACGCGGCAGTTCACGGATTTCCGCCATGGAATCGCTCCCCCTGGGTGCTGGCGAATAAGCACACAGTACAGAGGGGGGCTGACACGCATGGGCCGGCGTGAGGGCTCACTCCCTCTGGGGTTCGCCGTCGGGGTAGGCGCTCCAATACGTGTCGGGCAAGGGGTTGGTGCCGGCGTCGCTGCGCGGTCCATCCCCATCCCCAATCTCATCCAGGATGGCGCCGGGCGTGCGCTCCGCCGGGTCGATGGTGCGGGTGCGCATGGGCTGTGTGTCTTCAGCCGCCTCGGCGGTGTCCGTCAGGTCGCGTTCCTCTTCGCTCTCCGGAGTGGGCTGCCGCGGCTCCTGCGTGCGGCCGTAGTAATCCTCGGGTGGCTGGATGCCCGGCTGTTGCTGCTTGTCGCGCTGAGCCATGGTGGATTCCCTCCGTCACACTACGCTCGTAACGGGACAGGCCGGCGGCAACGGGCCGGCGGGCATGCAAGCCAGGAGAGCGGGCAGGCGGTCGGGATGGACGTCTCGGGTCCGGTGCGCCAAGACTGGCGGGATGGCCGAGCAATCCCAACAGACACCGTCCGCCGTGGCCGGACCGTTGCTCCACCTGGGGTGCCAGTCCTGCGGCGCGCGCCTGGTGCTGGAGCCCGCGCTGCGGACCACGCGCTGCCCCTACTGCGCCGCGCCCGCCGTGGTGGAGCGTCCTCCGGTGCCCGGTGTGCCGGAGCCTGTCTTCGCGCTGGGCTTCGCGCTCACGCATATGGCGGCGAAGGCGCAGGTGGCGCGATGGTTGCGCTCGCGCAGCCGCTTCACGCGCTCCGGCATCCGCTCCGCCGCTCCGGGCGAGGTGCGAGGCGTGTACGTGCCCGCGTACCTCTACAGCGTGCTGGCGCAGGCGCGCTACCGCGCCTCCATCGGGGAGAACTACCAGGAGACGGAGACGTACACGACGACGGAGAACGGGAAGACGGTGACGCGTACGCGCACCGTGACGCGCACGGAGTGGCGCCCGCTGGAAGGGGAGCTCTCCAGCTACGTGGCGGACGTGCTCGTCACCGCGTCCAAGGGCCTGGACAACGCGGAGCTGGAGGCGCTGGAGCCCTTCGACCTGCGCGGCCTGGCGCGCTACACCCCGGCGCTCATCTCCGGCTGGTTGGCGGAGGAGCCCTCGCTCACGCTGGCGCAGTGTGAGGCGCTGGCCCGGAAGGAAGCGGTGGAGCGCGTCAGCGGGCTGTTGTCGCGCTTCATGCCGGGGGACTCGCACCGGGGCCTGGAGCACGAGTCACGGCTGGACTGGGAGGCGCTCGACGTGTGCCTGCTGCCCGTCTGGGTGCTGGCGGTGAAGTACGCGAAGGACGCGCCGCCGCTGCGGGTGCTCGTCAACGGGCAGACGGGGGCCGTTCACGGCAAGGCGCCCATCTCCCCGTGGAAGGTGCTGGCCGCCGTGGTGGCGCTGCTGGTGGTGCTGGCCGTGGGCTGGCTGTTCATGGGAGGCGGGCGATGAGCGCCGAGGCGGTGAGGGTGGCGCCCTGCCAGCGCTGTGACTGCGCGCTGGAGGCGGAGGACCTGCGCTGCCCCATCTGCGGGCTGACGGCGCCGCCTCCGCCACGCGCCGCGGTGGAGCGCGCGCGGGCCCGCGTGGTGCGGTGTGACAGCTGCGGCGCGGCGGTGGAGTACTCCGTGGAGGCGAAGGCGCCCCGGTGTGACTACTGCGGCTCCGTCACCCACGTGGAGACGACGGCGGACCCGGTGGAGCAGGCGCAGCACTGGCTGCCCTTCACCGTGGACACCGAGGCCGCGCGCGGCGCGCTGATGGGCTTCCTGGGACGGGGTGGCTTCTTCCGGCCGTCCGGGCTGGCGCAGGAGGCCTCGCTGGAGTCGCTGCGTCCGGTGTGGTGGCCGGCGTGGATGTTCGACGCGGGCGTGGACGTGAGCTGGACGGCGGATTCGAACGCGGGCTCGCGGCGGTCGGACTGGGCGCCGCACGCGGGCCGGACGCGCTTCGACTTCCAGGGCATTCCGGTGCCGGCCTCGCGCGGGTTGAAGGTGAAGGAGTGCGAGGCGCTGGCGCCCCACTACCAGCGAGGCTCCGGCCAGGACACGCCGCGAGGGCCAGAAGGCGCGCACATTGAGCGCTTCGAGGCCACGCGCTCGGGGGCCCGGCGCACCGTGCTGGGGGCGGTGGAGCGGCTGGCCCGCGAGCGCCTCCAGCAGGGCGTCATTCCGGGCTCCCGCTTCCGGAACGTCCACGTCGCCGTGGCGCTGTCCAGCCTGCGCACCCAGCGGCTGGCCCTGCCCGTGTTCGTGCTGGCTTATCGCTACCGCGACAAGCCGTACCGGGTGCTGGTGCACGGGCAGGACGCGAACGTGGTGCTGGGCGAGGCGCCCATCTCCCCGTTGCGCGTGGCGGCGGTCATCCTGGCGGCGCTGCTGGTGCTGGTGGGCATGCTGTACGGCGCCCGCGTGCTGTAGCCGACCGTGACGCCGCGCGCGTCACGGTGTGCCCGGCTTCGTGGACGCCGGGGGTTCTGGGGCGGTGGTGGATGGCTCCAGCGGCGCGTCGTCGTCGGAGGAGGCCTCGGCCGAGGTAGCGGGGCGCGCCTCGGCCGCCGGCTCCACCGTCTGGGTGATGCGCGCCTCCAGCGTCAGCTCGGCCACCTGTGACAAGCGGACGGCGGACCCCGCGGCTTCGCCCAGGGGCGTCTCGGACGAGGGCTCTCCGGCCAGGGCCGCCTCCTCCACCGTCAGCCCCTCCGGCTGCAGCCCGCCTTCGAGCAGCTCCGCCTGGTTGCGCCGGACCGTCGCCTCCACGGCGGCCTGCTCCACCTCCTGCGCGATGGCCCGCCGTCCCGGGGCGCCGCCCTGGGCCTCCAGCCACGCGCGCAGCGCCTCCGCCATCTCCGCGCCCGTCTGGAACCGCTCCGACGGGTCCTGCCGCAGCGCCCGCAGCAGGATGGCCCGCAGCGGCTCGGTGACTCCCGCCGCCAGGCGCTCCACCTGCTCCGGGCCCACCTGGGCCATCCGCGCCGCCACCTCCTTCACGGGCATCCACGTGGGGCCCTGCGCGTGGAGCTCCAGCGGCTCCGGCTCCAGCACGGGCGCCAGGTCATCCACCATCAGCGGGTGCCGGCCCGTCAGCAGCTCCAGCAGCACCAGCCCCAGTGAGAACAGGTCCGACCGGGCATCCACCTTCCGTCGCCGCAGCGCCTCGGGCGAGGCATAGGCGATGTCTCCCTTCACCAGCTCCCGGCTCGTCACCTCGCGCCCGGGGAGCGACGAGGCCGCCACCGTGAAGTGCGTCAGCTTCACCTCGCCATGGACGCCCACGCGGATGTTCCGAGGGCTCACGTCCCGGTGGACGATGTGCAGCGGCCGGCCCCACTCATCCGTGAGGCCGTGCGCGTGGTTCAGCGCCTCCGCCACCTCCGCCGTCACGTGCGCCGCGAACGCCGCGGACAGGGGCCGCCGCCGCATGGCCGCCAGGTTCAGCACCGTGTCCAGCGAGCGCCCTTCCACGTGCTCCATCACCACGTGGGGCGCGCCGCGGTACAGCTTCAACAGCATCACCTTGGCGATGGCCGGATGGTTGAGCCGGAACGTGAGGTCCACCTCCTCCACCAGCCGTCGCCGCTCCACGAACGTGGCGGGGTTTCGCAGCCGCTTCACCACCACCGGGCCGCTCAGGCCATTGCGGTAGCGGCGCCGCGCCAGCATCAGCAGCTCTCCGGTGGAGCGCATCTCCAGCTTGCGGACGAACTCGAACACCGTGCCGGCCACGGTGAACATCACGCGGGGCCTGCGCGGATCTCCAGGAAGCTCCTCCGTCGTCGTGTCAGGCGTCATCATGGGCTCATGGACCTCTGAGGTTGAATGAAAGTGAAGGGATTTCCCCATCCCAATGAATGGCGCGCCGGCTCAGCGCCACGAGCGCAGCGTGGCCAGGAGCCACTTCAGCGCGTCCCGCCACCGCCGCCCTCCCGTGCTGGCGCGGCGGAGCTCCGTCAGGGCCCAGGGGGAGGCGGGCTCGGTGGGCGGCGCGAAGGGCGCTGGCGGGCCCGCTCGCTCCGGGACCCGCATCCAGCGCCGCAGCTCGCGCGCCTCCTCGTCTCCGTCGAAGAGCTCCAGCGCCTCCTCGGTGACGGCCTCCTCGGGGGCGCGGGGCGGAAACAGGTGCTCGTCCCAGGCCGCGTCCGCGCCAGCCAGCGCCGCGGCCAGCGCGTCGAACAGGGCCGCGCCCGAGCGAGGCCGCCCCGCCGCGGAGGGCGACAGCAAGCGCGCCACGACGGCGTCCAGCGCCTTGGGGACGCGCGGGTTGCGGACGGAGGGCAGGGGAAAGCCACCCACTTCGATGCTGGCCAGCAGCCCGGCGGGAGGCAGTTGCGCTGGATAGGGGAGGCTCCCGGTGAGCACCTCGTAGAGCACCAGCCCCAGCGAGTAGAGGTCATCCGTGGGCTCGAACGCATAACGCGAGCCCGCCGGCCGAGGCTGGGCCCAGAAGCGCAGGGCCTCCGGGCTGCGGTAGCTGGGCGTGCCCGGCGGCAGGGTGTCCTCGGTCAGCACGGGCGAGCACGCGTGGTCCCCCGAGCCGAAGTCCACCAGCACCGGCTGCCCGTCCGACGCGCGGATGATGATGTTGTTGCCCTTGAGGTCGCGGTGGAGCACGCCCGCGCGGTGGATGGCGTCCAGCGTGAGCGCCAACTGCTGGAACACCTGCACCGCGCGCCGGGGCGTGGGCTGCGCGGACAGGGCCCACTCGGACAGGGTGGGGCCCTCCACGTAGCCCATGATGAGGACCAGGTGGCCATCACGCGCGTCCGGCCACCGCCGGTAGCCCAGCAGCTCCACGACGTTGGGGTGCTCCAGGCGCATGAGGACGTGGACCTCCTTCCAGGTCCGCGCGTCCGCCCCGGGCGCGTCCTCCTCCGAGGGGCCCTGGAGCGCGAACTTCAGCGCCACCTGCCGGTGCGACTCGGATTCGGCCAGGAAGATGGCGCCAAAGCCCCCGGTGGCCAGGCGCCGGACGATGCGGAAGGCCCCCACCTCCTCCGAGTCCTGGAGCATCAATGGGTGCAGCTCCTCTCCCGGCGTCACGGATGGACTCCCATAGGACCTTGGAGGTCCAATTCAGACGTGTTCCCAGCGGCTGTCATTGTCGGCGGCGTCATGATTCAACCTTGGAGGTCCATAGCATGACGTTTGCCCTGTGAGGTAGTGTCCTGACTTGGAGGGCGGACGGAAACTTGCGGGACCCGGCGAGCGTGCGACCCTCGGCCGTCATGCGTGAGCCCGTCGACCACAAGCTGGCAGCCGTGTTGGGACGCGCCGCGCGTGACGCCCGCCTGCGTCTGGGCTTCACCCAGGGCGACGTCGCTGAACGCATGGGCATGGCCATGGAGGTCTACAGCCGCCTGGAGCGCGGGAAGATGCTGCCCCGGACCCAGACGCTGCGCCGGCTGTGCGACGTGCTCCAGGTCTCCTCGGACACGCTGCTGGGCGTGGGCCGCTCCGACGGGGCGCCCGTCACGCCCCGCAAGGCGGTGAAGGAAGACCCGGTGGAGCTGCGCCGCATGACGCGCAAGCTGCGGGAGCTGGAGCCCGGTCAGCTCCGCGCGGTGTCCCGGGTGGTGAACGCCGTCGTCACGGTGCTGCCTGCGCCGGCGGCCCCGGCGCCCGCCCCCCCGGTGAAGAAGCCCGCCGCGCGCGCGGCGCGCAAGCGCCGGGCGACGGGCTCGCGCTCAGCGCCCGCCTGAGGCGGTGGTCTGTTTGGGAGGAAGCCGGGGCAGCCACGCGATGAACGTCGTGCCGTGGCCCTCGCGGGACGACACGTCGACGGTGCCCCCGTGGGACTCGACGATGTGCTTCACGATGAAGAGCCCCAGGCCAATGCTGCGCCCCGCGTTGGCGCCGCCCGTCCGCGCTCGCTGGAGCGGACGGAAGAGCCGCTCCCTGGCGTCGTCGGGAATCGAAGGCCCCTCGTTGTGGACGCACAGCATGACCCGCGACGCCTCGCCGTGGACGCGCACCGTCACGCGGGAGTCCTCGGGACTGTATTGGAGCGCGTTGCTCACCAGGTTGCCCAGCATCTGCGCGATGCGGTCCGAATCCCATTCGCCAAAGGCGTCCCCGTCCGACTTCACGTGGAGCTCCCGCTCGGGGTGGCTCAGCCGCAGCTCTTCAATCACCTGCTGCGCCAGCTCGTGCAGGTCCACGGGCCGCCGGTGGATGGGCAGCCCTCCGCCCATGCGCACCTGGGTGAAGTCCAGCAGGTCGCGCGTCATCCGCACCGCGCGCTCCGCGGAGGCCTGGATGCGCAGCACCGCGCGCAGGCTCCGCTCGTTCAGCTCCTCCCGCCGCGCCAGCACGGACGCGCCCAGCTGAATCGCGCTGAGCGGGTTGCGCAGGTCATGGCTGACGATGCCAATGAGCTGCTGCTCGAACTCCGCGCGCCGGCGGGCCTCGGCCTCCTGGCGCTTCTGCGCGGACAGCTCGCGCCCCGCGGCGACCATGCCCACCGGCTGGCCCGTCCGGGGGTCGGTGAGGGTGGAGACGTTGTAGAAGACGGGGAGGTGCGCGCCCGTCTGGAGGTTGCGCAGCTGGAGCTCACCCTCCCAGCGCCCCCGCGTCGCCACGGCGGGGAGCAGGGTGTCCCGGGTGAAGGCCTGGTCCTCCTCGGGGAAGTAGTCCAGGAAGACGGTGCGGCGCGCCGCCTCCTGTCCCGCCACGCCCAGCATCCGCTGCGCGGCCTCATTGAGGTAGGTGACGCGGCCCTCGGTGTCCGCGATGCCAATCGCATCCGGGCTCTGCTCCACCACGACGGCCAGCGCCTGCCGCGCCTGCTCGACCCGGCGTTGCTCCTCGCGCACCCTGGACAACGCGAGGTTGCCCTCCACGCGCGCCAGCAGCTCCCGCGCGGAGAAGGGCTTCACCAGGTAGTCGTTGGCGCCGGCCTCCAGCCCCTCGACGGTGGCCTCCTCGCCCGCGCGGGCGGACAGGAGGATGACGGGGAGGTCCGCGGTGAAGTGCGACTCGCGCAGCGCGCGCAGCAGCCCGAAGCCGTCCAGCCCCGGCATCATCACGTCGCTGAGCACCAGGTCCGGCCGTCGGGCCCGCACCGACGCCAGCGCGGCGTGGCCGTCGGCGGCCGTCTCCACCGTATAGCGCCCGCTCAGCAGGCGCTGCACGTAGTCCCGCATGTCCGCGTTGTCCTCCACCAGGAGCACCGTGGCGCTGGTGTGGGACGGCCGGGGCTCGCCGCGGAGGGCCGGGATGTCCTCGGTGGCGGTGAAGGCGGCGGGGGGCTGGGCGCCCAGCCAGGCCTCCGCTTCGCTGACGAAGGCGGGCAGGCTGGTGGTGTGGCGTGACTCCGCCGCCGTCAGGTGCTCGGCGGGCAGGTGCGCGTTGCCGCGCGGCAGCCGGACCGTGAAGGTGCTGCCCTCGCCCTCGGTGCTGCGGACGGTGAGGACGCCCCCGTGCAGCTTCACCAGCTCCTGCACCAGCGCCAGGCCAATGCCGCTGCCCTCGTAGCTGCGGCCCCGGGCGCCCTGCACGCGGTGGAAGCGCTCGAAGATGCGCGGCAGCTCCGCTTCGGGGATGCCGGTGCCGGTGTCCGTCACCGACACCTCCACCCCGTCGTCGTGCGCCGCGCAGGCGACGCGAATCTCTCCGGCGAGGGTGAACTTGAAGGCGTTGGAGAGCAGGTTGAGGACGACCTTCTCCCACTGCTCCCGGTCCACCCAGACGGGCTCGGGCATCGGCTGGCACGCCACGACGAGCTTCAGGCCCGCGCGCTCCACCGTGGAGCGGAAGGCGCTGGCCAGGTCCGCGGTGAGCGCGCTCAGGTCCGTGGGCGCGAAGGCGGCCCGGGTCCGGCCCGCTTCGATGCGGGAGAAGTCGAGCAGCGTGTTGACCAGCTTCAAGAGCCGCAGGCCGTTGCGGTGCACCGTCTCCTGGCGCTGGCGCTGGCGCGGGCCCAGCGGCTCCCCGGTGTCCTGGAGGCCATCCTCCACGGGGCCCAGCATCAGCGTCAGCGGCGTGCGGAACTCGTGGGACACGTTGCTGAAGAAGGCCGTCTTGGCGCGGTCCAGCTCCGCCAGCGCCTCTGTGCGGCGGCGCTCCTCCTCACGGGCGCGCGCGGTGGCCACGGCCGTCGTCACGCCGCTGGCCACCAGCTCCAGGAAGCGGAGGTAGGTGTCATCCAGCGCCCGGCGCGGGCTGATGCCCAGCACCAGGAAGCCCAGCGGTCGGGGGTGTCCGGGCCGCGGCATGGGCAGCACCAGCACGGAGGAGGTCGCCTCCGGCCAGGGGCCGGCGGGCAGGGGGCCCAGGGCCTCGGGAATCCGCTCCAGCCGCAGCGGCGCCCCGGTGCGTGTCACGTGGGCCAGGGGCCAGGTGTCCGGGGCGGCCTCCGCGTCCAGGGGGATGACGGACGGGGCCGCGCGGTCGCCCGGCGTCACGCCGCTGGTGGCCACCAGGCGCGCCGTCTTCTCCTCGGCGCCGGTGAGATACAGCAGCGCCAGGGGAACGTCGTTCGGGTTGCCTTCGAGCACGCGCGCCGTCTCGCGGCAGGTGGCCTCCGGCGTCTCCTGGCCCAGGGCCGCCGCGCCCAGCGCGGACAGCGTGCGCAGCCGCCGCTCGTTGAGCACGCGCTCGGTCGTCTCCGCCAGGGCGGCGAAGATGCCGCCCACGCCGCCGGACTCGTCGAGGATGGGGCTGTGGCTGTAGGAGAAGTAGCACTCCTCCACGTAGCCGTTCCGGTCCAGCGGCATCATCAGGTCCTCCACGCGGATGGGCTCTCCGGTGGCCTGGATGCGCTCCCAGCCGGGCGCGAGCATGGTGCTCCACACCTCCGGCCAGGTGACGGCGGCCTCTTGCCCCAGCGCCGCGGGGTGCTTCGTCGCGCCGCAGATGGGCCGGTAGGCGTCGTTGTACATCTGCACGTACCGGGGGCCCCACGCCAGGTAGAGCGGATAGTTGGAGGCCAGTACGATTCCCACCGTGGTGCGCAGGGACTGCGGCCACGACTCCACGGGGCCCAGGGCCGTCTTCGCCCAGTCGACCCGCCGCAGCAGCGCGCCACACTCGCCGCCGCCGCGCAGCACCTCCTCCACCGCCTGGGAGCGCTTCATGACGCCATTTCCCGCGCCGCGTTCGCGCCAGGCACCTGGCAGGGCAGGTGCACCACGAAGGTGGCGCCCTGACCCAGCGTGCTCCGCACGTCGATGGTGCCACCCATGGCCTGGACGTTCTGCCGCGTGACGTACAGCCCCAGGCCCAGGCCGCCGTAGTGCCTTTCGGAGACGGCGCGCTCGAACTTCTCGAAGATGCGGCCCACCGCTTCGGGGGGAATGCCAATGCCTTCGTCGCGGACGCTGAACCAGGCGCGCTCCGCCGTCCCGCCGGCCTGCAGGTAGACGGGGTGGCCCACGCCGTACTTGAGGGCGTTGGAGAGGAGGCTCGACACCGCCTGCTCCAGCCGCACCCGGTCCCACTGGCCCACCACCACCGCGTCCAACTCCGCCTGGATGGGCGTCCCGGTGCGCTGGGACTCACCTTCGAAGCGCGCGGCCACCTCCTGGACCAGCGCTCTCAGGTCCACCGGCTCCAGCTCCAGGCGCAGCTGACCGCTGCTGATGAGCGTCACGTCCAGCAGCTCACCCACCAGCGTCGACAGCCGCTTCACCTGTCGTTGCATGACCGCCAGGTCCGCGGGCAGCCGCTCCAGCAGCTCCGGTCCGCGCCGCTCCAGGGCGGCTCGCGCCAGCGTCTGCAGCTTCAGGTTGAGCGGCGTCAGCGGCGTCTTGAGCTCGTGACTGGCCACGGCGAGGAAATCGTCGCGCAGCCGGATGGCCTCGTCCATGGCGGTCAGCAGCCGCTCGCGCTCCTGTTCGACCTGCTTGCGCTCGGAGATGTCGATGACGGAGCCGATGTAGCCCAGGAACTCGCCGCCCGGCCCGAAGCGGGGGCTGGCCGAGTCGATGGCCCACAGGTACGCACCATCCTCGCGCCGCAGCCGGTAGTCGAGCCGGAAGGGGCTGCGCCGCGCGTTGGCGTCGAGGAACACCGCCCCTGAATGCTCGGCGTCGTCGGGATGCACGGCCTTGAGCCAGCCGAAGCCCAGGCCCTCTGTCTCCGTCTGTCCGGTGAACTCGTACCAGGTCCGGCTGAGGTAGACGCAGCGGCCGGTGACGTCCGTCATCCACAGCATCACCGGCGCGTGGTCCGCCATGTTCCGGAAGCGGGCCTCGCTCTCCTGGAGCGCCCGTTGGGACGCCTTCTGCGCGGTGACGTCCCGCATGGTGATGAAGACCCGGTCGCTTCGCTCGCTCGCCGGCCGGGTCAGGGTGAGCATCACGTCGATGTGGCGGCCTCGCAGCGTTTGGAGCCTGGTCTCCAGCTCCAGCCGCGTGCCGCCCTCCCAGAACATGAGGAGCTCGGCGGTGAAGGACTTCACCGTCTCCGGAACGAAGAGGCGGGACAGGGCCAGAGTGCCCAGCACCTCATCCCGGCCGCGCGCCTCGAGCAGGCGCACCGTGGCCTCGTTCACGTCCACGACCTTCACCGACGCCGCGGCCTCCAGCACGAACCCGGGGTGCGCCACGAGCCAGGCGCGCAGGTCCTGGACGCCGGAGGCACGCAGGCCGTCGAGCGCGGACGCGACGGCGGTGAAGTCCTCTTCCCAGAGGGAGACATCCGCGCCATTGAACAGCTCCTGGTAGCGCGCGTCTCCGGCTGTCTCAGCCCCACCCAAATGTGCCTCCTCCGTACCCTGGCTCGGGTGGACTGGGTTAACAGCGCAACTACCCCCGCCGCGTCCCAAAGATTCTGGAGCCGCCAGAAATCAACGCACAGGCGTCTTCCTGGCGACAGGCGGTCGGACGCCTCCTTGGAGGGCGGCCCCGGACGCCCGCCCGCCTTCCGGGTTGGACGCGCTGGAGCGGTTGCTGGGGCTCCAGCGCCGCCTATGATTCTCCGGATATGCTCCCTTCCGGGGTTTTTCTGCTCATTCCTCTCTTCGTCTTCCTCAAGGTGTCCAACGCGCGGGCAGAGCCCTACGAACGGACACGAATCGAAGGGGTGGAGCTGTGCCGCGGTGCCAGGGCCGTGACCTATGCGATGACCACCTCGGGTGGCCACCCGACCGCTGAAGAGAGGGCCGCGGTCACCGCCGCGTTCAACACCTGGAATCAGGCCGTGGCCAACTGCTCGGACCTGGTGTTCACGCCCGGCGAGGATGTGCCCCATCCCGCGCCGATGCCGCTCGACGGGAAGATGCTGGTGACCTTCCGCCAGGTGAACTGCGCGGACATCGTCCCCGACAACGATGTCTGCTGGCAGGGTGATACCTGCTCCGAAAAGTATGACTGTTGGCCCTTCGCGCCGAATGACGTCGTTGATGAGACGAGCCATTTCCGATTGGCCACCGGTGAGATTCTCGGCACCAACATCAGCCTCAACAACAGCAATGGCATGCTCACCACGCTGGACGGTCCCCCCTGCGCCCAGGGAGTCATCGAGCCGGGCTGCGTCGTCGGAGATGTCCAGAGCCTGGTGACACGCTCCATCGGAGAGGGGCTGGGGCTCGCCCTGCTGACACGCACCGATTCCACGATGTCTCGCGGCCTGCCATGGGGCGATACGCAGAAGCGCATCATCGACCCCGGCACGCTCCAAGGCATCTGCGAGACCTACCCTCGAGGGCTGCCAACACCCGGCTGCCCCCTCCCAACGGATGGCGGCGTCCCGGATGGGGGTGACGGCGTCCCGGATGATGACGCTCCGTCCAAGTCTGGCTGCACCACCACCACCTCGGTGCCACTCCTCGCAGCGCTCATGTTCCTGCTGGGGCTCGACGCACTCGCCAAAAATCACGGAGCTGAGCCCGCGGAGGGCATGACGTGCGAGCACATATCCGCGGGCAGCACGTGAAATGGGAGGCAACTCCGGTTCCGTTCAGGCTTCGTCGTCGGGGAGGAGCGTCCGGAGCAGCGCGTCGTCAGGTCCGAGCGGGCGCCAGCCGGCGGGTGGGGGATTGGCGATAAGCGCATCTCCGACCCGGTCGACGCGGTCCTTGTCAGGTTCTGGTGTGTAGGCGAACCACTGGCCAAGCGCCATGGCGACCTCCATCCGTGCGTCGCCCTCCAGCACGGGCGGCCAGCCGTTGGGGAGACGTTCGTACAACTCCCGCACGAGTTGCCCACGCACCAGTCGAGTGAACTTCTTGCTGCGTTCAGCCTCGGCAACCAACCCCCTGAACACCTGAACGCCAGCGACGTCATCCGGGCCAAGCTCCTCCGCAAGAGCGACCAGGGACGCGGTGGGATGGGCCTCGGCAAAGGCGGTGACCGAGTCGTAACCTCGCTCACGGATTCGTTCATACAGACGGGCCTTCCAATTCCCCTGCCACGAACGTCCATCGGTCATCGGCGGCTCACCCTCATGAAGTTCCGGGGATGGAGTGGCGGTGTAGCAACGTGGCAGCCCACCTCACCAACTGGTGGGGCCACCACATCCGTTCAGGCTTCGTCGTCAGGGAGGAGCGTCCGGAGCAACTCGTCGTCCGGACCAAGCGGGCGCCAGCCAGCGGGCGGGGGATTGGCGATAAGCGCATCGCCTACCGGCCGAGCGCGCTCTTCATGAGTTTCGGGGATGAGGCCGGACCACAGGCCAAGTGCTTTTGCGACCTTGAAGCGGTTGTCATCATCCAACACGGCTGGCCAGCCATCGGGGAGACTCCCCCACAACTCACGCACGAGTTGTCCACGCACCAAGCGGGTCACTTGCTTGCTGCGCACTGCTTCGGTTACCAATCCATCGTACAGTTGAACTCCGGCAATGTCGTCCGGACCGAGCTCCTCGGCGAGTGCCACCAACGATGCGGTGGGACGGGCCTCGGCAAAAGCGGTGAGTGAGTCGTAGCCTCGCTCACGGACGCGCTCATATAGGCGGGCCTTCCAGTTCCCCTGCCATGAACGGCCGTCGGTCATCGGCTTCTCCCCTTTGTGAACGTGATCGGGACTCTGTAGAACTTCATACGCTCCGCGACGATGTCCAGTACCTCTTTCCGCGTCAACGTCCGGCCCGTCCGAGCCTCAGCATCCCGCAGCGTCCTCATGATCGTTCGGCTCCACTCGCCGGGCCAGATGCGCCCCAGCTTCCAGTTCCCTCCACCGTGAATCGCCTCGTGGTGGGCCCGCTCCAGCCGGACGCAGAACTGGTCAATGTCCATGTCCCCCTTGAAGCCGCGCGCCTCGAACCACTCGCGGTGCTCCTTCGGCAGGACGTGGTGCTTCGGCGCCTCGGACATGCCCGCGCCCGCTCTGCCTGTCACCCGCATGCCGCGCACTTCGGGGCTGTCACCCAGCGCGTCGCGCACGCCCTTGGGCAAGTCCTGGTGCGCCTGCGCCATCAGCACCTGTCCGCCGTGGATGCGGATGGCCGCGCTCACAGCCGGAACGGAGAGGACGCCCGCCTGCACCAGCCTTCGCATCATCTCCACCCACTCCGCGGAGACGACGATTCGCGAGCCCACCATGACGCCACCCGGACTCATCACCAGCCCCACGCCGAGCGTCGCGGGTCCAGGCGGAGGCAGCCGGGGGAGTGACAGCTTCATCGCGGAAACCATGGTGAGCGTCTCCACCACCTGCGCCGCCACCATGAGCTTGGCGCCGTTCTCCATGGCCGAGCGGGCGCCTCGATGAATCGCGTCGAACTCGCGGGTCAGCTCCCCCATCAGCGCGGGCGTCGCGGTCGCCGCCGCTTCGACGCGCTCGGAGTCCCCCGAGGCGAGGTCTGCCAGCGTCGGAGCCATCAGGCCTTGAACTCGATGCAGGTCCGCGAACAGCTTCTCGACGCTATAGGCGGGGCACTGTCGAAGCACGGCGTCAGCGAGTTGGAGGAAGTCCACCCACGTGGCCAGCAGCAGGGCTCCGAACATCGCGGCCTGGAGGCGAGGCCCCGACATGCGGAGGAGGCCCCGCTCCATGTCGGAGTCCCCCACCTGTGACGCCACTCCCACCAGCGCGGTGGCGCTCCCCAGCGTTCCTCGGAGCCAGGCCCGTTGCCTGGAGCCGTGGTCGAGGTAACGAGTGAATGCCCCATGGAGTCCCCGGCCACCGAGAGCGGGCGGACGTGACGCGATTCGAGCGCGCGCGGCTTCAATGCCCTCCATGGAGCGCTTCACCTCGTCAATGGCGTCGTGGACTGCCTGACGCGCCGCTGCGGCGCTCCGCTCCCTGCCTCCAACATCTCCAGACACGGCGCCAGGCCCGGCTGCCGTGACGTCGTGACGTGGCCCCTTGCGGCGCAATCGCCGTGGGCGCACCTCGGGCCCTGAATCGCCTGGCGGCGCTACCCAGGCGGGGGACGCGGCCACGCGCGGCGCGTGGCGCAGCGGTCCGTCACGTTCGGGAGCATTCGGCGCCGAGGCGCACCCCGTGGCAAGCACAGCCACCACCAACAGCAGCGCGTCAGCGCGCATGGTCCACCCCCAGGCTCACCGAGGCGAAAGCCTCCGGCCACAGCATTCCTTCCGCCGCTGCCTCCGGCTCTTCTTTTGCTCCGCTTCACTTGCCGACATTGGACACGCTTTCCACCACATCTCAGGTGTCCTCGGAATCGGGGCAGGCTCACTGACTCACCGGCTACGGCTGGTGGTCAGGCTTCGTCGTCGGGGAGGAACGTCCGGAGAAGCTCGTCGTCGGGACTGAGCGGGCGCCATCCAGCGGGGGGAGGATTGGTGAGAAGCGACGTCCTGCTTTGGCGTGCGCGCTCTTTGTGCGTATCTGGGGTGTAGGCAATCCAGGGACCGAGTGCCTTTGCGACCGCGAATCGACTCGTGTCGTCGAGCACGGCCGGCCATCCGTTGGGGAGGCTTTGATTCAACATGCGCACGAGCACGTCGCGAACAAAGCGCGTGACCTGTTTGCGCTGCTCTGCTTCGTATAGCAATCCGCTCAGTACCTGCACCCCTGCGATGTCATCCCGTCCCAGTTCGTCGGCGAGCGCCACCAGTGAGGCGGTAGAACGAGCCTCTGCAAAGGCTGTGAGCGAATCGTACCCACGCTCGCGGACTCTCTCGTAAAGGCGGGTCTTCCAGTTGCCTTCCCAGGAACGATCCTCGCTCATCGACTTCTTCCTGTGACAAAGCGCATCGGGACTTTGTACTCATTCATCCTCTCCGCAACGATGTTCAGGACTTGGCTGCTCGTCAACCTCCGACCTGCCGTGGTCTCAGCTTCGTGCAGGGCCTCCATGATCAGCCGGTTCCACTCGCCGGGCCAGATGCGTCCCAGCTTCCAGTTCCCTCCACCGTGAATCGCTTCATGGTGGGCCCGCTCCAGCCGGACGCAGAACTGGTCGATGTCCATGTCCCCCTTGAAGCCGCGCGCCTCGAACCACTCCCGGTGCTCCTTCGGCAGGACGTGGTGCTTCGGCGCCTCGGACATGCCCGCGCCCGCTCTGCCTGTCACCCGCATGCCGCGCACTTCGGGGCTGTCACCCAGCGCGTCGCGCACGCCCTTGGGCAAGTCCTGGTGCGCCTGCGCCATCAGCACCTGTCCGCCGTGGATGCGGATGGCCGCGCTCACAGCCGGAACGGAGAGGACGCCCGCCTGCACCAGCCTTCGCATCATCTCCACCCACTCCGCGGAGACGACGATTCGCGAGCCCACCATGACGCCACCCGGACTCATCACCAGCCCCACGCCGAGCGTCGCGGGTCCAGGCGGAGGCAGCCGGGGGAGTGACAGCTTCATCGTGGAAACCATGGTGAGCATCTCCACCACCTGCGCCGCCACCATGAGCTTGGCGCCGTTCTCCATGGCCGAGCGGGCGCCTCGATGAATCGCGTCGAACTCGCGGGTCAGCTCCCCCATCAGCGCGGGCGTCGCGGTCGCCGCCGCTTCGACGCGCTCGGAGTCCCCCGAGGCGAGGTCTGCCAGCGTCGGAGCCATCAGGCCTTGAACTCGATGCAGGTCCGCGAACAGCTTCTCGACGCTATAGGCGGGGCACTGTCGAAGCACGGCGTCAGCGAGTTGGAGGAAGTCCACCCACGTGGCCAGCAGCAGGGCTCCGAACATCGCGGCCTGGAGGCGAGGCCCCGACATGCGGAGGAGGCCCCGCTCCATGTCGGAGTCCCCCACCTGTGACGCCACTCCCACCAACGCGGTGGCGCTCCCCAGCGCGCCTCGGAGCCACGCCCGTTGCCTGGAGCCGTGGTCGAGGTAGCGAGTGAATGCCCCATGGAGCCCCCGGCCACCGAGGGAGGGTGGACGCGACGCAAGTCGGGAGCGCGCGGCTTCGCTGCCCTCCATGGAGCGCTTCACCTCGTCGATGGCGTCGAGGACGGCCTGACGCGCCGCTGCGGCACTCCGCTCCCTGCCTCCAACATCTCCAGACACGGCGCCAGGCCCGGCTGTCGTGACGTTGCGACGTGGCCCCTTGCGGCGCAATCGCCGTGGGCGCACCTCCGGCCCTGAATCGCCTGGCGGCGCTACCCAGGCGGGGGACGCGGCCACGCGCGGCGCGTGGCGCAGCGGTCCGTCACGTTCGGGAGCATTCGGCGCCGAGGCGCACCCCGTGACAAGCACAGCCACCACCAACAGCAGCACGTCAGCGCGCATGGTCCACCCCCAGGCTCACCGAGGCACAGGCCCCCGGCCGCAGCGTCGCTTCCGCCGTGGAGAAGATTAGCGTGCCCCCGTGCCCACCGCGTAGCGCCTGCCACCCAGGAATCGCCAGCGCATATCTTGATGCTGTGAATCCATAAAGTCCATGTTCTGTGGACTTCATGGGTTCATATCGTCGAGAATCCTCGAAAGCCCAAGCATCACCCCCCGAGGACCGCATGCCCTCCACGACCGACAGTGACAGACACCCCGCGCGGTCCCACGTCCTTCCTCCACCCGCGACGCCAAGGACACCCCAGCCGCTCTTCACGGTGGGCGGCGTCCGGTACGAGGCCGTCCGTGAGTTGATGCGGATGCCCACGGGCGAGGCGCTGCTCCTGGCCCACCGCTATGCACTGGAGGAGGAGGTGCCGGGCCGGTGCCTCGTGCGTCGCCTGCCCAGCCCCTCGACCTACGAGGAGCGCAAGCGGCTCTCCGATGAGATTCAACTGGCCTTCCGGCTCAATCACCCCAGCATCGCTCAGGTCTTCCACCTGAAGATTCACCGGAACACGCCTCATGTCGTCATGGAGTACGTGGACGGGCCCTCGCTGGACACGTTGGTGAGCGCGGGCATCGCGCGGCGCAGGCCCGTGTCCGAAGCGCTGGCGCTCTACATCTGCGCCGAGGTCGCGGACGCCCTCCACCACGCCCACACGTCGCGAAGCGAGACCGGCAAGTCGCTGGGCATCATCCACCGGGACGTCAACCCTCGGCACATCTACCTGGGGGCGCATGGTGGGGTGAAGCTCGCCAACTTCGGCGCCGCCTACTCGCTCATGGTGGGGCGGCTTGAGTCTCCCGCCAACCTCGTCCGAGGTGATGTGGCCTATGCCTCTCCTGAGTACCTGGAGCGCCTGCCGTTGTCCCCGGCCTCGGACGTCTTCAGTCTGGGCGTGGTGCTCGTGGAGCTGCTGACGGGCACGCACCTCTTCGACGTGGAGGACATGCCGTCACCTCCCAGGGGGTTGAGTCCTCTCCAGGCCGAGCAGCTCCCTTCCTTGCCGCTGACGCAGATGCGAGTGCTGCTCGCCAGCTTCAGTCCGGCGGAGGTCGAGGTGGCCGTGGCGGGCCTGTCCGCGGACGTGAAGGCCCTCCTCCACACGGCCTTGCGCGTTGTCCCGGGAGAGCGCTTCGCCACGGCGGCGGACCTGGGAGCCGTGCTGCGCGCGGCACTGACAAAGCGGCATCCGACCTTTGGGCGCCAGGATGCCCAGGCGGAGGTCGCCCGCGTCATCGCGGAGGGAGGCTGCCTGCGTGACGTGGTGGAGTTCGGTGAGGGTGGCCTCTACCCGGAGGGGCTGGACGCGCACGAACTCGAGGCGCTCGCGAAGAAAGACTAGCGAGTCAGGGCGGTGGCGACGTGGAGGAGCGCGTCCAGCTTCTCCGCGTCCAGCCTCCGCGCGAGCGCCAGCAGGCGGCGCAGCTCGGGCGTCTCCGCTTCAAGGGACGGAGCGCGTGGAGGCTTCTTCTTCCCTGTCCCGCGCGGCGTCGTGCCCAGCAGGACCTCGGGAGAGAGGCCCAGCGTCAGGCTGAGGCGGTGGAAGACGGGGACGCTGGGCAACACCTTCCCTCGCTCCAGTCGCCCGTAGGCGGGCTCCACGAGGCCCACGCGCTCGGCCACCTCGGCGCGCGTCATCCCCAGCTTCTCCCGCGCCTCCCGCGCGGCCGTGCCGATGGTGATTGCCAGCTCTTCATTCATGGAACTTCCCGAAGGTGACTTCTTCCATGCCTCCTTCGTAGTGGAATGGGATGCCAGACGTCTAGAGGTTGATGATGGATGTCAGACGTCAAGCGACACAAGCCGGTCGCGAGGACGGACTCCATCCGGAGCAGTCCCTTTGGTAGGGTCCACGGCCCGTTGGGAGGGTGCGTGCATGGGCGAGGCCCGGAAGGCTAGGAGGCGGACGCCATGAGGCACAAGGAGCCTGCCCTCGCGGTGCTCGCGCCCGGTGTCCAGGTGGTGGGCTACACGGTGGAGCGTCGGCTGGGCAGCGGCGGCTTCGGGGCCGTGTACCTCGCGCGGTGCGAGGGGCAGGCCTACGCGCTGAAGCTGTTGGAGCTGGCGCGCGTGGGCGCGCGGGTGGAGCGTGAAGTCTCCATTCTGCTGAAGCTGCGTCACCCCAACGTGGTGGGCCTTCACGGCTTCGGGAAGTGGCCGGCGGCGGCTCCGGAGTTCGGCGTCATCGTCATGGAGTACGTGGAGGGGCGGCAGTTGGACGTGTGGGCGTCCGAGGAGAACCCCTCCGCGCGGCAGGTGGCGCACGTCGTGTTGGACGTGGCGCGGGCGCTGGAGGCTGTCCACGAGGCAGGTGTGCTTCACCGTGACGTGAAGGAGGCCAACGTCATGGTGCGCACCGTGGATGGCGCGGCGAAGCTGGTGGACTTCGGCGTGGGGGACTACGCGGGAGCGCCAGGAATCACGGCGGACATCCTCCCGCCCGGGACGCCGGAGTACCGCGCTCCGGAGGCGTGGAGCTTCTTCCGTCAGCATGCCCGGGTGCCTGGGGCCTTCTACACGCCGGGCCCCTTGGACGACCTGTGGGCGCTGGGCGTGGTCCTCTACCAGCTCCTCACCGCGCGGCCTCCCTTCGTGGGGGACTATTTCACGCTGGCGGATGTCGTCATCACGAATGAAGCGCTTGCGCCCCGTCAGGTGAACGCGCGTGTGCCCGCGGCGCTCAGTGACGTGTGCCTGCGCCTGTTGGAGAAGGCGCCGGCCGCGCGGGTGCCGAGCGCGGGGGCTTTGCGTGCCGCGCTGGAGGAGGCGCTGCGAGGCGCGGACGCGACGTGGGACGTGCCGCTGTGCGACGCCCACGGCGAGGACACCGCGACGACGGAGGGGGACAGGGACACCTTCGACAAGTGGCTGAACGAACCGCTGCGCCGCCCCCGGCGCGGCAAGCGGCTGGAGCAGGAGCGTCCGCCTCCGCTGGAGGAGCGGAGCTCCGCGACGGCGCGGCCTTCGAGGCCCGCGCTGGCCTCGCTGCGTTGGGGCGCGGCGGCACTGGCGCTGCTCGCGGTGCTGGTCGCGGTGGGGTGGGCGTGGAGCTCGCGGACGTCACGCGACGCGGGGGCCGTGCCACCCCGTCAGGAAGT
>NZ_JAAIYB010000380.1 GCF_010894475.1 Myxococcus vastator
ACCTAAAGCCAAAACCCGAACTCCCCAGCCCCAAGCGGCTTCAATCCAACAAAATGATCTCCTATCTCGGCATCAAGCTGACGGGCGAAGGCTTTCGAGTCAGCAACGAAGCAGCGGAAAAGCTCCTCAATAATCGCGCCAACGCCCAGATTCTCAAGAAGTACATGCGTGGGGAGACCATTAACGACTCGCCCGCGCAGCACCCAGACGGATACGTAATTGATTTCACCGGAAAGACGCTGGAGGAAGCGAGGCGCTGGCCCGAACTGCTCTCAATCGTTGAGGAGTATGTGCGCCCACAACGCGAAAAGACAAACAGGAAGTCCCGTCGCGATAATTGGTGGTTGTTTGGAGAAACCGCCATGGGACTTCGCAGGGCACTCCAAGGACTCAGTACGTGCATCGTCACTATTCGCGTTCCAAAACACATTGCATTTTCCATCCTCCCCACGGACAGAGTGTTCAATGAAAAGGTTGTGGTCATAGCAAAAGATCACCCAGGCATCCTCTCAGTCCTCCAAAGTCGCCTACACACCACCTGGGCTAAAAGGCACTCAATTCGATATGCCCCATCGGACTGCCTCGAGACATTCCCGCTCCCCAGTGAGCCCGAACTGGACTTGTTGAGAGAGATCGGAACATTCCTTGATGCGGATCGACGCAACTACATGATTGCCAGGTCGGCCGGATTGACAACAACGTATAATGTGCTCAACGACTCACAGGAATCAGGCGCAAGAACCCAGGCCCTACGAGCACTTCACGAAGACGTAGATCGAGCGGTGCTCAGCGCGTATGGCTGGTCTGACATCCAGATTCCACCGTACTGCGGCGCCACTCCCAAACAGCTCGAAGTCTTCGAGGACGAAGTTCTCGACCGCCTCTTCGACCTGAACGCGCAGCGTGCCCATGAGGAAGCCCATCCTACCGTCCGCCGTCCCTCGAAGTCCCGCGCCCAGACTGCCTGAGCCTTCCCATGAATGTCCCTGACACGGGAGCGGTCCGCTCCCACCTCATTGATGCGCTTGAAGCGGACCTCGTTGGCCCGTTCAACAAGCCTCCAGGCGCTCCTGTCTCGGACGCCCCGGAGGTGCTCCGCACGCCACCGTCCCGCTGGTACCTGACGGGCTTCCTGGTCCCGCTCGACCAGGGTGTCATCGAGGATGACCCCGACGACGAAGAAGACGACCTGGCCGCGGGCAATGACGAGGACGACGAGGAAGCCTCCCGACCCGACCCGACCGCCAAGAAGGTTCGCCGCCTGCCCGCGTCCATGGGCCTGTCCGTCTTCGTCCCCGCAGGCACGTCCCAGCTCACAGCCCATGTCTGCTGGGCGGACTACCAGCGCCTCGAAGGAGGGGAGCGCAAGCACTGGAGCCGCACCTTCCACCAACGCACCGTCACCTTGTCCCTGAACGACGCGACTCTGCAGGAAGGCATGTTCCTCCAGGACAGCCGGGGCCTGCGCCTGGAAGGCCACGTGGAGAAGACGCGCGAAGGCGAGCTCGCGGTCGCCATCTTCCTCGTCAACGCGCGCCCGCCCACCAGCACCGCCGTCGAGCGGGACGAGGCCTATGCCTTCCAGACCCATCTCACCCTGGAATGCGCGCAGGGCTTCGTCAGCCGACAGGACTCCAGCGACGCCAGGAGCGAGGACGACGACGACCGCGTCAACGACCTCCAGTTCCGCGACCGCCAGCGGTGGGCCGTGGGCCATGGCATCTCCGTGCGCGTCCCATCCACCTCCGTCCCCGTCACCCGCGTGGAAACGGACTGGCTGCCACGCGTCGAGGTGCTCCCTGTCGAAGCGCGGCAGATTGGCGAAGTCACGGTGGGCATGGAGCAGCTCGCCGCGTTCACGACACCCTCGGAGGCCGTAGCGGCCCTGCTCCCCCTGGTCCGGACCTACCGTGAATGGGTGGCCACCCAGGCCACTGTCGCTGTCGGCAGCGAACGCCGCGAGGAGACACGGGATGAGCTCATCCGCAGGGCTCGACGCGCGGCGGACCGCATCGAGGAGGGCATCCAGCTCCTGGCTCGGGAACCTCTCGCCTTCGACGCCTTCCGCTGGATGAACAGCGTCATGGCTCAGGCGGAACGCAAGGTACGGCAGGAAGAGGCGCCCCAATGGCGTCTCTTCCAGCTCGCCTTCATCCTGCTCAACCTCCCCTCCGTCGAGCACGAAGGCCACGCGGACCGTGAGCTCGTGGAGCTCATCTTCTTCCCCACCGGCGGCGGAAAGACGCAGGCCTACCTGGGACTCATTGCCTTCACGCTGCTCCTGCGTCGCCTCAGGGGGCAGGCCCACCTCCACGGCGGCCTGGGCGTGGCCGTGCTGCTTCGCTACACGCTGCGGCTGCTCACACTCGACCAACTCGGTCGCGCCGCGACACTCATCTGCGCGCTCGAAGTGCTCCGCCAGCAAGAGCCGAAGCGCCTGGGAGCAGTGCGCTTCTCCATCGGACTGTGGGTCGGCCGCTCCGCGACCGCCAACACGCTGGAGCAGGCCTCCACGCAGATCACCGAGTACAAGAACGACAACAGCGCCCGCGCGCAATCTCCGTTCCCACTCGCCACCTGCCCCTGGTGCGCGACGCCGTTCGAACGGGAATGCTTCATCCTCCGACCCTCCAAGTCCAAACCCGAGGAAGTGCTCGTCGGCTGCGCCAACATCGCGTGCGCCTTCAACCTGGGCCGCAACCCGGAAGGGCTCCCCGTCCTCTTCGTCGACGAGCAGATCTACCGCGAGCTGCCGTGCTTCCTCGTCGCCACCGTGGACAAGTTCGCCATGCTGCCGTGGCGTGGAGAGACGGGATTGCTCTTCGGTCGCGTCCTGGGGCGCACCGGGAAGCGCTTCGTCGGCCCGTGCAACGATGCCGCGGACGTGAAGGCGGCGCTCGTGACGCTCCCGAAGGGGCTGCCTCCCCCGGAACTCATCGTGCAGGACGAACTGCACCTCATCTCCGGCCCGCTGGGCTCCATGGTGGGCCTCTACGAAGGGGCTGTCCTGACGCTCGCGCCCCGGGCGAAGTTGGTGGCCTCTACCGCCACCGTCCGCCGCTCGCGGCAACAGGTGAGTCGCCTCTATGGACGGGACGTCGCGCTCTTTCCTCCGCCAGGCGTGGATGCCTCCGAGACGTTCTTCGCCTCCGTAGGCACGAAGGGCGCGCGCCAATACGTGGGCGTGGCGGCACCCGGGCGGCCTATGAAGGCCATCCTGCTGCGCGTCTATGTCAGCCTGCTCGCGGCCGCCGCGCGCGGCGAACAACTTCACGGCGCCGTGAGTGCGGACCCGTACCTGACGCTCGTCGGCTACTTCAACAGCCTGCGCGAACTGGGCGGCATGCGCCGGCTGGTCGAGGACGAGGTGCGCCGACTGGTGATGGACCGCGTCCGCCGTCGTCCAGAAGACTTCGGCAAAGATGCCGAGCATCCCTGGTACCGGGGCAGGACCATCCGCGGCGAGCCCATCGAGCTGACCAGCCGGGAGAAGACCGCTGACATCAAGGCATCGAAGAGCCGCCTGGAGCTCGCGCACGGTCAGCCCCAGAGCATCGACGTCGTGCTCGCCAGCAACATGATCTCCGTCGGCGTGGACATCGACCGGTTGGGGCTCATGGTCGTGGCGGGACAGCCCAAGACGACCAGCGAGTACATCCAGGCGTCCAGCCGCGTGGGCCGCAAGATGAACAAGCCCGGCCTCGTGGTGACGTGCCTCAACGCGGCCAAGCCCCGCGACCGCAGCCACTACGAGCGCTTCGGGACGTACCACGAGTCGTTCTATCGCTTCGTCGAAGCCACCTCGGTGACACCCTTCTCGGCACCAGCGCTCGACCGGGGGCTCGCGGGCGTGGTGGTGGCGCTGGGCCGGCTGCTGGACACCGCCATGACCGCGCCCCTGGAGTGGAAGTCCCTGCAGGCGCACCGGGAAGCGCTGGAGCAGGCGCTCGAAACCCTGTCGAAGCGCGCTGGCCAAGGGCTCCCCAAGGAGGAGTCGGAGCGCGCCAGCGGCATCGTGATGCAGCGCGCGCGAAGCCTGCTCGACTCGTGGCGCAACATCATCGAGCAGGCGAAGAAGGACGCCGCCCAGCGCGCGTACTCGCCCTACGACCCGGAGGGAAAGGGGCTCAAGCCCCTGCTGCGCGGCTTCCTGGACCCCACCGACAACCTCACCCAGGACGAGCTCAAGTTCGAGGCGCCCACGTCCATGCGTGACGTGGAGTCCTCGGTGCACCTGTGGATTTCACGTCAACCCCTGGGCGGCTACCGCGCCCCGAAGGCAGCGACGGAGGAGGTAGCGCATGACGAACCGTAGGAAGTGGACCAGGGCCCGTTCGACGCGGCCGCCGGATGGGCGCGTGCGCCAGAGCCAGGTGGTCTCCACCTTCGGTCCGGGCAGCATGCTGGACCTGCTGAACGACGCAGTCCTCGTGGGCGGCCTGGACTTCTGGCGTCTCAAGGGCCAGGGCGAGGTGGTCAACGAGCCGCGGTTGCTGGAGATCGTCGAACCGCTCTACCACCGCAACAAGTGGCCGCTCAGCAAGGAGGCCCCCTTCCGCAAGCCCCCCGCTGGGGATGAGCGAGAGCCGACAGAGTCCTGCGGCATCCAGGTGTATGAGTTTCCGCGCTGGTTTGTCTGCCAGAACTCCCACTGCCGCACGCTGGTGCGGGCCAACAGCTTGGAGCGCGTGAACCAGGAGTACCGCCACCGCTGCGCGGGAGTGGACGCGAAGCCCGAGCGCTGCGTGCCGGTGCGCTTCGTCGCGGCCTGTCCGCGGGGGCACCTGTCGGACATCGACTGGACCTGGTGGATGCACGAGCGCAAGCCTTGCGAAGCCCCACAGCTCAAGCTCGAGGAGGGCGTGAGCGGTGACTTCAGTGACATCGAGGTCGCGTGCTCGACGTGCGGAAAGCGCAGGCGCCTCATCGACATGACACACAAGGAGCAGCAGGCCCCCTGTGACGGGGAGCGGCCCTGGCTGGGATTGGAGGCGCGGGAGCGCTGCGACGAGAAGCAGCGACTGCTGGTCCGCACCGCCAGCAACGGCTACTTCGCGCAGACCACCAGTGCCATCACCATCCCTGAACCGGAGTCGCTCCGGCGCAAGGTGCAGTCCGCGTGGAGCATCCTCCAGTCAGCCACCGCGGAGACCCTGCCGGCCTTCCGGACCATTGCCCAGGTGCAGGCGGCGCTCGGCTCCGCCTCCAACGCGGAGGTGCTGGCGGCCATCACGGCGGAGCGCGAGCACACGCCCGAAGCCGTCCCGGAGATCCGCACCGCGGAGTGGCTCCAGTTCCTCGCGCAGCCACAGGAGAAGCCTGGCGAGATGCCCCGGGACCGCACCGAGGTCTTCTGGGCCCGGCGCATCGCTCGGCCCCAGGGACTGCCCTCGCTGGTCGAACGCGTGGTGCTGGCGCGACGGCTGCGGGAGGTCCAGGCCCAGGTTGGCTTCACGCGGCTGGAGCCCCTGTCGAAGGACCTCCAGGGCCGCTACGACCTGGACGTCGCGCTCGCGCCGATGTCGCTCCACCGGGACTGGGTACCCGTCACGGAGATGCAGGGCGAGGGCATGCTGCTGGTGCTCGACGAGCAGCAGGTGCATGCCTGGGAGATGTCCGAGCCCGTGCTGCGGCGTGAGGAGGTGCTCAGGGCTGGATATGAGCGCTGGAAGCAGGGCTCCGGTTCGAAGCTCCCCTTTCCGGGCGTGCGGCTCTACCTGCTCCATTCGCTGGCGCACCTGTTGATGACGGAGGTGGCGCTGGAGTGTGGCTATCCCGCGAGCTCCATCCGCGAGCGGCTCTACTGCGCGCCGCACAGCGACGCCGTCCCCATGGCGGGCATCCTGTTGATGACGGGCACCACGGGCGCGGAAGGCACGCTGGGCGGCCTGGTGGAGGAGGGCCGGCGACTGGGGCAGCACCTTGCCCGGGCGCTGGAGGACGCGCGCCTCTGCTCCAATGACCCCGTTTGCGCGCATCACGAACCCACCGGCCGTGACGACCGCGACCTGGAGGGCGCCGCGTGCCACGGGTGCCTCTTCCTCCCCGAGTGCTCCTGCGAGCGCTTCAACCAGTACCTCGATCGCGCGCTCGTCGTGCCCACGCTGGGCCACGAGGACGTCGCCTTCCTGACGACGCCGTGGACCTGAGCGGCGTGGCGACGCTGGACTTGGAGCGGCTGAAGGCCGTGGTGCGAACGCGGCGGCTCGGGTTTCCGTTGTCCCGACTGGCGCTCCAGGGAGAGGGGCTGGAGCGGCTGGCGGGGGAGGTCGCGGCGTTGAACGCGCTGTCGCCATCGCGAGCTTTCGGTGCCTCGCCAGTTCCGGTCCGAGGTCCCATGTCAGAGCGCGCCGTAGCTCTTGGGGTAACTTCACTTCCAACCCCTGTCGCCTCTCTCCTGGGCTGGCGACCAGGGTCACTGTATCCCAATCGGCAACACATGCATCGCTCTCGTGGCAAAACCTGTCACAGCCGCCGAGTCGTTGAGAGGGAGCTGTCTCCAGGCAGACATCTGGCATGTGGTGTGCTCCAGGGGAGGCGCGGTCCGGAGCCTCCCTTCCGCGAGGCCCCTGGGCCGTTCACCCTGAGAGGAACCAAACCCCATGAACCACCGCCATATGTCTTCAGAATCTTCCACCCCTGCTGGACGCCCCTTCTTTCAATCTGCCCTGGTGCTGATGGTGTTGAGCATCTTCACCCTCCAGGCGGGCTGTAGCCGCAGCCCGGAGACCAGCCCCTGGACGATGGAGAAGACCCGGCTCTTGGCGAGCCGCATCGTCCACCGCGACGTGGAGCCGGCGCGCGTGGTGGACAACAGCCTCGAGCGCTACGGCCGTGTCCAGGTCCGGCTGAGCGAGGAGGACGCGCCCCGGCCCCTCGCGTTCATGCTGCGCCAGGAGATTACGCGCGGCGACGGCATCACGGTCATCGACATCGTCGACGAGCAGACCGGCAGCCGGAGCCACTACCAGATGCACGACGAGACGGGCGAGGTCCTCATCGTCACCGAGGCCGGCACGCAGAAGATGACCTTCAACCCCGACGGCACTGTGCGGGTCGGTAACGCGCTGGCCCGCAACGAGCGGGAGGCCGCAGAACTCCTCCACAAGACCGACGTGATGGAGCCGGTGTCCGAGTACTCGCTCACCGTTCTGCTCGATACCATCTACCAATACCTGCCAGAGGGCGAGACCGGTAAGGGCCAGGCAGTGGCGGCCGTCGTCGTGGTGGTGTGGCTGACGAGCTCCTTCTTCATCTGCAGCAGCGAGTACACCCGCAAGGGCTGCAACACCAACAACGGCATGTCTGTCTACTGCCGCGACTACTGCCGCCAGCTCGGTTGCGCCTGCTGGTAGCAGCTCCCTCTGAGCCCACAGGAGCCAGCATCCCATGCCCGTTCTGACCTACTCCCATCGCTGCTGGAAGGGAATCCTCGGAGGGCTGCTGCTCCTGTGGGTGGCCTGCTCGTCAGAGCAGCCCCCCCGACGCGCGGCGACGGAAGTCCCGCGCGTCGTCTCTGTCTTCTCCCGCCTGGACTCGGAGCTCCTCCAGCAGTCGCCATGCACCCAATCCGCTGGCGCGTGCGAGCTCGTCGCGCTGGAGGACTTCACCTGTCCCCGGAAGGCCGCCGCGGACGTGCTCATCGTCTCCGGCCACAGCCTGCCGCCGACGTACCTCCACGCGGGGCCGGAGGCGCTGGCGCGCGTCGTGGCCTGCTACCGCCCGGAGCTCATCGTGCTGGACACCTGCTACGGCTTCTCCCTGCCGCTGCTGGACGCGCTCGCCGACGTGCTCCCTGGCGCGCTCGTGGTGGCCGCCACCTACAAGCTGCCGCCGCAGGGGCTGCGCTACGAGGCGGGCTTCTTCCTGGCTGGCACCGCCGACGCGCGCGCGGAGCGGGTCCACACCCACTCCGGCAAGCCGCTGACACGCTGGCGGCTGGACCCGGACACCCTCAGTCAGGCCCGTGACATGCTGGAGGACTGGAACGTGGACGCGCTGGAGGCGCGCCTCGTTCGCAAGCTGCCCAACCTGGTGAGCGTGGAACTCCCCGGCACGCAGGCCTCGGCCCTGGCGCCGGTGGCTCCGGAGCGCTTCCGCCGACCATGAGCCTGCTCCTCGCGCTGCTCTCGGGCCTGCTGCAGGGCGCCGCCTTCCTGTTCCCCACGGCCCAGCCGCTGGTGTGGGCGGGCGTCGCGTGCGTGGCGGTGGCCGTGCACCAGACGTCCAGTGGCCTTCGCGCCGTGGCGCTGCTCGCGCTCGCGGCTTCGGTGCGGCAGGCGGTGGCGCTGCATTGGTGGGTGGACACGGCCCACCACTTCGCGCCGGGGGTGGCCGGGGC
>NZ_JAAIYB010000381.1 GCF_010894475.1 Myxococcus vastator
GGGGCGGCCTGTCCAAATCTTCCACAGGCTGACAATTCGCTAGGCGTGCGCGAGCCGTTCCTGGATCAGGGAGAGGAGTTCCCTGCCAGCGAAGGGCTTTTCCAGATGAGGGCTTGGCACGGACGCCAGGAAGGCGCGGGCCTGGGGTGTCACCGCGCCGCCGGTAAGGAAGATGACCCGCTGGGCCTGCTCGGGGTGGCGGGACTGGAGGGCGGAGTAGAAGTCCATTCCGCTCATGCCCGGCATCATCAGGTCGCAGAAGACGACGTCGAAGCGCTCGCCGGCCTCGATGCGCTCCAAGGCCTCCTGGGCCCGGGTGGCGAGCGTGACGTCATGGTGTGGACGCAGCGTGCGCCCCAGGGCCGTGCAGACGAGCGGCTCATCGTCCACCACCAGCAGCCGGCCCCGCTTCTCCGCGGGAGCGGGCGGCAGCGCGGGCGGTGGGCGCTCCGCCACCCGCTGCGAGGGGGGCAGGAGCACCTGGAAGGTGGAGCCCTTGCCCGGCTCGCTCGTCACGTGGATTTCCCCACCCAGGGCCGTCACCAGGCCGTGGCAGATGGACAGGCCCAGTCCGGTGCCCACGCCGGGCTCCTTGGTGGTGAAGAAGGGGTCGAACAGGCGCGGCAGGTGCTCCTTCGCGATACCGGCGCCCGTGTCCGACACCTCCACGCAGACGCGGCCGCTCCCCGAAAGGCGGGTGACGACGCGGATTTCATGGCGCTCCGGCGTCCCGGGGGGAATGGCCTGGGCGGCGTTCACCAGCAGGTTGAGGAACACCTGTCCCAGCCGTGACTCGTTGCCGACCACGGTGGGGACCGCGTCGAGCTGCTTCACCACGCGGGCGCGGTGGCGAATCTCCGTGGTGGCCAGGTTCAGCGTGGACTCCAGCACCTGGCGGACGTCCACTTCCGTGCTCTCCGCTGAGTCCACCCGGCTGAACGTCTTCAAGTCCCGGACGATGCTGCGCACCCGGTCAGCGCCCTGCTGGGCCTCGGCGAGCGCGGCCTGGGCGCTGGCCACCGCCTCCACCAGGCGCGGCTCCACGTCCCGGGTGCCGGTGGGCAGCACGCGGGTGAGCTCCTCGCGCGCGAAGGCCAGGTTGGCGGTGAGGTAGGCCAGGGGGTTGTTGATTTCGTGCGCCACGCCCGCGGCCAGCGTGCCGACGGAGGCCATGCGCTGCGCGAGCATCAGCCGCGCCTGCATCTGGTAGCGCTCCGTCAAGTCGTGGGAGACGGAGACGATGGAGTCCTCGCCGTCGAAGGGCAGGGGGAAGGTGGTGGACTCCACATGCAGCACGCTGCCGTCGCGTTTGACGAGCCGCCGCTCCTGGAGGGCCGCGCGGCCGGTGCGGAGGGCTTCGTGCATGCGCGCGTCGGCGCTGGCGAAGTCCTCCTTCGGGATGATGTCGGAGATGTGCTTGCCCAGCAGCTCGCTCACGCTCTCGTAGCCCAGGGCCGTGGCGACCTTGAGGTTGGCGTAGCGCACGCGCGCGTCGGTGTCGAAGACGGCCACCAGGTCCGGCAGGCTGCCGATGAGGGTGCGGAAGCTCACCTCCGAGCGGCGCAGGCTCTCCTCCGCGCGCTTGAGCGGGGTGATGTCCGGGAAGAAGGCGATGATGTGGGGCGTGCCGCCGTAGGGCACCAGGCCCATGAAGAGCAGGGTGTGCCGCAGCTCGCCCTCGCGGGTGCGGTACTGCGCGTCCACGCCGCGCACCGTGCCGTGGCGCCGCAGCTTCTCCACGATTTGTGAGCGGTCGATGGGCGTCTCCCACAGCGACAGCTCCACCGTGGTGCGCCCGATGACCTCTTCGCGCGTGTAGCCGAAGAGCTGGAAGTAGGCTTCGTTGGCCGCCACCACGCGGCCTTCGGTGATGGTGGTGATGGACGTGGGCACGGGACTGACGGCCAGCAGCGTCTCCTTCAGGTCATCTCCGAAGGGCAGGCCCTTGCGGCCCTCGCGCCGGACGAAGCGGCGGCGGGCCAGCTCCAGCCGCAGCGCCAGCTCCTCCTCGTCCACGGGCCACGCGAGCAGGTCCTCGGCGCCGGCTTCCAGGGCGGGCCGCAGTGAGCCCAGCGCGCCCCGGTGGCCCAGGAGCAGCAGCACCGATTCCTCCCCACCAGGCAGGCTGCGCAGCGCACGCACCAGCGGGACGCGGGAGGTGTCCGTCCGGGCATCCACCATCACCAGCGCGCACGAGCCGCCGCGCCACGCGGCGGGCACGTCCGAATCGCGCGTCACGGTGACCACCGCGTGCCCCTGCGCTCGCAGCCAGGACTCGACTGGCGCCAGGTCCGCCCCTCCCCCCTGGGTGACAATCAGGACCCGCATGGGACTCCTCTTGATGACGAACGCGCATCGTTACACGACGTCTGCTGTTGTAAAAGACGGGTGCCGTGCCGGTGTGGCGTGGAGGTGACGAAGCGCCCGGGCTGCTACACTGGCTTCAGGACCGGTGGAGACAGGGGGACCTCATGGAACGGCGGGGCTTGGACGACAAGACGGCCATCGAGCCGCGGAAGCCACCCCCGCTGCCGGTGCAGGTGCCTCGGCGGAACTTCGAAGGGCTCTTCGTCCATGCGCTGAAGCCCACGGGGTCCTTCGCCCAGTCCTTGAGAGACATTGGCTACGACATGGAGGCGTCGCAGGAGTACTACCCGCTGGCGGTGTGGCGGGCGGCGCTGGGCGTGGCGCGTCGCCATGCCTGCGTGGGGCTGCCCCCCGAGGCCGCCAACCGCGTCCTGGGGCACCGCTACGTGGAGGGGTTCGCCCAGACGCTGGTGGGCCGCATCTTCGCCACCGCCGCGCCCCTGCTGGGGACGGAGCGGTGCCTGACGCGACTGCCCACGTATCTGCGGGCGGGGCGTGAGGACATGAAGATGCTGCTGGAGCCGGTGCAGGCGGGGGAGTGGCGCATCCGCGTCGTGGACCCGGACCCGCTGCCGGACTTCGTCGCCGGCGTGGTGGAGGGCGTCCTGCTGCGCACCAAGGTGTTGCCCCAGGTGGAGGTGCTGGAGCGGCAGGCGACGGGGTACGCCCTGCGGGTGCGCTGGACGGACGCCTGAGCGGGCCCGCGGGCCCCGGCGTCCGCTTCACCGCCAGCCAGGGAGGCGAGTCCCCGCGGGTGCTCCCACAGTTGTGATTGGCGGCGAAGTGTCCAGTCGTTAAACCTGCGACCCGTATGCACAAGACTCACCTCGTTGGCGCGCGGACGCACAACCTGAAGGACCTGTCGGTCGACCTCTCGGAAGGGGAGTTCGTCTGCGTCACCGGCGTCTCTGGCGCCGGCAAGTCGAGCCTGGCGCTCGACACCCTGTATGCCGAGGGGCAGCGGCGCTTCGTGGAGAGCTTCAGCCCGTATGCCCGGCAGTTCCTCGAGCGGCTGGAGCGGCCGCCCATGGACGCGCTGGAGCCCGTGGCCGCGGGCGTGGCCGTGGACCGGCGCGCGCCCGTGAAGAGCTCGCGCTCCACGGTGGCCACGCTGGCGGACGTGGAGCCGTACCTGTCCGCGCTCTTCACCCGTGAGGCCGTGCCCGTCTGTGGCACCTGCGGCGTGGAGGCGGTGCGGACGGACGCGCGCGTGGCGGCGGCGGCGGCCATCCGCGAGCACGCGGACGCGCAGGCCATCCTCACCTTCCCGCTGCGCATCCCCGACACGGCGGCCTTCCTGGACGCGCGGGCCCGGCTGCTGAAGGACGGCTACCACCGGCTGATGGTGCAGGGCGAGGTGAGGGAGCTGGAGTCGCTCCGCCCCGCCGAGGCGACCGACCCGGCGGGAATCGCGCGCGTGGTGGTGGACCGCGTGAAGCTGACGAACGCGCAGCTGTCGCGCGTGACGCAGGCCCTGGAGGACGCGTGGAGCCGCGCGGACGGCGAGGCGCACCTCTTCGTCCCTGGCCAGGGCGTGCCCCAGCGGCTGCGGCGCGGGCTGGTGTGCCCCAGGTGCGCGAAGGAGTTCGAGGCCGCGCGGCCCGGCCTCTTCAGCTACCAGTCGCCGGTGGGCGCGTGCGCCGCGTGCCGGGGTTTTGGCCGCACCATTGGCATCGACTGGGGCAAGGTGATTCCCAACCCCGAGCTGAGCCTGTCCCAGGGGGCCATCCGTCCCTGGTCCGGCCAGTCCACCACGTGGGAGCGCGGCATGCTCCAGCGCTGGTGCAAGGCGAGGGGGATTGCGTGGGACAAGCCCTGGGGCCTGTTGACGCCCGAGCAGCGCGAGTCGGTGCTGGAGGGCGAGGGCGACTACGACGAGGGCCGCGCCTATCCGGGCGTGCGCGCGTGGTTCCGGTGGATGGAGGGCCGCACGTACAAGATGCACGTGCGCGTGCTGCTGGCGCGCTATCGCGCGTATGCGTTGTGCGAGAGCTGCGGCGGCGGGCGCCTCAACGCCCAGGCGCGTGCGTACCGCGTGGGTGGGCTGGACCTGCCGTCGTGGCACCACCTGGAGCTGACGGACGCGCTGGCGCGGCTGGACGCGCTGCGCACCACCACGGGGCAGGGGGAGCTGGCGCGGCGCGAGCTGGCCGGCCGGCTGCGCTACCTGCAGCGGGTGGGCCTGGGCTACCTCACGCTGGACCGCCCCGCGCGCACGCTGTCGGGCGGCGAGGCGCAGCGCGTGTCCCTGACGGCCGCGCTGGGCACGTCCCTCACCGGCGCGCTCTTCGTGCTGGACGAGCCCACCGTGGGCCTGCACCCGGGCGACGTGCCGCCGCTGACGGAGGCCATCGCGGAGCTGGCGGAGCGGGGCAACATCGCGCTGGTCATCGAACATGACCCGCTGGTCATCCGCTCGGCGCACCGCGTGCTGGAGCTGGGGCCCGGGGCGGGGACGCAGGGCGGGCGGCTCGTGTTCGATGGGACGCCGGAGGCGCTGGCGAAGAAGCAGGACCTGCCCACGGGGCGGCTGCTGGCCGGCGTGGATGAAGCGACGCGCACGCCGCGCTCGCGCACCGGCGCGGTGGTGATTCGGGGCGCCCGCGAGCACAACCTGAAGGACCTCACGGTGGAGGTGCCCCTGGGGGTGCTGTGCGCGGTGACGGGGCCCAGCGGCTCGGGGAAGAGCACGCTGATGGACGAGGTGCTGTACCGGCACCTGGCGCGGCGGCTGGGCGTGAAGGACGTGGAGGCGCCCGGCGCGGTGGACGCGGTGGAGGGCATGGAGGCGGTGGAGGCCGTCACCCTGGTGGACCAGTCCCCGCTGGGGCGCACCTCGCGCGGCAACGCGGCCACGTACACCAAGGCGTGGGACCGGCTGCGCGAGCGCTTCGCCTCCGAGCCCGACGCGGAGGTGCGCGGCCTCACGGCGGCGCACTTCTCCTTCAACGTCGACAAGGGCCGCTGCGAGGCCTGCTCGGGCGAGGGCTACGAGACGGTGGAGATGCAGTTCCTCGCCGACGTGGCGCTGCTGTGCGCGGTGTGCCGCGGCCGGCGCTTCAAGGAAGAGGTCCTGGCCGTCCGCCACCAGGGCTTCAGCGTGGCCCAGGTGCTGGAGATGACGGTGGACGAGGTGCTCCAGCACTTCGGCGGAGACGCGGCGCTGAAGCGCACGCTGGGTCCCGTGGCGCGGCTGGGGCTGGGCTACCTCCCGCTGGGGCAGCCGCTGTCCACGCTGTCCGGCGGCGAGGCGCAGCGCTTGAAGCTGGCGCGGGCGCTGGCCAGCGAGGCGCGGGGCACGCTGTTCCTCATCGACGAGCCCAGCGCCGGCCTGCACGCGGAGGACGTGCGGCACGTCATCGCCGCGCTGCATGCGCTGGTGGACCTGGGCGCGAGCGTGCTGGTGGTGGACCACGACGTGGCGGTGATGAAGGCCTCGGACTGGGTCATTGACCTGGGGCCGGTGGGCGGGCGCGATGGTGGCCGGCTGGTGGCCGAAGGGACGCCGGAGGACGTGGCGCGCGGCGAGGGCGCCACCGCGCAGGCGCTGCGGGGCGAGCGCAAGCCGCTGGGCCGCGCGGTGAAGCTGCGCAAGCCGGGCAAGGGCGAGGTGCCGGCCATCGAGGTCGAGCACGCGCGCGAGCACAACCTGCATGACGTGTCGTGCCGCATCCCGCTGGGGAAGATGACCGTCGTCACCGGGCCGAGCGGCTCGGGCAAGAGCTCGCTCGTCTTCGACGTGGTATTCGCGGAGGGCCAGCGCCGCTTCCTGGAGACGCTGAGCCCGTACGCGCGGCAGTTCCTGCCCTCCATGCCGCGTCCGGACGTGGAGCGCATCAGCTCGCTGCCGCCGTCGGTGGCGCTGGAGCAGCGCACCTCGCGCGCGGGAGCTACCAGCACCGTGGCCACCGTCACCGAGGTGGCCCACTACCTGCGCCTGCTGTTCGCCAAGCTGGGCGAGCCGCACTGCCCGAAGGACGACTCACCCATCACCTCCACGTCGCCGGACGCGCTCTTCGCGCAGCTCACGGCGATGAAGGGCGAAGGCACGTTACTGGCGCCAGCGGTGCGCTCGCGCAAGGGCACCTACCTGGACGTCTTCGCGGCGGCGGCGCGCGCGGGAATCTCGCGGGCCATCGTCGACGGGAAGCTCGCGTCCACGGATGACCCGCCGCGCCTGGCGAAGACGCGGGAGCACGACATCGACCTCGTCATGTACGAGGGCAAGCTGTCGAAGCTGGACCGCGACGTTTTCGAGAAGGCGCTGGGCTGGGGCCAGGGCGCGGTGAAGGTGGACGTCGGCAAGGGCGAGACGCTGCTGTCCACCGAGCGCACCTGCCCCCAGTGCGCCGCCGCCGTGCCGGAGCTGGACCCGCGCTGGTTCTCCTTCAACACGAAGCAGGGCCGCTGCGAGTCGTGCGAGGGCACCGGCATCCAGGGCGGCGCCGAGGCGATGGCCGAGGGCGAGGTCGCGCCGTGCCGCACGTGCGGTGGCAGTCGGCTGGCCCCCGTCCCCCGGGGCGTGCGGCTGGAGGGCGCGCGCTACCACGAGGTGGTGCAGGCGTCCGTGGCGGCCACGCTGACGCGGGTGCGCGGCTGGAAGTTCAAGGGCGACCGGGCGCTCCTGGGCGAGCCGTCCCGCCAGGAGCTGCTGCGCCGCATGGAGTTCCTGGAGCGCGTGGGCCTGGGCTACCTGTCCCTGGACCGCAACGCCGCCACGCTGTCGGGCGGGGAGATGCAGCGGCTGCGTCTGTCGGCGCAGCTGGGCGCGGGCCTCACCGGCGCCATGTACGTGCTGGATGAGCCCACCATCGGCCTGCACCCGCGTGACACGCACCGGCTGCTGGACAACCTGCGCGCCCTGGTGGCCACGGGCTCCACGGTGCTGGTGGTGGAGCACGACTCGGACACCATCCGCGCGGCGGACCACCTGCTGGACCTGGGGCCCACCGGCGGCCGGGGCGGCGGGCACATCCTGGCGGAGGGGCCGCCGGACGTGGTGCTGGAGAGTGATTCGCCCACCGCGCGCGCGTTGAAGGAGGCGCAGGTGCGGCCTCCCTCGGGCCGGGGCGAGGCGAAGCAGTGGATTGAGCTCAAGGGCGCGCGGGCCAACAACCTGAAGCGCGTGGACCTGCGGCTGCCGGTGGGACGGCTCAACGTGGTGTCCGGCGTGTCCGGCTCCGGGAAGAGCACGCTGATTCGCCAGGTGCTGTACCCGGCGCTGCGCGAGAAGCTGGACCGCGTCACGGCGAAGCCCGGCCCCTTCACCTCGCTGCACGGGGCGGAGGCGGTGAAGCGCGTGCTGTCGGTGGACCAGTCGCCCATCGGCCGCACGCCGCGCTCGGTGCCGGCGACGTTCCTGGGCATCTGGGACGAGCTGCGCCGCGTGTTCGCGGCCACGCCCGAGGCGAAAATCAAGGGCTTTTCGCCCACGCGCTTCTCGTTCAACTCGGCCAGCGGCGGCCGGTGCACCGCGTGTGATGGGCAGGGCGCCATCTCCCATGAGATGTCCTTCCTCCCGGACGTGGTGACGCCGTGCGAGGCCTGCAACGGCGCGCGCTTCGACGCGGCCACGCTGGAGGTGCGCTACCACGGGCTCACCATTGGCGACGTGCTGCGCCTGTCCGCCGACGAGGCCAAGGACGTCTTCAAGGCGCTGCCCCGCGTGGCCGCGCCGCTGGAGTGCCTGGCCGACCTGGGCGTGGGCTACCTCCAGCTCGGCCAGGGCTCCAACACCTTGTCTGGCGGCGAGGCCCAGCGCTTGAAGCTGGCGGCCGAGCTGACGGCCTCCGCCCGGCACGAGCCCACGCTGTACGTGCTGGACGAGCCCACCACCGGCCTGCACCTGGGCGACGTGGAGAAGCTCATCACCTTCATGGGCCGGCTGGTGGACCGCGGCGACACGCTGGTGGTCATCGAGCATCACCCGTCCGTGATTGGCGCGGCGGACCATGTGGTGGAGCTGGGGCC
>NZ_JAAIYB010000382.1 GCF_010894475.1 Myxococcus vastator
CGGCGGGCCCCCCTTCGTCGCGGGCGACGCGAGCAGCCTCGACGTCTGCGCTCCGTGGTGTTTCTCGAGGTAGTCCGCCAGCTCCCGCGGGGTGCTGTGCTCGAACAGCAGCGTGGGGTAGAGCTTGACGTCGAGGTCCTGTTCGAGCCGCCGCACGAGCCGCAGCAGGTGCGCCGAGTCCAGCCCCTGCGAGTAGAAGTTCTCCGAGTCGTCGAGCGCGCTGGCGTCGACCTGCAGCTCCGTGGCGAGCAGGCCGCGCAGGTAGTCGAGCACGGAGGGCGCGGGAGCGGCGGGTTGCACCTCGGCGGCCCGCGCGGGCTCTCGACTCTGAGGCGCCTGCAGCCGCGAAATCAGGCCTTCGGAGCGGATGCGCTTGGTGGACAGCTTGCGCAAGGCCGCGATGCGCTGGCCATCAGGCGCGTAGAAGTCGAGGTCACTGTGGAAGAGGTCGTCCGCCACCAGCCCGGTGCTGTCCTGCCGCACGTGAACGAAGACGCGCTCGCCCGGCGCGTGGCCCGCGCGGAAGGACTCGATGTGGATGGGGATGAAGGGCTGTAGCGCCAGCTCTGGCCGCTGCAGCATGTAGAGGAAGGGCAGCAGGGTGGCGCTGTCCAGGAAGACGGGGTGGAGGTGGAAGTCCTCCAGGTGCTCGAGCGCGGCGTCGCTCAGGTGCAGCGCCCCCAGCACCTCGCGCTCATGGAAGTAGAGCTGGCCCTGCCCCTTCATGAACTCGAGGTGCTCGATGGCCGCGCCGCGCGCATACGCATAGGCGTCATCCACGTCCGATATCCGCTCGGCCTGGCGCATCAGGCGGGCGACGTCGAGCCGCCCATCGAGCGGCGCGTGGGTGACGTGGACCTCGCAGCGGAAGTTCTCGGCAGGCGCTCCCTGGGACTCACCCGTGGAGGACACGGGCCAACTGGTCGCCACCACCTGCCAGTGCGTCGTCGCGGTCTCCTGGGGAGTGAAACACAGGCGGATCCTCCTGCCGGACCGTTCCGTCGTGGCGACGGGCTCAATGAACAGGATGTTTCGCAGCTCCAGCGCGGTCGTATCGAGTCCCCGCGCCGTCAGGGCGCGGAGAACCAGATCGAGGAAGACGACGCCCGGCATGATGCGAACGCCGTGGACGCGGTGATCCCTGACAAGTGGATCCTCATGGACGACCGTGGTGCTGCACTCGAACTCTCGTCGCGGAGGCTTCACTGTTGATATGGATGATACATGTTGAAGTCGCCGCTTCAACAGCCCGGGTTCATTTATCTCATGTTTCCGTACTCAGTTATTTCCTTGAGTCCAAGGTATACTGGGAGATGCGTGTGGCATTGCGAGTGACGTTCTCATGTGTGAGGAATGTGTGTGACATTTTGAGTTACATTTGACTGGTGTTTTGAGACCGCTCCGCCCACCGGGCTCGGGCGTGCGGTGCAGGTGCTCGACGCCAGTGGCCTGGTGTTGCTCCGCCTACACCGTCGCGGCGCGGACGAGCCTCAGGACGACGGTGAAGTGGAGCCCCGCGCCGACCAGCGTCAAGGCGTGGAACACCTCGTGGTAGCCGAAGACGCCGGGCAGGAGGTTCGGCCGCTTCAGGGCATACGCGACGGCGCCCGCCGTGTAGGCGACGCCTCCCGCGAGGATGAGCGTCAGGTCGCTGCCCGAGAGGGCCTGCCGGGCTTCATCGAAGTACGGCACCAGCGTCCAGCCGACCGCGACGGCCAGCGCCGCCGTCACCACCTTGGGCGCCTGTATCCAGAACAGCGACTGGAGGACTCCGGCGAGCGCGCCCGCCCAGATGAGGAGCAGCAGGCCGTCGCCCGCGGCCCCGGAGATGCCCAGCAGCGCGACGGGCGTGTAGGTGCCCGCGATGAGGATGAAGATGGAGGCGTGGTCCATGCGCCGCATCCATGTCCTCCCACGCGTGGACCAGTTCACCCGGTGGTAGGTCGCGCTGACCGCGAACAACACCACCAGGCTGAAGGCGAACACCGCGGCCGCGGCCGCGGCCCGGTCCGTCGGCGCCATCGAGACGAGCACCAGGCCCGCCCCCAGCGCACCCGGGGCGGCGAACTGATGCAGGACGCCGCGCAGCTTCGGCTTCTCCGCGACCTGGGCGCTCAGGACCGGACCCGCGCTTCGAATACGGCGAGGACGTTGAGCGCGGCTGCGTCGGGCAGGACGGCTCGGCGAGAGACGGGATACATGAGGGCTCCAACTCCACCGGAGAGTTTCCAGTTGTAAGGTTACGGTTGGGTAAGTTACTGTTGGGTAGGTTCGAGGTCAACGTGGCGACGAAGAAGCGACTGTCGGGTGCCGACCGCCGGGCCCAGTTGATGGCGGTGGGGCGAGGCGTGTTCGCCTCGAAGGGTTATGAGGCGACCTCCATCGAGGAGGTGGCCCACCAGGCGGGCGTGTCGAAGCCCATCGTCTACGAGCACTTCGGCGCGAAGGAGGGGCTCTACGCGGCCATCGTGGACCGGGAGATGGATGACCTGGTGACGCGCGTGTCGGAGAGCATCGCCACGGGCACGCCTCGCGAGCGGTTCGAGCGGGCGGTGCTGGCCTTCATGACCTACGCCAAGGCGGAGCCCGCGGGCTTCGCGGTGATGACGCGCGACTCACCGCTGGCGGCGGGACGGCGGGGCCTGACGCGCGTCATCGACGACCTGGCGCTGCGCGTCTCGGACATCTTCAAGAGCGAGTTCGAGCACGCCGGCTACGACCCCAAGCTCGCCCCCATCTACGCGAACGCGCTGGTGGGCATGGTGACGCAGGTGGGGCAGTGGTGGGCGGAGGACGGGCGCTCCTTCTCCATTGACCATGTCGCGCGCCACGTCGCGGCGCTCGGGTGGATGGGGCTGCGGCACCTGCCGAAGGCGCCGGCGGCTTCGAGCGGGCGGCGAGGCCCGAAGCGACGCGGCGGGTAAGGGCCGCCGCGCGGCCTGCCCTGGGTCCGCGCGTGGGAAACTGGTGGAATCCCCCGACTTGGAGGATGGTCCGCATTGCTCCGTGGACTCATTTCTTCGTTCCCCCTTCCGTTGGCTCTGGCTGCGCTGGTTCTCCATCTCCCCGGCGATGCTGCTGGCGCTCTCCTTCGCGGTCCTCATCGCGGTGGGGACGGCGGGGTTGCTCTGGCTCCCGGCGCTGTATACCGGCCCGCGCCTGGGCTTCCTCGACGCGCTCTTCACCATGACCAGCGCGGTGTGCGTGACGGGCCTCGCCGTGGTGGACACCGCGACGGCCTTCACCCTCTGGGGGCAGCTGTGGCTGCTCGTCTTCATCCAGCTGGGCGGACTGGGGCTCGTCACCCTCACCACGCTCGTCATCGGCGCGTTGGGCCGGCGGCTGTCCCTCCGCAGCGAGGTCATTGTCGGTGCGCCCATTGACTACACGCACCGGGAGAACGTGCTGTCCCTGACGCTGCGGGTCGCTCGCTTCACCCTGGGGGTGGAGGCGCTGGGGGCGCTGCTGCTGTGGCTGCTGTGGCTGCCGCGGTTCGGCTGGAAGGAGGCGGCCTGGCACGCCGTCTTCCACTCGGTCAGCGCCTTCTGCAACGCCGGGTTCTCCACGTTCAATGATTCGATGGTGGGCTTCAACCGGGCGCCCCTCACACTCCTGGTCATCTCCTTCCTCATCATCCTGGGGAGCCTGGGCTACCTGTCCAGCGAGGAGGCGCTGCGCTGGTGGCGCAGCCGGGACCAGCGCTCGCGGCGGATGAGCGTGCACACCTTCGCGGCGCTGCTCGTCACCGGGGTGTTGCTGGTGGTCGGCACCGTGCTCTTCGCGCTCTTCGAGTGGCGGGGGACGCTGGCGCCCCTGGGCTACGTGGACCGGGTGGCCAACGCCTGGTTCATGTCCGCCACGGCGCGCACGGCGGGCTTCAACAGCGTGAGCTACTCCGAGGTGAGCAACGCGAGCGGCTTCTTCACCATCCTGCTGATGGTGGTGGGCGGCAGCCCTGGCTCCACGGCCGGAGGCCTGAAGACGACGACGCTGGCGGTGCTGGCCGCGCTCGCCTTCACGCGCATCCGGGGCCGCCGGCACGCGGAGCTGCATGGGCGCGCCATCCCGGAGGGCACCATCGAGCGCACCGTGTCGCTGGCCCTCATCGCCTTCGGGCTGATGACCGCCGCCGTCTTCGTGCTCAGCTTCACGGAGGCGCGCGGGGCGGAGTCGGTGCAGGCCGCGCGCGCCAGCTTCCTGCCCGTCTTCTTCGAGGTGGTCAGCGCCTTCTGTACGGTGGGGCTGACCATGGACGTGTCGCCCTCCCTGAGCGTGGCGGGCAAACTGCAAATCATCGGGCTGATGTTCGTGGGGAGGCTGGGGCCGCTGTCCTTCTTCGCGGCCCTCAGCCTGCGCGCCCGGACGCACCTGCGGCACGTGCGCCCCGCGCAAGAGGACCTCATCGTTGGTTAAGGAGCACGGATGAAGCGCATCATCGTGGTGGGTCTGGGCAACTTCGGCTCGGTCATCGCCGCGCGCCTGCATGAGCAGGGGCATGACGTCATCGCCATCGACCCACGCCCGGCGGTGGTCGACGCCCTGGGCTCGCGCGTGTCCAAGGCCATGGTGGGAGACGCCACGCAGCGCCAGGTGTTGGAGGAAGTGGGCGCGCGAGGGGCGGACGCCGCCATCGTCTCCACGGGAGAGGACCTCTCGGCCAGCATCCTCGCGCTGCTCGCTTTGCGGGACACGGGCATCGAGGACATCTACGTGAAGGTCCGCTCGGATGACCACGCGCGCATCGCGGACGCACTGGGGGCCACCGAGAGCATCTTCCCCGAGCGGGAGAGCGCCCTGGGACTGGCCAGCCGCATCACCAGTGGCCGGCTCCTGCAGTACGTGCAACTGGGGCCGGAGTTCGGGCTGCAGGAGATGCCCGTGCCGGAGGAGTGGTACGGCAAGAGCCTGCGCGCACTGGCCCTGCCGCAGCGCTACCGCGTCCACGTGGTGGCCGTGCACGACGTGCTGCAGGACCGCATGCTCCCGGTGCCGGACCCGGACCGGCTGCTCACCCCGTCTGACGCGCTGCTCGTCGCGGGTGAGCCCTCCGCGCTCGAGGCGGTGGCCTCGTTGCGCTGACGCCGTGGCCCGGCTCAGCGCGGCCCATGGCCCTGGGGCCCGGCGCGCCGGGCCTCTTCCGCGACCCGCGCATCCTCGAAGCCCCGGGTGACGTTGGCGTCGAGCAGCGCGCGCTGGCGCTCCAGCTCTTCGCGCCGGAAGACCGGCGCCACGCGCAGCAGGTCCTCCAGCAGGAAGCGCAGGCGGCGGGCCACCTGGATGGAGCCCTCTCCATATTCGCGAATCTCATCCATCGAAAGCCGCACGTAGTCATTGAAGTCAGGGCGCGGGCAGATGAGCCGCGGGACGCCCTGGTCGTCCAGCCGGCGGAGGCTGGGGAAGTGCCGGAGGACCAGCCTGCGCAGCAGGTCATGGAGCTGGTCAATGGCCTGGACGGCCGTGGACGGGTCGTTGGTGCCAGGCGAGAGGGCGCGCTCCGCGATGTCGACGAGCTGGCGGAACCCGAAGGCCGTGTCCTGCTGGAGCGTGCGCTCGCGGCCAACCTGGACCGAGGACAGGGCGGTCTCGAGGTCGAGCGACCCGGCATCACCCCACACTTCGAAGAGCGCGCTGCCATGGGGAACGAAGTCGCCCATCATCGGCACCACCAACAGCGTGACATCGGCCCGCTGGGCGCACCGCAACAACTGCTCCTCGTCCAGGGTGACGAGCACCCCGGAGCGGCCCGCGTGTGGCACCACGAGCGAGGGCGTGCCCTGGGGGCGCTCCAGCGGGGCATCCTCGGCATCATGGCCGACGCCCTCCGGGTACATGCGCTCCAGCGTCTCGCACGTCTCGTCGCGAATCCGCCCGAGGATGACCACGGCGCGAATGGACTGGGCCACGTGGTGGATGAAGAAGATGAAGGTGCCCACGCTGATCAGCACGAACACGACGGCGAGCCAGACGGAGAGCGACGGGACGTGGCTCTCGATGTCCAGGTTCTCCGAGGTGCCCCGCACGCTGCGCATCGCCAGCAGGGCGTAGACAAACGTCCCCACGAAGATGCCGAGGGACAGCTGGCTCTTCCGGTCCCGGAGGAAGGTGCGCAGGATTCGGGGCGAGAACTGGTTGCTGGCCTGCTGGAGCACCAGGATGGTGACGGAGAAGACGAGGCCGGCGAACGTCATCATCGACGAGGCCACCGCGGAGAGCACGGAGCGCGCGCCTTCGGGGCCTCCCTGGAAGAGGTACCAGGTCTGCTCGTCCTGCGGCAGGCGGGCGTCTATCGCCTGGGCGAGCTGGGACAGGCCGATGGAGGCGAACACGCAGAGTGCTGGGACGAGCCAGTAGCTGGTGGCCAGGCGCTCGGCGAAGGGTGTGAGGCTGAGCTTCATGATGGCTGTCGGGCGTGCCCCCGGACACAAGCTGGGCATGCGCCCCGCTCAATGACAACTGGCGCCGCCGGGATTCACGCTCACTGCCCGGTAGATGAGCACCGCCGCCGCCACCAGCGGCACTGCTCGTCGCAGCATGAACGAGACCTGCTTCGGGCACTGCTTCCACAAGGCCGCCTGGAGCTGCGCGCCCAGCAGGGCAGGCAGGCCGCCGAGCGCGAAGGCGCCCAGCACCAGCGCGCCACCCAGGAACGAGCCGCTGGCCAGCGCCACCGCGAAGACGCCGTAGAGCAGACCGCAGGGCAGCAGCGGCGTCACCGCACCCATTGCGCTCGCGCGGCCCGTCCACGAAAACTTTGCGCCCCAGCGCGTCACCCGCCGCGCGAGGTTCGCCATGCCCGGCAGCGGGCGCAGGCGCTTCCCCAGCTCCAGCGCGGACGCGATGAGGGCCGCGGCCATCAGCCACGGGAGGTAGGGCCGCGTGGAGACGGCCAGCGCCTGGGTGACGCCGCCGCCCAGCATGCCCAGCGCGCCGCCCACGAGGGCATAGGCGCCCAGGCGCGCTCCCTGGTAGGCGGCGACGGCCCTGCGCCGCTCCGGGCCTGGAGCGCCGGGCAGGCCCGCGCAGGCCAGCGGTCCGCACATGAGGAGGCAGTGCACGCTCCCCGTGAGCCCCACCACGAAGGCGCCGAGTGCTCCGGCGATGACTGTGGGGGTGGGGCCGGTGGTGTGCAGCAGCGAGGCGAGCGCGGCCGGTTCGAGCGACATGCGCGCGGTGCATCGCAACAGGCATGCCGTTCGCAAGGTGACATCGTGAATGCCTGCCTCCACGCCATCGGAGCCTGCTCCGGCCGCCTGTCTCCACTGCGGCAGTCCCGTTCCTCCCGGGAGCGCGGCGCGCGACTTCTGCTGCGTGGGGTGCGAGGCCGTGCACGGCCTGCTCGTGGAGCAGGGGCTCACGCGCTACTACCAGCTCACGCAAGGAAAGACGGCGCCCGCGCCTGAGCCGCGCAAGGCACGCGCGTTCGCGTGGCTGGAGCCGCTCATCAGCCGCGCCGAGGCCCTTCCGGGTCCCCTGTGTGCGCTCGAGCTGGACGTGCAGGGCATCCACTGCGCCGCGTGCGTGTGGCTGATGAACGAGCTGTTCCGCCGGCGGCCGGGCGGGGCGGGCCTGACGGTGGACCCGGCCCTGGGCAAGGCGCGGATGCTGTGGCGGCGCGGCGCCTTCGATGTGGCGGAGTTCCTGCGCGACGTGGAGGGCTTTGGCTACCGCTTCGGACCCAGCCGCAAGCGCCCGGAGCGCACGAGCCTGGACCTGCCCATCCGCCTGGGCATCTGCGCCGCGCTGTCGATGAACGTGATGCTGTTCTCGGTGAGCTTCTACGTGGGGCTCACGCCGGAGGATGGCGAGCTCTTCCGCCTCTTCACGCGGCTGAGCCTGTGGCTGTCGTCGGCGGTCGTGGTGGTGGGAGGCTGGCCATTCTTCCGCTCCGCGCTCCAGGGCTTGCGGCGCGGCGTGCCGCACCTGGACCTGCCCATCGCCCTGGGCATCCTGCTGGTGTTCGGCATGTCGCTGGCGCAGGCGCGCGGAGGGCGCGGCGACCTGGCGTACTTCGACACGCTCAATACCTTTGTCACGCTGATGCTGGTGGGGCGGTGGCTCCAGCAGCGCGTGTTGGAGCGCAACCGGCGCTTCCTGCTGGATGACGACGGGGCGGAGGGGCTCTTCGTGCGCAGGGAGGAGGGCGCACGGCTCGCCACCGTGCGCGCCGCGGAGGTGGCCGACGGCGACGTGCTGGTGATTGCGCCGGGGGACCTGGTGCCAGTGGACGCGGTGTTGCTCGATTCGGGCGCCCGCGTGTCCACGGATTGGATGACGGGCGAGCCCGGCGAGCG
>NZ_JAAIYB010000383.1 GCF_010894475.1 Myxococcus vastator
GGGACGCAGAATGCCTCGTGCCGCATGTTATGGAACGCGTCATGAACCACGCTCACAGTCAGGCTCTCTTCGCCCGCGCGCAGGCCCGCATCCCCGGCGGAGTGAATTCCCCGGTGCGCGCCTTCCGAGGCGTTGGCGGCGACCCTGTCTTCTTCCGTGAAGGCACAGGTGCCTGGCTCACGGATGTGGACGGCAACCGCTACGTCGACCTCGTGGGGAGCTGGGGGCCGCTCATCCTGGGCCACGCATATCCGCCCATCGTGGACGCCATCATCGACGCCGCCCGCATGGGGACGTCCTATGGCGCGCCGCACGCGGGCGAGGTGGAGTTCGCGGAGCTCATCTGCGCCACCATGCCCGCGGTGGACATGGTGCGCCTGGTCTCCAGTGGCACCGAGGCCACGGTGGCGGCCATCCGCGTCGCGCGGGGCTTCACCGGCCGCGAGCACATCCTCAAGTTCGAAGGCTGCTTCCACGGCGCGGGGGACCCGTTCCTGGTGAAGGCGGGCAGCGGCGTGGAGACGCTGGGCCTGCCGGACTCGCCGGGCGTGCCGTCCGCGCTGGCGAAGCTCACGCTCACCGCGCCCTTCAACGACCTGGCCGCCGTGGAGCGCATCTTCGCGGAGAAGGGTCAGGACATCGCCTGCGCCATCATCGAGCCGGTGGTGGGCAACATGGGCGTGCTGGTGCCCAAGCCGGGGTACCTCGAAGGGCTGCAGGCGCTCTGCCAGAAGCACGGCGTGCTGCTGGTGCTGGACGAGGTCATGACGGGCTTCCGGCTGTCGCGAGGCGGCGCGCAGGAGCTGTACGGCCTCAAGCCGGACCTCACCACCATGGCCAAGGTGATTGGCGGGGGCATGCCGCTGGGCGCGTATGGTGGCCGCCGCGACATCATGGAGCAGGTGGCTCCGGCGGGCCCGGTGTACCAGTCCGGCACGCTGTCGGGGAACCCGGTGGCGGTGGCGGCGGGCCTGGCGTGCCTCAAGGCCCTGGCGGCGCCCGGCACCTACGCGCGGCTGGAGGACGTCAGCCGCATGCTGGAGGTCGGCCTGCTCGCCGAGGCGAAGGCCGCGGACGTTCCCGTCACCGTCAACCGCGTGGGCAGCATGCTCACGGTGTTCTTCACCAGTGAGCCCGTCTACGACTACACCAGCGCGAAGAAGGCGGACACGGCGCGCTTCGGCAAGTTCTTCCACGCCATGCTGAACGAAGGCGTCTACCTGCCGCCCAGCCAGTTCGAGGCGGCGTTCGTGTCGCTGGCCATGGGCGAGCCTGAAGTCGCGCACGTCCTCGCGGCGGCGAGAAAGGCCTTCCGTTCGCTTGGCAAGACCGGTTGAGCCCGAGCCCCTCGAGGGGCCCGTTCGCTTCGGTCCCTATACCCTCGCGCGCCGCATTGGCGCCGGGGGGATGGGAGAGGTGTTCCTCGCGCGAGAGGAGGCGCCTCGCCGTGCCTGTGTCGTGAAGAAGGTCCTCCCGCAGCTCATGGCGAGCTCCCAGTTCGCCGGGCGCTTCCGGGACGAAGCCCGCGTGGTGGTGCGGCTGCACCATCCGAACATCGCGCGCGTGTACGCCATGGGCGAGGTGGAAGGGCAGCTCTACCTGTCCATGGAGTACGTGCAGGGCAAGACGCTCAGCCGGCTGACGTACCGGCTGCGGCAGCTCGGGCGGACGCTGCCGCTGGGCATCATGCTCCACCTGGGGCAGCGGCTCTGTGAGGGCCTGGCCTACGCGCACGACGCGACGGATGAGTTCGGCAATCCGCTGCACCTGGTCCACCGCGACCTGTCTCCCGCGAACGTGTGCATCAGCTACGCGGGCGAGGTGAAGATCATCGACTTCGGCGCGGCGCAGTCCACGCTGAAGGAGCAGCAGACGGCGCCTCGGGTGGTGATTGGCAACCTGACGTACATGGCGCCGGAGCAGGCGCGGAAGCGCTTCGTGGACCGGCGCGCGGACGTGTACGCGGTGGGCGCGCTGCTGTGGGAGCTGTTCGCATGGAAGCCCCTGGTACAGCGGGGCGACCCGGTGGAGCGGTGGCGACGCGCGGCGTACCCCCAGTGGGAGCCAGCGGGGAGCGTCCGGCAGGGCGTGCCTACCAGCGTGGATGCGTTCCTGATGCGCGCGCTGGCCTCCGAGCCCGACAACCGCTTCCCGGACGCGGCCGCCATGGGCGCGGAGCTGGCGCGGATGAAGGCGAAGCTGGCGCCCAACGTGGGAGATGCGGACGTCGCGCGCCTCATCGCGGCCGCGTTCCCCCGCGAGAAGAAGGCGGAGGAGCTCGTGCTCCGCGAGCTGCTGCGGGAGCCGCGTTCCCGCGCGCTCACCGAGCCAGCGCTGGCCACCGTGCTCGCTCCGCCCACCGCGCTCGCGTTCGAGCACGAGGGCATCGACGCGCCCGAGGACTACGTCCCGGCCGAGCGTGGCGACGCGGAGGCCCCGAAGGCGCCGACGGACGCCTCCGCGCGAGGCACGCCAGCGAAGGCAGTGCCCGCCGCGCACGGTGACGCGGATGAACTTGAAGTCACGGTGCGCGGGACTCCCGAAAAGACGCCGGAGGTGCCTCGCGCCGTGAACGAACCTCGCGTCACCGCGCTGTACGGGACGGAGGACGAGGCGACGGTGGTGGAGGGCGGAGCCTCGCGAGCACGACGGGGCCTTCCCGGCGGCGAACGGGCACACCTCGATGTGGAAGGGGACGCCACTGTCGTCCAGCCAGCGCGAGGCCCGGCCGCGAGCGCGCCGCCCGATGCGGACGAGGAGACCACGGTCGTTCAGCCCGAGCGTGTCCGCATGGCGGCGGACGCCAGGACCGCGAACCCCGGAGCCAGCCTGGGCGGAGACGCGGCGGCCACCGAAGCCGTCGATGCGGCGAAGCTGATGGTCGCGCTGGAAAGGGCGGAGGCCACTCGGAACCAGGGCGCTGATGCCGCTGTGTCCGAAGACGTCACCGTGACGGAGGTGAACCCCGCCAGGGCCCTCCACTCCTTGCCGCCCCAGGCCGCGCAGTGGCGCCGAGCCACCCGCGAGACGCAGGTGGGCTTCGGCGTGGACATCTCCCAGGCGGTGGACGCCGCGGCGGTGGAGGCCCGTCGTCTGGAGTTGGTGCGCGCCATCACGGGGGATGAAGCCCTGCCCGTGCCAGCGCCCGAGGAGGACTCTGGCACCTGGCTCCGCGGTGGGCGCCCCTGGCTCGTCGCGGTGCTCTGCGTGGGCGCGTGTGCCCTGGGGCTCGCGCTGGCGTGGGCGCTGTCCTGAAGCCCGCCGCGAGCGTCAGCTCCCCGAGGGCAGCCGGTAGCTGAAGCCCAGGCTGATGGTGGCGGTATCAATCCAGTTGCTGGTGAAGCCGTCGCCGAACTCGTCCTCGTTGTCGTCCGACGTGCCTCGCGCGCCGCCGCCCAGGTAGCGCAGGTTGAGGAACGCATCCACGTTGTCGGTGATGCGCACGCCGCCGCGCAGGGACGCGTCCAGCAGCGCGCCCGTGGTGTTGGAGTCACTGTCGCCGTTGATGATGGCCGTGGGCGCGTAGCTGCCGTCCGCCTCGAAGCCCAGCCACCAGCCACCGCCCAGTCCCCACCGTCCGCGCACCTTCAACAGCGGCACCGGCCCCACGTCGCGCGCGGTCCGCCGCAGCGTCCCGTCCGCGGAGGTGAAGACATAGTTCGCGTTGCGCAGTTGGAGCGACACCCCCACGGACAGCTCTCGGTCCGGCCCGGACAGCAAATCGTACAGGTAGCTGGCCCGGTAGAATGGGAAGCTGTAGCGCACGTCCAGCGGCGTGCCCGCGGGGAAGTCCAGCGCGTCGATGCGCACGTCCCGCTTGAGCACCACCTGCGTGTCGATGGCCAGCGGCTGGTAGAGGAACACCACCGAGTGCCGGCCCTTCAACGTCAGCTCGGCCGACAGCCGCATGAAGTTGTAGAGGTTGTCCTGCCCGCCGTCGTCCGTGTAGCGGAACAGGGTGCCGTCACTGCCCTGGCGCAGGCTGTGGGCCAGCACGTCCAGGAAGCCCAGCTCTCCCACGAACTTGAGCTGCACCCCAGGCTCGTCCGGAGGCGTGGGCGCCTGGGCCTGGACGGTGAAGGTGCTCAGACAGAGAAGGGCTCCCAGGACGGCGGCATGGCGGTGCATTTCTGCTCCTCGCGAAGGGCTCTGCGCCCCGGACGCGTGAGCTTCAAATGCGTTACCAGCCTTCGCTCACCGCCGTGGCGGGGGTGTCCAGCGGCAGATAGAGCCGGAAGGTGGTGCCCTGGCCCGGTTGGGATTCCAACGCGACCCGGCCCTGGTGCGATTCAATGATGCGCTTCACCACCGCCAGCCCCAGGCCGGTGCCCTTGGCCTTGGTGGTGAAGAAGGGCTCGAAGATGCGCGCCCGGACGTCGGAGGAGATGCCCGGCCCGCTGTCCGCGAACTGCACTTCGACTTCGGGCGTCCCCGTCGCGCGCCGGACGCTCGCGCGCAGCATGCCGCCCTGGGGCATGGCCTGCACGGCGTTGATGGCGAGGTTGAGGAAGGCCTGGCGCATCATCCGCTCGTCCACCGTCACCGAGGGGACATCGTCCGCCAGGTCCAGCTCCACGCGCACCTGGCCCGGGGCCTCCGCCAGCGCGCCTCGCACCGCGTCCTCCACCAGGGGCGACAGCGGCACGGCATAGGGATGTGGCGCGGGCGGACGCGCGAAGGTGAGCAGGTCCGCGACGATGCGGTTGAGCCGGTCCGATTCCTCTCCGACGATGTCCAGCAGCGGCACCGCCGCGCTGTCCGGCCCGACGATGCGCCGCAGGGACGCCACCGAGTTGAAGATGGCGCCCAGGGGATTGCGCACCTCATGGGCCACCACGGCGGACAGCTCGCCCAGCGCGGCCAGCCGTTCGCGGCGCACCAATTGGGCCTGGGTCCGGGCCAGCTCCACGTAGCTGGCTTGAAGGTCCTCCACCAGTCGCGCGCCCTCGCGGGCCAGCGCCAGTTGGTTGGCGATGGCGCTGGCTCGCTCCACCTCCGCGAGTGTGAAGCGCCGCGGCCGCCGGGTCTCCACCGCCATCATCACGCCCATGGGGCGCTCGTGGACCACCAGGGGGAGCACCAGGAACGCTCGCGCGCCAGGCAGGCGCCGGACCTCTTCATTGACGCGCAGGTCGGAGCGGGCGTCCTCCACCATCACCACCTCGCGCGTGTGGAACGCCACCGACGCGAGTGATGCATCGGCCGGGAGGAGCGGCAGGTCGTGCCCTTGCAGCTCCGGTGAGCCTCCCGTCATCGCGCGCAGCTGGAGCCGCTCGCCCGAGCTGTCCGGCAGGAACACGTAGGCATCCGAAGTGTCCACGATGCGCGCCAGGCTGGTGGCGCCAATATGCAGCAGCTTGTCCAGCTCCAGGGTGGCCGCCAGCGCCTTGGCCACCTCGTGCAGCAGCGCCAGGTCCTCGGCGCGGCCACGAAGCTCATGCAGCAGCCGGTGGGATTCGATGGCCGCCGCGAAGTGGCTGCCCATGGCCTGCAGCGTCTCCCGTTCGAGCGGCGTCAGGGGTCGGCGCTCCCGGAAGAGCGCCGACAGCGTGCCCACGCCCCGCGAGCGCACCCGCAGGGGAACAACCACCACGGTACGGAAGCCCTGCCGGCGCAGCTCCTCGCTCAGGTCGTCCGAGCAGGACTCCACCTCGCGCTCCAGCGGGATGCCTTCGCGCTGCGCCTGGAGGCACAGGCTCCCGGCGCGCCAGCGCCGCATGAAGTCCTCCGAGCCTTCGGCGTCCAGGCCGCGCGAGTACGCAAGCTCCACCTCGCCGTCGTCCGCCGGCAGGAGCACCGTCACCGCGTCGCAGCCCAGGAGCCCGGCGATTTCATCGGTCCCTGGCGCGAACAACGCCTGCGGGTGCGGCGCGGAGGCCAACACCGAGGCCAGGCGGTTGAGCGCCGCCAGCGCCGTGTTCTGCGCGGACAGGCGGGAGATGGTGAGCGCCGCGTCCAGCGCCGCGGACACCTGCGCGCCGAAGAGCCGCACCGGTGGGAGCTCCTCCTCGCGCAGCCAGTCCGCCACCAGCGCGAGCATGGCCCGGGGCTGGCCCTCCACGTCGATGCGCACCGCGATGGCCCGCGTCTGTCCAGCGCGCTGGAGGCCCTGGCGCACCCGCTCGCCCCGGGCGCCCCGGAGGAAGCGCTCGGCCTCCTGGGGCAGCTCGTCCGTATAGGCCGCGCCGTCGCGCCAGGCGCGCTTCAGCACGGGAGGCCACTGGCCCACCACATCCCGTACCCAGCGGCCACTCAGCGCCGCGTCTTCCAGGGGCACCATGCCGGGCGGCACGAACGTCTGTCCCAACCGGACGCCCAGCCGGTCTGGCGAAAGCCACGCGCAGCCGAGCCCCAGTTCCTCCACGCCGGAGAACATCCGCCGCAGCACCTCGCCCTCGGTGCGCAGCGAGGGCAGGCTCGCGCCCAGCTCGGCCAGCCGCTGGAGCACGCCGCGGCGCCGGGCCCGCGCCGACACGTCGCGCACCAGCACCACCCACTCCGTGCCGCTGGGGATGACGGTCAGCTCCACCCGCCGCTCCTCTTCGGCGGTGCGCAGCATCGTCTCGTAGGTGGTGGGGACGGGCTCGCCGCGCTTGCGCCGGGCGTGGCGGGACGCGAGCTCCGCCGCGCTCGCCGCCGAGACGAGGAGCGTCGCGGACTCACCCAGCACGGCTTCGCGCGGGTAGCCCGATATCGTCACCAGCGCCTCGTTCACATAGACGAAGCGGCCGTCACGGACGACGCAGACACCCACGGACATCGCATCAAAGGGGCCGTAGGCTGCCCCGGTTTCGGCGGCGGTTTTCACGGCAAGCTGACTCTTCCACCGCTGCCAGCCCGCGCGAAATCGCCCACCCGCCGCTTCGCCCACCATCCCACAACCCGGCGCCGCCCCTGCGGCTTGTACGTAGAACGGGCCCGGCCGCGCGGTGCGGCCGAGCCCGTGCCTCCAAGGCGGTTGGCGCCTCGCGCCGAATCAGGCGGGAGCGCTCCCAGGGGACTCCGCGCCGCGGTGGTGGACCTTGGTGTACAGGCCGATGAGCTCCGCCTGCCCCACGATGTGGCCCTCCATGGCCTCCCGGAGCTGCGTGCGCGAGGCGCGGCCCAGGTCCGGCAGCACCGTGTCCAGGGCGAACAGGCGGAAGTAGTACCGGTGCATGCCCACGGGCGGCATGGGGCCCCCGTAGTCCTGGCGGCGGAAGTCATTCTGACCCTGGCGGGCGCCCTCCGGGAGGACGTCCGGCGTGGCCCCTTCTGGCAGGCCCTGGGCCGAAGGTGGGATGTTGTAGACAACCCAGTGGGAGAAGGTCATCTGCGGGTTGCGCGGGTCTGGCGCGTCCGGGTCCTCCACGAGGAGGGCCAGGCTCTTCGTCCCGGCGGGCATGCCCGTCCATTGGAGCGGCGGTGAGATGTCCTCGCCCTCGCCGGTGTAGGCGATGGGGATGAGGTCGCCGTCCTTGAAGCGGGGGGACGTGAGCACGAGCGGCTTCGGCATGGAGTCCTCCAGAGGTGTCGCGGTGGCTTGACGCGTATCGGGTGCAAGCTGGCGACGCAGGCGCCCGGGCGCCGAGGAGCGGGCCGGTCAGCGCCCGGAGGCTGGCCACCTGGGCGTTGGGACAGGCGGCCTCGTCCCCAGGCGCCTGCTGGTTCCGCCGGGCTCGAGCGCCTCGCCCAGAGGAGAAACGCCCGGGTGTGCCCTCGAGGAAAGGTCCTCGATTCCATGCGGGGCAGATCGGCGGTAGCTGAGCTTGCCGAAGCGGCAATCGCCGCTGGGGGCCGGGGGCCGCGGCCCATGGTAGCGGTTGCGTGTGCCGCGTGTTCGGTGTTAAGCGGCGCCCGCGCGTAGAGGGGTTTGGGGAGACGTCCGAATGGAAGTGAAGGAGCCCCGGAAACCGGGCGGTTCGGACGGCAGCGAGCTGGGTGAGACGGCCCGGCAGATGAGGGCGGCGCAACCCTATGTCTCGGCGGTGTGGAAGCTGGTGGGTGGCGCGGTGGTGGGCGTGCTGGGTGGCTACTGGCTGGACGGGTGGTTGGGGACGGGGCCCTGGTTGATGGTGGTGCTGAGCCTGGTGGGTATCTGCGTGGGCTTCTATGGGTTCCTCCATGAGATGGCCCGGCTGGGGAAGCGGAAGTGACGGCGCGGGGCGGCGGTAGCGGGACGGACTCCTTCCGGAGTCATGCGGCGCTGGCGGGTGGCGTGGCGGTGGTGGGCCTGGCGCTGGCGGCGTTGATGCCGCAGGTGGTGGAGGAC
>NZ_JAAIYB010000384.1 GCF_010894475.1 Myxococcus vastator
CCATCACCTTCTGGACCTGGGGCAGCCTGGCTGGCGCGTCCTGGGACGTGGTGGGGGCCGCCACGCTGCCGCTGCTCATCGCCCTGGGCCTGCTGCTGCGTGAGGCGCGCACCCTCAACCTCCTGCTGCTGGGGGAGCGCGAGGCGTGGCACCTGGGCGTGGATGTCGAGCGCCTCAAGCGCCGGCTCATCCTCTCCGCGGCCCTGGGGGTGGGGGCCGCGGTGTCCGTCACCGGGGTCATCGCCTTCGTGGGCTTGCTGGTGCCCGCGCTGTTGCGGCTGGCGCTGGGGCCGGACCACCGGCGGCTGCTCAGCGCGTCCGCCTTGCTGGGAGCCTCGCTGCTGGTGGGCGCGGACCTGCTGGCTCGCACGGCGGACATTCCCTCTGAGCTGCCCGTGGGCGCGCTCACGTCCGTGCTGGGCGTCCCCGTCTTCGTCGCGCTGCTGTCGCGCAAGGGGGCCGTATGAGTCTGGAGGTTCGTGGCATCGAGGTGTGGCGGGGCCGGGGGCGGACGCTGGGGCCCATGGACCTGGCCCTGCGGCCCGGCGAGGTGCTCGCCGTCGTGGGGCCCAACGGCGCGGGCAAGTCCACGCTGCTGTCCGCCATGTCGGGCGAGCTGCGGTGCTCGACGGGCGAGGTGCTCCTGGACGGCCTTCCCTTGTCGCGCTGGAAGCCGCGGGAGCGGGCCGTGCGGCTGGGCGTGCTTCCCCAGGAGTCGTCGCTGGGCTTCGGCTTCACGGCGCTGGAGGTGGCGCTGCTGGGGCGGAGTCCGCACGCGAGCCGCGCGGAAGGCAGCGCGGACCTGGCGGCGGCGGTGGCGGCACTCGATGCCACCGACACGCGGCACCTGGCTTCGCGTTCGTATCTCACGCTGTCCGGGGGCGAGCGGCAGCGGGTGCAGCTGTCGCGGGTGCTGGCTCAGCTCTCCGAACCGGTGGCCTCCGGACACCGCTACCTGCTGCTGGACGAGCCGACGGCGAGCCTGGACCTGGCCCACCAGCACCTCGTGCTGGAGGCGGCGGCACGCTTCGCCCAGGAAGGCGGCGCGGTGCTGGCGGTGCTGCATGACCTCAACCTGGCCGCGCGTTACGCGCACCGGATGGCCGTGCTCGCCGAGGGCCGGGTGGTGGAGCTGGGCGCCCCGGCGAAGGTGCTCTCCCAGGCGTTGGTGGCCCGCGTCTTCGGCCTGCGCGTGCAGGTCGTCGAGTGGCCGGGCTTGCCCGGTCCCCTGGTCATCCCGGAGGGTCGCGCGCCGCTGCCTCCCTGAGCACGGACGGAGCCGTGCTCGCTGGCTTCAGCTCCCCGCGGGAGACGTCCTGGGCGCCGGTGCCCCTCCACACCGCGCGTGATGACCCAGGGCCTCTCCCGTGGGGGGCGCCGTTGCGTCACCCTGGCGGCAGACGGGCAGGGAAGCCTTGGCCTGCCCGGTGCTCCCATGCCGCACACCGGGCGTGCTGTCGTGCCTCCTCGCCCTGTCTCCCTTCGGCGGGCGCGGAGGTGCCACGGCATTGCGTTTCGAAACGGCGGTGTGGTGCCTGGGCATCCTCGTGCTGGCGTGCGGGCCGGAGCAGGACGGGCCGCCGTGTGATGCCGCCTGCGCGCCGGAGGACACGGTGTGCCGTGCCCGCGCGTGTGCCTCCGCTCTTCCCGACGAGGCCCTGCGCACCGCGGCGGATTGTGTCTCCATGCCGGAGGAGGGCCGGTGTCTGGGGACTCGCATCGTGGAGCGGTGCGTGGAGGGCGTGCGTCTCCAGGAGGATTGCGGTGCCGACGAGGCCTGCGTACTGGAGGGCGGAGCCCACTGCGCCGCGGGCGCGGCGTGCCTGGACGGCGGCTCGCGGTGCTCGGCGGACGGTGTGTGGCAGGCCTGTGTCCAGGGGCAGTGGCGTGCGCGCGAGTGCGCGGCGGGCTGCGTGGAGACGGAGGGGCGCGGCTGGTGTGGCGCGCCCGGGCCCACGCTGAGCGGCACCGTGCGCTACGCGCGCCGGTTCCCGGATGCCGACTTCACCGGATGGTCGGCCGAGGCGGAGTGGGTCCCGGCTGGAGGCTTCCTCGTGGCCTCGTATCAGGGGGCCACGCTCGTGGACTTCCAGGTGTCGGGCCTGGATGGACGGTTCTCGGTGCGGGTCGCGGCGCAGCCTCGGGAGGAGGACCGCATCGTCGTGTACGCGGCAGGGCTGGGCTCGGCCGCGCGCGTGGCCTACGCGGTGGCGGACCCGGGGCAGCGAGGGGCTCGGGAGGTGACGGAGGTGCCGGGCAGCGCGGCGCGCATCTGGAGTTGGTCTCAGTCCACGCGCGCCGTTGCCGGACAGGGCGTCTTCTCCATCGCGGAGGCGGACGGCTCCGGAGCCGCCTCCGTGTTCAGCGCGCTGCGCGCCGCGTGGCACGAGTCGCGGGGACGGTATGGCCGCGCGGGACTGCCTGTCGTGGTGTGGCTCGGCTTTGGGACGACGTGGTCCTGCGGCGCCTGCTTCGCGCCGTGGCCGGTGACGGCGGCGGGGCGGACGTGGGGCGCGCAGGTGTGGCTGCCGGGGGATGGCGACGCGGCCTGGTGGTCGGAGGCGATGGTGCTGCACGAGCTCGGGCACTGGGTGATGGCCAGCCATGGCACCAGTCCGAACGAGGGCGGCCCGCACTACCTCGGCGTGCCCACCTTCCCGGGACAGGCGTGGAGTGAGGGGTGGGCCACCTGGTTCAGCGCGGACGTGCGAGGCAGTCCCCGCTACTTCGACAGGCAGGGTGGGACGATGTTCTGGATGGACCTGGAGGCGCGCCGGCCCGCGACGGGGGCGTGGACGCGGCCCCGTCCGGAGGCGGGATTGCTGCAGAAGCTGGAGGTGAGCGAGGTGGCCGCCATCCTCTACCGACTCGGCAAGGGCACGTCCTCGCGGCAGCCGATGTACGAGGCGCTCGCGGCCCCCGGCATGAACGCGGCGCCGTGGCGACGGGGCTACCAGCGGCACCAGTGGCGTGTGGAGGCGGGCCAGTTGGTGGACGTGGCGCGGACGGACATCCCCGCTCCCTGCCTGGCGGACTTCCTGGACACGATGATGTGCCAGGGCTTTCCGCGCTGGGTGATGGACGCGGCCACCGAGCCGGAGTCCGCCTACCCGTATCCCAGTCACTCACCGCTGTGCCAGTGACGCCGCGGAGCATGTCGATGACGACGCCACGTCACGGAGAGGCCGCATGTTGCTGACGCGCAAGCGAGTGGCGGGCGTCGTCCTGGCGCTCGCGCTGGCGGGAGCCCTGTCCACGGGCGTGGCTTCAGGGGTGGAGCGCCTCCGCGGCAAGACTCGCAAGCGCCTCGCGCCGCCCGCTCATCAGGAAGCCGTGGTACGCACACGCGTCACCGGGGACGCGGCTGTTGTGCGGACGCCGGTTCTCGCGGGCCTTGCCCCGTCTCCGATGCAGAGAGGTGTCTCCGCGCGCCGTGCGCTCTCGGCGCCTCCCGCGTCGGGGCACCGCGCTGCCCGGACGGAGGAGGCACGAGGCCATGGTCATGCGCCTTGGACAAGCCGTGGTGCTTCTTCATCTGCGGAGGATGCACGGCCAGCGGACGACGCGCCGACGCTGGACGCTGCTGGGCATGCGCACGCCACCGGTCCGGGAGCTGGGCTCACGGCGAGGCTTCCTTCGCCCCTGCGCGTGAGCTGGACGGTGGTGGCGTCCTCGCCTGGGCAGGTGTGGCTTGTGGCCGAGGTGGAGCGGCGCGCGGGCTTCGAGGCGCCCGTTGAAGTGCGGCTCTCGCTTCCTGTCGGCGCCACGCTGACGGAGGGCGCGGCCGCCTTCACCGTTCCCGCTGGGGTGGGGACAGGCGCGCGCTCCGTGACGTACGGCGTGGCCTTCGAGGCTGGCACGCCGCCCTCGGAAGACCTCGTGCTGGTGGCGCATGCGGAGGGCGCGTCCTTTGGCGTGCACGCGGAGGCGCGCCATCGATTCGGCCGGGCGCTTGCGCTGGAGCCCCAGCCGGTGCCCACGGGGCCTGAGTTGCCCGCCGTGCTCATGACAGGGGACGGCACGCCTTCTGGCTCAACGGATGAGGAGCCCTGACAGAAAGGGGCCGGGCCGAGGTTGGCAGGTCGCGAGCTCGCGAACGGCCTCCAAGGGGGAGCTGCGCCCGCGCGGCGGTTGGAGTAGTCACGGGCGTGGGTTGTCGTCGAGGAGCCGCATTGGAGACTGCTCAAGCGTCATTCCAATTCGGAAGTGCTCGTCGCGGTGAGCGCTGTGTTGCTGGGCGTGCCGGCGTAGCTGGGCTCACCCGCGGGACTGCGCGGGCGCGATGCCCGCACACGCTGCCGTGGGCCCGCGCGCGGCCTACGGCGTGGGCGCGGACGCCGTCAGCCGCATCAGCGCGTCCTTCGCATCCGGGTGGTCCGGCTGCAACTGCACGGCCCTCTTGTAGGCGTCCTTCGCCTCGTCGAGGCGCTTCGTCGCCTCCAGCAACTGCCCGAGCGCGTTGTGCGGCTCGGCGAAGTTCGGGTCCGCCTGCACGGCGCTGCGGAAGGACTTCTCCGCGCCCTTCGCGTTGCCCTGCTGGTACAGCGTGTGGCCCATGTACAGCAGGCCCAGCGAGTGGCGAGGGTCCACCGACAGCACGGACGTCAGCACCTTCTTCGCCTTCGCGCCGTCGCCGCCACGCAGATAGATGAAGCCCAGCTCCGCGCGAGCCTCCAACTGCGCCGGGTCCTTCGCCACCACCGCCTCGAGCTCCGCCACGGCCAGGTCCGGCCGCCCACGCCGCGAGTGGACGATGCCCAGCCGCGCCAGCGCCGCGGTGTCGGCCTCTTCGCCGTCCTGGGGCTTGAGCAGCCCCTCCGCCGCCACATAGTCGCCCATGGCCAGCAGCAGGTCCGCGAGCGCCAGCTTCGCGGCGCGATTGCCGGGGTCCTCCTCCAGGAGGGCCTTGTAGAGCGGCTGTGCCTTCGCGCCCACCCGCTTCTGCGCGTACACCTCCGCGAGCGCCAGCCGGTTCTCCGGCGTGGGGGAGAGCTTCACGCCCTCTTCGTACTCGGCGATGGCGCCATCCAGGTCACCCTTGGCGCGCAGGGCCTCGCCATAGGCGGCGCGGGCGCTCGCGTCCTTCGGGAAGGCGTCCACGGCCGTCTTCAGGGTGGCCACCGCCTCGTCCGCCTTGCCCAGGCTGAGCCACGCGCGAGCAAGTCCCTGGTACGCCTCGGTCGTCTTCTTCCCGTCCTCGGCGCTCTTCTCGATGGCCTTCTTGAAGGCCGCCACGGCCTGCTTCTTCTTGCCCTGCGTCAGGTACAGGTGGCCCAGTTGGATGTACGGCCCGCTGGACCGCTGGGGCTCCAGCACCACGGCCTTCTCGAAGGCCTTCATGGCCCGGACGTTGTCACCGAGCTGGTAGTACGCCAGCCCCAGGTTGAAGTGCGCCTCGGCGAACTTCGGGTCCGCCGCGATGGCCTTCAGGAAGGCGTCGGTGGCCTTGCGTGGGTCGTCCTTCCCGTTGAACGCCACGCCCATGTTGTTGTGCGCGCTGGCGTGCTTGGGGTCGGCGGCCAGCGTGCGCTGGTACTCGGCGATGGCGCCGTCCAGGTCGTTCTCCCGCATGAGGAGCACGCCGAGGTTGTAGTGCGCCTCGGTGTCACCCAGCTTCTGCCGGGTGGCCTCGCGCAGCGTCTCCTTGGCCTCGCCGTTGAGGCCCTTCTCCGCCAGGGCCTTGCCCAGGTTCACACGGGCCACGTTGAGCTTCGCGTCCAGCTTCAGCGCCTCGCGGTAGGCCTCGATGGCGTCGTCCGTGCGGCTGGCGCGCTGCAGGGCCTCGCCCAGGTTGAAGCGCAGCTCCGCGTCCTGGGGCGCCAGCTCCACCGCCACCGCGTACTGGCTGATGGCCACGTCGCGCTCGTCCAGCACGCGCGCCAGGAGGCCGCGCTCGGCCCGGAGGGTGGACTCCTCGGGGAAGGCGGCGATGGCCGTGTCCAGCACCGTGCGCGCCTGTCCCGGCTCTCCGGACAGCCGCAGCGCGCGGGCCAGGGCCAGCTTCGGCGGGATGAGGTCCGGCTCCTGGTCCACCAGCTTCTTCAAGGGGGCCACGGCCTTCTTCGGCGTGTTGAGCGCGAGGAAGGCGGTGCCCAGGCGGTACAGGGCGTCCGCGTCATCGGGGGCTTCGGCCAACCGCGCGCTCTCCACGGCGGCGGTGCGCTCGAGCGTGGCCGCGTCGGGCTCGGCGGCCTGCGCGGTGAGGAGCTGGAGCACCAGGAAGCTGGCAGTGTTCATTATAGGTTCTCCACGTAGGGACTCGCGCGCGCGTCGAAGGTCTTCTTCGCGAGCGCCGCCTTCTTCGCCTCCCACGCCTCCCGCGCCGTCTTCTCTTCCTTCTCGTCCCCCGTGAGCTCGGCGCGCTCTTCCTTCACCTCCGCCTTGCACTCGGAGACCTGCTCCTCGAAGTCCTTCGGCTCCAGCCGCTCGCTGCCCTCGACCTTCGCCTTCCGGGCGGCCTGCAGGCGGGCCAGCTCGAACTCCGCGAAGGCGCAGCGCAGCGCCAGCCGCTCCACGTCCCGCAGGCCCACGCTGAGCCGCTGCCGGGCGCGCAGGTACTCCACGCGGGCCTCGGCCTCGGCGATGGCCAGCTTCGCCACCTCGCGGGACACCTCGTCCGACGCGCGGTCCACCTCATCCTCCGCGGCTTCCTGGCGGGAGCGGGCGCGGCGGATGTGGTCGCGGGCGCGGCCAATCTCGTTGTCGGCCTCGTCCACCTTGTCGATGGCGAGCGCGAGGTTGTTCTCCGCCTCCAGCAGCTCGATGCGCGCCTCGTACGGGAGCTTCTTCTCCAGCGAGTCGGGCACGCGCATGTTGTAGCTGGCGCCGCACGCGGAGAGCAGGGGGAGGGTGAGCAGGACAAAGCGCTTCATGGAACCGTCGCCTCGAAGCTTCCGAAGATGGTGCGCCCGGAATAGGTGTGGGTGCCGTTGACGAACGTGACGTGGAACTCGCCGGAGATGCGCTGGCCCTGCTGACTGGGGAGGGCCTTCACCTTCAGCCCGCCCACCCGCAGCTCCGGGAAGGTCCGCGCCGGCTCATCCAGCACGTTGCGGCCAATGGCGCCGCGCTGGGCGCCGCTGGCAAGGACTTCCGCCAGGTTGACGTCCAGCGAGCCGGTGTAGCCCTCCGGGAGCATGTCCTGCACCCGGGCGCTGACCTTCAGCACCGTGTTGGTGCCCGTGCCCTGCTGGGTGACGAAGTTCACCGCCAGCTCGCCTTCGGCCAGCTGCGCCTCCGCGCGGTCGTAGCGCAGGTCGAGCAGCGACGTCACGCTGCCCTCCAGCTGCCCGCCCTCGTCGCCACAGGCGCAGAGAGCGGCGGTGAGCAGGACGCCGAGCCACGATGCACGCGCGGGCCTCACTTGCATGCCTTCCACCCGCCATCCACGTCGTTGCCGCCCAGCGAGGCCACGTCCTTGAGCACGGCCAGCTCGCGGCGGGCGCCGTCCACGTCGCCGAAGCGGCAGCGCAGCGCGGCCAGGTTGAGGCGCGCCTTGCCGAAGGTGGGGTCGGAGTCCATGGCGCGGCCGTAGGCCTCGCGCGCGCCCATGGCGTCACCCATGTGGAGCAGCGCCAGGCCCAGCGCGGAGTGCGCCGAGGCCCGCGTGTCCTGCAGCTCCGTGACGCGGCCCAGGGTGAGCTGCGCCATGCCGTATTGGCGCGCGTCCAGGTAGGCCAGCCCCAGCGCCTCCAGCGCCTCCGCGTTGAGCGTGCGCTCGGCCTTCTTGCGCAGGTCCTCCAGGGACGCCGGCTGCGTGGGCGTGCCCGGCTGCGGCACCGGCAGCGCCGCCGTCTCCGTGCGGGCGCGGCAGCCCACCACCGCGGCGCTGAAGACCTCCAGCGACTCGGCGCGGGACAAGCAGGCTTTGAACGCCTCGTCGGAGCGCGCCTTCAGCGGCGTCACCTGCTCCTTCACCGCGGCCCGGAACTGCTGCGCCTCCGCGGCGGACAGGCCGGCGGGAAGGGCCGTGCCCTCCACCACGTCCGCGATGTGGCCGTACGCGAGCGCCAGCCGCCACAGCGAGGCCACCGCCCACTCGGCGTAGCCCAGCGACGCGGCCTGCGTGTAGATGCCCTCCATGCTCTGGAGCGCGGCGACCTTCTCCTCCACCTGGTCCGCCGGCAGGTCCCTGTAGCCGCGGTAGAGGATTTCGCCCAGGTACCACAGGCCCTTCGCCGCCTCCTCGGTGCCGCCGTTGGGGCCCTGCACCGCGGTGGTGAGGGTGGCGATGAGCGCGTCGGCGGGGGC
>NZ_JAAIYB010000385.1 GCF_010894475.1 Myxococcus vastator
CCCCCGGGCACCCTCCCGCGCGAGGGCGAGGCCGCCGCCAGGCCTCCCGTGCACACGGCCTCCATGGGTGACAGTGAGACGGCGCCGCCTTCGGACGCACCCACGGAAGACGCGCCGCCCGAGGCCCCGAGGAACCGCGAGTGGACCACCACGCCGGTGACGCTGAAGCGGCGTCCGGCCCAGTCGGTGACGCTGCGCTCGGTGCGCGCCGGCACGCATGCGGAATTCGACCGCGTGGTGTTCGAGTTCGACGGGCCGCGGGTCCCCGGCTACCAGCTCCAGTACGTGGACAAGCCCATCATCCAGTGTGGCTCCGGCGACGAGACGCCCCTGGCCGGCAAGAGCTTCCTCCAGGTCACGCTCTCACCCGCGCGCGGTCATGACGACCAGGGCCGCGCCACCGTGGCCGCGCTGGAGCTGAAGCCCAGGCTGCCCACCCTGCTGGAGCTGGTGCGCACGTGTGACTTCGAGGCCGAGGTGACGTGGGTGCTGGGCAACAAGGCGCCCAACGACTTCCGCGTCATGGAGCTGAGCGAGCCCACCCGCCTCGTGGTGGACGTGAAGCACTGAGGGCCCAGGCGTCACCCGGCCCGCAGCTCGCGGGCCAGCGCGTCCAATCCCTCCAACAGGCGCTGGTGCCGCGCGCGGGCCAAAGCGCCCTGGGCCCGGAGCGCCATGGCGAGCGCCGCGGGCAGGTTCACCGCGGCGTCTGCCTTCAGCCGCTCGCGGTACTGCCGCGCCCAGTCCTGGGGCACGCGCAGGGACCAGTTGCGCTCATCCACCGTGCCGGGCGCGTTGTACGTCTCCGGCATCCCGAGCAGGTCGGTGAAGAACATCATCACGTTGCGCGCGCGGCTGGCGAACAGGTCCGCCACCTTCGCCTGCGCCAGCCGTCCCGGGCTCGTGGACAGCTCGCGCGCGAAGGCCTCGCGCTCCGAGGGCTCGGGACACAAGCGCGCGGCCAGGTACTCCGCCTGCGCGCGCAGCGTGCCCTTCCATTGCCAATCCGCCACCAGGCGCCACAGGGACTTCGTGTCGTGGTTGCCCACCATCACCCAGTCCTCCGGGCCCACGTTCTCACTGCGGTACACGTCCGCCGGGTCGTGCAGGTCCGCCTTCTGCGTCACGCGGAAGCGGCCCAGGCCGTACTGCGCCAGCACGCGCTCCAGCGGGTACGGCAACGTGCTGAGCACCTCCGCGAGCAGGTCCCCCAGCTGCCGCCCGTTGCGCCGGGACGCCTCCACCACCGTGTCGAAGAGGACGCTGTAGCGGCGCACCTGTTCGGGTGAGAGGTCCTTCACCCAGCGGTCCGCGTAGCGCGACACGGCGCGGTCCACCTGCGCCGGGTGCACGAGCGCGAAGCGCGCCAGCGCCGGGTGGTCCGGCAGGTCCGGTGACGAGAAGAGCCGCGCGCCATGTTGCACGGACCACAGCGCGTCCGGCAGGTCCGCGCGGTACACCCACGGGCACACCAGCCCGTGCGGGTGGTCCAGCCGCAGCCCGTCGTACTCGCCGAGCATCTTGTCCATGCGCGCGTTCATGAAGCGCAGCACGGGCCCGTTGCGGCTCCCGGCGTTCGCGCCGGCGTCGTCCGGCTCGAAGTACTGCTCCGGGTCCATCACCGGATAGTTCCACGGCTGGCCATCCGGGTTCGTCCGGCTGGGCGGCGCGCCCATGAGGTAGGTGCGCAGGAAGAGGCCCTGCCAGGCCCACGCGTCGCGCGGCGACAGGCCAATCTGGAGGTCGCCGTACAGCTTCAGCCGCCACGCGGCCACGCGCTCGCGCAGGCCGTGGTGCTGCGCGTGGACCAGGAACTGACAGAAGGCGTAGCGCTCCAGCGTGTCCGCGTAGCGCAGCTCCAGCTGCGTCAGGCGCGCGACGGCCGCCGCTTCCTCCTCCGGACGGGGGTTCCACAGCCGCCCGTCCAGCGAGTCCGCCCAGCGCCGCCAGTCCGGCTCGCGCTTCTCCTCGCACAGCACGTCGAAGAGGGCGTCCCGCACCAGCCAGGCCCGGTGCTGCTGGCGGAAGGTGTCGAAGCGCGCGGCCAGCGCCCGGATGGGCGGAGCGGCGTCCGGCGCCGCACGCTTCTGCTGGAACGTGCGCCACGCTTCGTTCAGCAGCGTGGTCTGCGCGCGGAAGGCGTGACGGAAGCGCTCGCCGGGGGGCAGCGCCGAGGGACGGCTGGCGGCGAGCTCCGCCACGCGGCCCGGTGGCAGCAGCGCGCCCCAGGGCTCGTCGGCCTCCAGCGGCGCGAGCGCCACGTTGAGGAGGTTTCGTGAGAAGAGCGTGCCGTCATACGGCGAGGCGTTGAACTCCGTCACCTGCCCCTGCGGCCCCAACTGGATGCCGTTGAAGCCCAGCTCCCGGGAGAACGCGAGGAAGCGCGCCGCCCCTTCCGAGTACGGCGAGCCCCAGCCCGTGTCCTCTTCTGGAAGGCTGGGGAAGCTCGGGTCGTGGATGCTGAGCACCCAGTTGCGGACGTCGAGCGCGGCCAGGGCTTCGGTGACGAGTCGGTGGTGATTTTCAGGCAGCAAGGCGCGAGACATGGCGGAAGGGGCTGACCCTACGGCCCCTGGCGCGCTGCGCCAACCGTCCTGTCGTCCCGAGTTCGCCCGTTCGTCGCCGAGCCCTCAATCGTGCCGGGCCTGAGGGGCGGGCCGGGGCGCTCCACGGCCGCCGCCCGCGCCTGGGACGTGGGGCCGCTGTTCGGGAGGCTTCATCCGGAAGCGCTTGCGCAGCACGCGGGTGGCCCACGTCCGGCCGTCCACCAGGATTTCGTACACCGTGGGAATCACCAGCAGCGTCAGCAGCGTGGACGTAATCGTGCCGCCAATCACCGCGCGTCCCAGCGGCGCGCGGAAGTCGCCGCCCTCGCCCGCGCCGATGGCCACCGGCACCATGCCCGCCACCAGCGCGAAGGTCGTCATGATGATGGGGCGCAGGCGGATGCGGCCCGCTTCGATGAGCGCCTCGCGCAGGGGCATGCCCTTCTCGTGTGACCACTTGGCGAAGTCGATGAGGAGGATGGCGTTCTTCGCCACGATTCCCATCAGCAGCATGATGCCGATGAGGCTCATGAGGTTGAGCGTGTCGCCCGTGAGCAGCAGCGCCAGCACCACGCCGATGAGCGACAGCGGCAGTGAGAGGAGGATGGCCAGCGGATCCAGGAAGGAGCCGAACTGGATGACCAGGATGAGGTACATCAGCATCAGCGCCATGCCGAGCGCGATGAACACGCGCATGAACACCTCGGCCTGGTCCGCGGACTCGCCGCCCGTCGTCAGCGTGTAACCCGGCGGCAGCTTCACGCCGTCCAGCCGCTCCTGGATGTCCGCGCCCACCTCCGACAGCGAGCGCCCCTGCACGTTCGCCTGCACGTTGATGACGCGCTCACGGTTCAGGTGCGTCACCTGCGCCGGGCCCAGCGTCTGGCGGATGTCCGCCACCTGCCCCAGCGGCACCAACCGGGGCGGCCCGCCCGCCGCCGCGCCCACGGAGATGGGCAATTGCGACAAGTCGTTGGGGTTGTCACGCGCCGTTGGCGCCAGCCGCACCATGACGTCTCGCGTCTCGCCAATCGGGTCCACCCAGTCGCCCACGTCCAGGCCCGCGAAGGCCGGCCGCAGCACCTGGGCCACCTGCCCCACCGTCACCCCGAGCTGTCCGGCGAGCCCGCGGTTCAGCTCCACCTCCAGCTCCGGCTTCTGCCCGCGCGTGGACAGGCCCACGTCCACCGCGCCGGACACCTGCTCCACTTCCTCCTGGACCTGCTGCGCCAGCTGCGTGAGCACCCGCTGGTCCGGGCCGCGCAGCTCGTACTGGAGCTGCTTGAAGGCCCCGCCGAAGCCCGAGGTGAAGACGGAGACGGTGGCGCCGCCGATGCGCTTCATCTCCTCGCGGAACTGGACGCCCAATGCGTCCTGGCTCACGTCGCGCTCCGCCTTGGGCGTCAGGCGCACGTACACCAGGGCCTGGTCCACGCCGGGCGCGCTGAGCGCCAGGGGCACGCCGATGGTGGCGTAGGTGTAGTCCACCTCGGGATGGGCGCGGAGGGCGCGCGTCACATCGTCCACCTTGCGCCGGGTGTACTCCAGGCTGGAGCCCGGCGGCGTCTCCACCAGCAGCTCCACCTCCGCGCGGTCGCTCACCGGCACGAAGCCCGCGCCGCCCACGGTGCCCTGGAGCACCAGGGCGCCCACCAGCGAGCCCACCGCCACCAGCACCATCACCAGCCGGTGGTCCAGCGCCCAGGCGATGACGTGTTTGTAGCGCTCCGCCTGCCGGTCGAACCAGCCGTTGAAGTGGTTCAGCGTCCGGGTGATGAAGCCCGGGTTCTTCTTCGGCGGCTCCGGCCAGTACGCGCTGAGCATCGGGTCCAGCGAGAAGGACACGAACAGCGACACCAGCACCGCGCAGGCGATGGTGAGCGCGAAGGGCTTGAACCACTGACCAGCCACGCCGTACATGAAGGCCACCGGCACGAAGACGGCGACGATGGAGAAGGTGGTCGCCGACACCGCGAGGCCAATCTCCGAGGTGCCCTCGCGCGACGCCGTGTAGTGGTCCTTCCCCATCTCCACGTGGCGGACGATGTTCTCTCGCACGACGATGGCGTCGTCGATGAGGATGCCGATGGCCAGCGTCAGGCCCAGCAGCGACATGGTGTTGAGCGTGAAGCCGAAGGCCCACACGCTGATGAAGGACGCCAGCACGCTCACCGGCAGCGCCAGGCCGGTGATGACGGTGGAGCGCCACGAGTTGAGGAAGACGAAGACGACCAGCACCGTGAGCAGCGCGCCTTCCACCAGCGCGGACTGCACGTTGTCCACGGCGTTCTCCACGCGGACGCCGGCGTCGCGCACGATTTCGAGCTTCACGCCCGCGGGGAGCCGCGCCTGGAGCGCCTCCACCCGCTCACGCACCGCGTCCGCGACCTCGGTGGTGCTGTAGCCCCGGGTCTTGAGCACTTCGATGCCCACCGCCTGGGCGCCGTTGAAGAGCGCCAGCGTGCGCGGCTCCTCGGCGCCGACGAAGACGTCCGCCACCTGCTCCAGGCGGATGGCCTGACCGTTGCGCGAGGCCACCACCATGCGCCGGAAGTCGTCCACCTTCTCCAGCCGGCCCTTGAGGCGGATGGACTCCTCCGTCAGCGGCGCGTTGATGCGGCCCACCGGCGCCGCCAGGTTCTGCGCCTGGAGCGCCGCCACCACCTCGGCCACCGACAGGCCCGCCGCCTGGAGCGCCTCCGGCTTGAGCTGCACCGTCATCTCCCGCGCCACGTCACCCACGACCTCCGCCTGGGCGACGCCGGGCACCGAGCGCAGCTCGCCCACCACCGTCGGGTCCGCCACCAGCGACAGCGCCGCGACGTCCAGCCCTTCCGACGTGAGCGTCAGGGACATGATGGGCTGGTCCGCGGGGTCGAAGCGCGTGAGGATGGGCTCCTCCATCTCCTGCGGCAGGTCCGCGCGCTTGCTGGAGATGGCGTCCCGGATGTCCTGCGTCGCCTCCTGGATGTCCTTCTCGAAGTCGAAGAACACCGTGAAGGACGCCAGGCCGTCGGTGGCGATGGACGTCGTCTCCTTCGGGTCCACGCCGCTGATGGCGAAGATGGCGTCCTCGATGGGCTCGAGGATTTCCCGCTCCACCGTCTCCGGTGAGGCGCCTGGATAGACGATGGTGACGCTCACCACCGGGGGCTGGACGTCGGGGAACTCGTCGGTCTCCAGCAGTCCCAGCGACACGAGCCCGAAGACCACCAGCGCCAGCATCGAGGTGATGGTGATGATGGGACGCTTGATGGCGAAGTCGGAAATGAACACGGACGTGACTCCAGGCTTGGAGCAAGGGTGGGACGGCGCGGCCTCACGGCGTGGGCTGCCGCGCTCCAGACGGGGGCGGCGGTGCCTCCGAGCCGCCAACGCCGGGCCCCGACTCCCCCATGGGCTTCGAGTCCGGCCGCGGGGGTGACACCTTCACGCGCGCGCCCTCCGTCACCTCGCTCCGCGCGGCGCCCAGCAGCACCACGTCACCGTCCTCCAGCCCTGAGCGGATCTCGACCTGCCGCGCCACCTCGTCGCGCAGGCCCAGGGTGACCTTCACCCGCTGCACGCGTCCCTCCTGGATGCGCAGCACGGCGAGCTCGGTCCCCGTGTCGTCGATGGCGTCGATGGGAATCGCGACCGCCTGCGTGCCCTTCGAGGCGACGCGCCCCTCCGCGAAGAGGCCCGCCAGCAGTTGGAGGTCCGTGTTGGGAATGGCCACGTAGAGGCGGACCTGGCCGGTGGCCGGGTCCACCACCGGGTTGATGCGCTCCACCGTGCCGCGGAAGGCGCGGTCCCCGTAGCCCGTGACGTGGAACTCCACCGGCGTGTCCACCCGCACCTGTTCGAGCAGCGCGGCGGGCACGGAGGCCTCCAGGCGCAACGTGCGCGGGTCCACCACCGTGAAGAGCGGCGCGCCGGGCTGGACGACGTCACCCGCGCTGGCCTGCCGCTCGCTCACCACCCCCGCGAAGGGCGCGGTGACTCGCGCGCGGTTGAGCTGTTCCCGCGCCAGGGCATGCCGGGAGCGCGCCTCCGCGAGCTGTCCCTTGGCCTGCTCCATGGAGAGCTCCGCCCGTTCGAAGTCGCGCTGGGTGATGACGCCCGCCTTGGACAGCCTCGCGGCGCGCTCCTGCTCGGCCTCGGCCACCCGAAGCGCGCTGCGGGCCGTGCGGACCGCCGCCGACGCCGCGATGAGCTGGTCCTTCAGCGTGACGTCCTCGATGCGCGCCAGCTCCTCGCCCTGCTTCACCACCTGACCCTGCTGGGCCTTGATGTCGAGGATGGTGCCGCCCACCTCCGCGCGCACCGCCGCCGCCGTGCGCGCCTGCAGGTTGCCGGAGATGCCAGGGCCGGAGCGCAGCTGCCGCACCTCGGCGCGGGCCACGTTCTCCTGGCCCAGCGTCACCTCCAGCTCCTCTTGCCGAGGCGCGGGCGCGGCTTCCTCGCCCTTGCGGCAACCGGACAGGGCGCAGAGCCCCATCAGAATCCCCGCCGAGGTTCCGCCGAAGACCTGTCGTATTCGAGCCCGTCTCACAGCGCGTCTCCCATCTCCGCCCCCCAACGGCGAGCCGCCTAACCATGGTGTCGGCCCCCTGCCCCCGGTAGCCGTTGACGACAACGTCCACCGCCAGCAAGCAGGCCGGGCTGACGGGCTGGCGAGCCTTCTCAAGCGCGCCAGGGCGGACAGTGCCTACGGCGCGGGAGGCACCTCGCTCATGATGAGCGTGCCGGCCTGGAAGTGGGCCCACTTGCCGCAGTGGGTGCGCGGCGTCTGCCCCGGGCAGCTCACGGCCTGCGCCGCGCGCGTCGTCTGCGTGAAGCAGCGCGCGCCATTGGCGTCCCACTCGGCCTCGTGCGGCCACGCCTCCGTATCCGTCTGCACGTTCACGCCGTCATGGAGGTTCACCCACTGGCCATCCGTGGTGTGCGACGTGCCGTCGCCGCAGAAGTCGGCGCGCACCATGCGCGTGCACGCCTGGTGGTGGTCCGCCAGGATCAGGCCGTCCGCCGTGGTGCCCCAGGGCCGGTAGCCGAAGCGCACGCACTTGGCGATGGCCGCCCCCTCGCAGGCGAAGGTGAAGCGCGCGGCGTCATCCACCTTCGCGCCGCCGCCCGGAACGCCCTCGCGATAGTCCCACCGGCCCGCCACGGGGATGGCGCCCAGCGCGGAGCCGTCCGCCGCCGCGCACGCGGGCTTCCAGAGCGCATCGGCCACGTCGTAGTAGGAGACCTGGTACGCCCAGACGTCCGCGTCCGCGCCCGCTCCAGGCTCGATGCCGTCGACGCGCAGTTCCACGGTGTCACCGCTGCCCAGGTTGCCGGTGAAGCGCGCGCCCAGGAAGGCCTCGCCGGACACCGGGCCGCTGGAGGCGACGCCGTGGAAGACGCTGCCCTCCAGCCGCACCGCGCCCAGCACCTCGTCCTCGAGGCGGGCGCCCGCCAGGTCCACCGACACGAGCAGCTGTCCCAGCTCGGGAGTGTTGAGGTTGCGGCCATTCAGGTTGCGGCCATTCAGGTTCCGTCCGTTCGGTGCCACCAGCTCCGCCACGCCTGAGCGCAGCGCCACCGGCTCCGACTCCGTCACATTGCCCGCACACCCCACCATGCCCACCGCGCTGACCAGCGCAGCCACCGTCTGCTTCCAAGCGCCCATCACCGACCACCCTCCCGGCCCGACCACGAGGGCAATGTCCGCAGCGC
>NZ_JAAIYB010000386.1 GCF_010894475.1 Myxococcus vastator
GCGGNGGTCGCGGTGGTGGGCGCGGGGGGCTCCAGTGACCCGAGTGGCAAGGAGGGCCTGGCGCACGTCGTGGAGCACCTGGCCTTCCGTTCCCGTCACGCGGGCGGGCCGTCGGTGTGGTGGCGCCTGGAGGCGTCGGGCGCGGGCTTCTACAACGCCTCCACCAGCCTGGACTACACGTCCTACGAGACGCTGGGCCCCAAGGAGGCCCTGCCCGTCCTCCTGAAGCTGGAGGGCCAGCGTCTGGCCGCGCCGCTCGCGGGCGTGAGCCCGGAGGTGTTCGCGGTGGAGCGCGAGGTGGTCCGCAACGAGCTCCGCCAGCGCAACGAGACGGGCTACGTGGGGCAGGTCTTCAGCTGGATGAACGCCGCGGCCTTCCCCGGTGGCCACGCCTACGCGCGCCCGCTCGCGGGGACGCACGAGTCGCTGTCCGCGCTCAGCCTGTCGGACGCGCAGCGCTTCGCCCGGGCGAACTACCGCCCCGACAACGTCACGCTGGTCATCGCCGGTGACGTGGACCTGGCGGCCGTGGAGGCCACGCTCCGCACCCACCTGCCCGAGGCCTGGGTGGGCACGGGCGCGCCCCTGGCGCTGGAGGCGCGGCTGCCCGCGCAGCCCGCGGCCCCGGCCACCACGCCTGCCCAGAAGTCGGTGCCCGTCTTCACCGCCGCCGTGCCCACCCCGGAGGTGTATCTGTCCTGGGTGCTGCCGCGCGGCTTCGATGAGGCCAGCGCGGTCCAGGACTTCGTTCGCGCCAGCTTCAGCCAGAACCTCTGGGGCGCGGTGCGCAATGACGCCGACATCGCGGACATCTCCACCAACCTGATTCCGGGGACGCGCGCCTCGCTGCTGGTGGTGCGGGTGCGGCTCAGCCGGGGGGACGACCCGGCGCGCTCGGCGGGGAAGGTGTTGGACCAGGTGCAGAACGCGTGGGTGCAGGAGATACAGCCCGGCTCCGTGCTGGGCCGCGAGTTCGACTTCCAGGCGATGCGCCGGCAGGTGGTGACGGGCATGGTGCTGGAGTCGGAGGACCTCATGTCCCGCACCGAGCGCCGGGCGCTGCTCACCCACTTCACGCAGGACGTTCGCTCCTACACCCGCTCTCAGGTGGCGCTGATGGGGCTCGTCGGCGGCAAGGTGACGGACTTCTCCTACCAGTGGCTGCAGCGGGACCGGGTGCGAATGATTGTCGTCCGTCCCGGTGAGGTCCCGGGCGCGGCGACGGTGGCCGCCGCGCTGTCCGCGGACGAGGAGCCGTGGACTTCGCCCGCGGAGCAGGTGACGCCGTCCATGACGGCGGCGCTCGATTCGCCCGTGCAGGTGCTCAAGCTGGACAATGGCATGGAGGTGCTGCTCGCTCCGCGGCCGGGCCTCCCGGTGGTTCGTATCGGCGCGGCGCTGGGCGGTGGTTCGTCCCATGGCGACAAGCCGGGCGTGGCGGATTTGGCCAACTGGGGCTCCTTCCGGGAGTCCTGGTTCGAGGGCCGCCCCAGTGACTGGGGGCTGCATTCGACCTCCTCCTTCCAGCGTGACCACCTGCGCGTCGGCCTCTCCGGCACGGCTGGCAACGTCGGCAACATGCTGGCGATGCTGGCTGAGCAGCTCGACTCCACGCGGACCTCCGAGGACGTGGTGCGCTACTACCGCGAGCAGGTGCTGCCCTGGCGCCGGGCGGTGGACTCGAATCCGGAGCTCCTGGCCGAGCGTCACCTCCAGAAGGCGCTGTATGGCACGCATCCCTATGCGCGCGAGGTCACCGGCGAGGAGCTGGCCCAGGTGTCCTGGACGGAAGCCGAGGCGTGGCTGAAGGACGTGTACCGCCCGGCCAACACGGTGGTCGTCATCGCCGGCGAGTTCGACGTGAAGGAAGTGGAGGGGCTGGCGCGCAAGTACCTGGGCGGTTGGAGCCGGGGGAAGGCGACGCCCGTCGCCACGCCGCCTTCGCCTGAGCTGCCGGTGGCGGCTTCGGCCGCGAAGGCCCTGCTCACGCCACGCCCCGGCGCGAGCCAGGCCCAGGTGCAGTTGGCCTGCCGGCTGCCCACGGCCACGCCCGAAGCAGAGGCGCGCTACGCCTTGATGGCGGAGCTGATTCACGGCCACGCCTGGGGGGAGATGCGCTCGCGCCGGGGCGCGACCTACGGCTTCTCCGCGCGGCCCTGGCTGGGGCGCGGCGGCGCGGCCCACCTGGTGCTGGAGGGCGCGGTGGATGCGCAGCGCATGGGTGAAGGCATCAGCACCGTCCGTCAGATTCTCGCGTCCTTCGCGAAGGAAGTGCCCGCGCCCACGCTGGAGCGGGCCCGCAGGGGCATGCTGGCGGCGCAGGCGGTCTCCTTCATCAGCTCGGAGGCCTGGGTGAACGCGCTGCTGACCGCGCGCGTCCGTGGCTTCGAGCCGGACACGGTGACGGGCCGGCCCGCGCTGCTCCAGGCGGTGACGGCCGAGTCCCTGCGGAAGGAGTTCGAAGGCTGCCAGCAGCGGCTCGTCGTCTCCATCACCGCCGACGAGGGCCAGGCGCGGTCCGCCATCCAAGCCATGTCCCAGCCGTAGCCCACCCCAGCCCCTGCCTGCTGGCCGCCTCGCCGGGGCAGGGGCTGGCGTCCACGGACTGGCGACTGCCTATGTTCTCCAAGAGGAGGGCATCGCCATGCCAGATGTGGAAGCGCCGCGGCCCCTGTCCGAGCCGCCAGACGAGGCGGGGGAGCGACAGGGCCGCTACATGGAGGAAGAGCCGGGCCACACGCCAGGGAGCGCGGAGGGCGACGACGAGGACGCGCCGCACCGTGCGCACCCCTACCCGGACCCGGACCACACCCCGGGGCAGGCAGAGGGCTGAACCCCGGGCCGCAGGGAGGGCTGCCCTACCCGTGGACGAAGTCTGGCGCAGGACTTCGCGCCCTTCTGGCGGCACGGCGTGCTCATCGCCGGCGCCGCGTGCGGCTCATGGGGTGTGAGCGAGCAGGTTCACCAGCCGTCCGAAGGGGTCGCGCACGAAGAACCTGCGCACGCCCCAAGGCTCGTCAGCCGGTCCATACTCGATGGGGATTCCCGCCTTCTTCACCCGGGCGATGGCCGCATCGAGGTCGTCGACCTCGATGGACATGTCTGGCACTGGCGCGCCTGAGCCCCCTTGCGACATGAAGCTGACCTGCACCGTCATCGTTTCGCTTGAGCCGTAGGTGGTAATCCAACCCATATCCATCAAGACGTCGAGCCCGAGGACGTCCCGATAGAAGCGGCTGGCGGCTGCTGGCTCAGACACGCCCACGTTGGTGACAATTCGCATGACCTTCACGACGGCCTCCCCCAGGCAGTGCCGGAGTCCGAACGGTTGACGTTGATTGCGTCGTCTGTGCGCTCGGCGACCCGGCGGGCTTGGACTTCGGTCAGGGCTTCGTTTGGCGTCATTGGCGCAATGTGCCCGGGGGCGGCCCGCCTCGTATTGAAGAAAAATGCCACTCGTCGAGCGGTACGTGGTTGCGGTCCTCATCCGACCGGGGGCGATACGCGACGGGAGTGGCTCCCGAGAAGGCCCTGAACTCGCGGACCAGGTGTGCCTGGTCCGAAAACCCGTGCTCACCGGCCAGGCTGGCCCAGGTCATCTCCCCCCGGGCTGATGCGAGCACGTGCTGGAACCTGGCGATGCGCGCGAAGAGCTTGGGCTTGACGCCGACATGGGCTTGAAACCGCTCAATGAGCCGGCGCGGCGACAAGCCGAGTTGAACGCCTACCGCACGGACGCTCGCGCCGCCCATCAACAGGGAGCATGCGATTGCCGCGGCTGCGTCGCGAGGCTCGGACGCGCGGCCCCGTGCGAGCAGCGCTGCTTCGAGCACGTCGAGCCGGGCCGCGGAGGTGGGGGCCTGCAGCAGGCGCTCACGAAGGAGGGGGCTGTCACGCCCCCAGATTTCGGAGAGGTCGACGACCCTCCCCGTAAGCGCCGAGGCCGGCATGCCCAGAAACGGCGATGCGCTCGCGGGAGCGAAGCTCACCCCGCAGATGGAGCGCTGGCAGGCCGTGTCGACGACTCTCGGTGCGGTGTGGACGCCCTGAATCACTGCACCGCGCGTCTTGTGCGCCAGGCGGCCGTCGAGCCTGTAGTCCCGGAACGCGTCCTCATGAAGATTGACGAGGAGCTGCATACGGCCAGAGGGCAGCACCCGTTCGAAGCCGTGGGTGAGCTGCCCGTCGTACGTCCAGAGGGACTCCACGAGCGGTGCCAGCGTGGGGCTCCGAGGCCGGCGCGCGAGAATCATGGCCCGACGGTATCAGCGCCGGGCTCCACCAGGGGCGGCTGATGCGGAGCCCACCTGCTGCCAGGAGCGGGGGCGTCAGCTGAAGTGACGCCCCAGCGCCGCGGCGACGTGCGGATGCGCCTCCGCCCGCCTGGCGGTCGCTGTCAGGTTGGGGCAGTGCTGGGCGAACCAGTCCTTGCCCGGCCGCCAGCGCGTCATCACGGTGACGTAGAGGTCCAGCGCGCTGAAGCACTCGCCGAGCACGTGGGGCTTGCCCACCTGGGCTTCGATTTCACGCCAGAGGGTGGCGCGGCGCTCCATGACGGTGTCGTGCAGCCGGTCCGCTGCGGGGCCGGCCAGGGTCCACTTGGGCGGGTCGTCTGCGTACGTGAACGTCGGGTACACCGCGCCCACCAGACGGAACAGGAGATTGAGGAAGCGCACGCGCTCGGGGGCCGTGGGCGCTGGCGCCAGGCCGCTCTGGGGCGAGGCGTCGTGCAGGTGCAGGATGATGGCCGCGCTCTCCGTCATCACCGTGCCATCGGGGAGGACCAGGGTGGGCACCTGTCCCAGCGGATTGAGCTTCAACAGCCGGTCGCGTCCGGGGCCCGGCTCCAGGTAGGGCAGGTCCGTGAGCCGGTGCGGAGTGCTGGTGATTCGCAGCGCCATCTCCACGATGGCCGAGCCGCACCCCGGAGAGCCAATCAACTCGTAGTCGTTCATGGAACGAGGGGATACCTCAGGGTACCCTCGCCGGCATGTGAAAGGAGTCGCTTCGCCCCCATCATGTAGAAGTTCGCTCAACGCGTCCGCGAAGTAGTCAACATTGGTTTTCCATCCCACGTGTGCAGCCCCGCAGGAGGGAACGAGCATGAAGTACTACCAGTTGTCCGAAGACGACTTCCTCGGCCATGGCATCACCTCCGGCCCGACGTTGCCAGACGAGAGCATCATGGCGGGAAAATGGGTTGAGGCGGACACCTTGCCCAGGCTGGTCTACGAAGTGGATACGCCTGATGACGAACCCTGCCAGCATTTCATGAGCGGCGGAGCAGTGCTCGCCAGTGAGCGCTTCATCCAGGTTCTGCGCGGCGCTGGCGTCAACAACTTCCAATGCTTCCCTGCCCTGCTCATCAATCCAGAGACTCAGAAACAGCGCTCGGGGTTCTTTCTATTCAACGTGCTCGGCCTGATAAAGGCTGCCGACATGCAGAAGTCTTCTTTCGAGACCTTGATGGAGGCAGACGCGGAAGGTGTTGATGTTCCGCTGGTGTCATTCAGTAATGTCGTGTTGGATGGCACGAAGTCGCGTGGATTGCGCATGTTCAGGCTGGCGGAGTCCCCCGATGTGCTGGTCATTGATGAGACTGTGAAGACAGCCCTCAAGGAGAATCGCCCAGAAAGCGGATGGGGAGTTGTCTTTGAGGAACTCGATTCAGTGTGACTGTCTTGGATGTGCTTGTGCGGAATGCCAGTGATTCGCAGCGACAGTCCCACGATGGCGCGAACCGCGCACTGGTGAGCCAAGCAAATCGTAATCGTTCCTGGGCCGTCCCGTCATTGCCCCGGAGAGGGCAGTGGCTGCCAGTTGGGAACCAACGTGTGGACGATTTCCCCGGAGGCCGGAATCATCAACTCCTCCCGGTGGAAATGGGCGGGGACGTAGCCGCTCAGAAGGAAGATGGTGGCGGGACCTGGAGGCACATTGCGGAAGCGCGTCGTCGGACCAGCCGCTTCGTACGCTGCCAACGGTGCGTCTTCCTCGCCGAAATGGATGAATCCCCGCTCTATAGCGAGGAACTCAGCGGCGGCCTCGGTGGTCGGCGCGGGAATCCGCCCGGGATGCAAGTTCATGGCCGCGCCGGCCTCGTTCAAGGCCCAGACAGACAGGGGGCCGTCGGGGAGTCCTTCCAGGACGAAGGTGCCGTCTCCCGTGGTCACCGTTTCCGCGAGGATGGGGGCTTCCCCCATGCGGGATGAGATCCACTCGACCAGGAGTTCCCGCCCCATCCACGTGCAATCCGAGAAGAGCCGGACAGGCACCTCCCCGCGGCGCGGCTCCCAGGTTATCGGAGTTCCTTCAGGACATGGCAGTTCGGACACGGACGGCGGCTCCCTCGACACGGCGGAGACGCGCACGCCTGCGCGGGGCAAGCCTCGCTCATCCACGACGGTTCCACGAAGGCTCCGGCCCGAGTCAGGCCGGGGGAGGGTGTCCAGGCCCATCAGGCTCCGGTGGGCATCACCCACGATGCGCTTCGTGGCTCGCGAAGATGCGGCGGCCCCCGCGCCACGGTCGACAGCCTTTGACGTGGAGTGTGCTTCCCATACGAGGAGCGCGATGACTCCAATGGCCAGAATCGTGAATGCCCCGCCACGTCGCATGCGCCGCTCCCTCGTCTCCGTCCTTTTCCGACGGTAGGGAGCCGCGGCGGGGCAATCCTCACGGAACCATCATGATTGGCTCAGCAGTGGTGCAGCGGAGGCGCGACAGCAGGACGCAGCGGTTCGCGTGGGAGTGCATGCGCGCGGGGGGGGCCGGAGTCACTCCCGTAGCTCGCTGTTCGGAAATGTCGGGGGTTTTGCGCCGCGAAATCTCCCGACATTTCCGAACAGCGAGTTGCCCAGGTGCGCCCCGGCCATCGAGGCGCCTCGCCTCATGGCGCAGCTCAAAAAGCTGAGCGACGGCGTCGCCGCGGTGGGCGAACCCTCTGGCTGCATCACGCGGAAGAGTGGCCGCCAGGGCGGACGGGGTGGCCTGATGCAGCCCGGAGCGGGTCCGCAGCCGCCACTTGCGCAGCAGCGCCGTGACTTTGCTTCATGCCAGCGCAACGGGGCTGAAGTCGGGACGGCAGGGCGGCGGGAAGAGGACCCGGTCGCCGCGCGAAGAGACGGCGCCTCGGCGAATGCAACGGCCCGCACGCCGCGCCGCCGCACCTGCGCAGCCCCTCATTTCTTCCGAGGCTTTGGGGCCGCGGGACGAGCCGGCGCGGCGGGGGGCTCCACGGTTCCCAGCGTGACGGGGCCCTCGCGGTACAGGGCGTTGACCTTGCCGCCGCGAAGCTCCAGGGCCGCGAGGTTCCGCCCGTACCCGGTGCTCAGCCCGGTGTCGATGAGCAGCGCCTTGCCGTTGAACCGCACCTTCACTTTGCCGTCGCGGTTCGTGGTGTGCCCCATGACCATGCGCCTGGCGCCATAACGCTTCAGCACCGCGTCCAGCGCGGACTCGGCGTCCCGCGGCTCGCCCAGCGCGTAGCCTCGGAACCACAAGGGGCCTTGGGGATCTCGTGCGCCGCCGGGCGGATGGTCGGGGAAGAAGTCTTGGCGCACCCAGCGGTTGAGCTCGGCCAGGTTGCCGCCGGGAACGCCGGGCGCGACGCCGCCGTGCACGAAGAGCGTGTCGTTGATGCGCACCACGGCGGCGTGCTTGCGCAGCCACTGGCCATAGCGGCCCTGGAGGCTGTACGCGACGCGGTGCCCGTTGAGGCCGGGCGGGGCGCCGGCGCTGTCCTGCTCGGGGCTCAGGTCCGCGAACGACGCCATCTCCCCGGGGCTGACGTAGCGCACGTCGCCCAGCATGTTCATGGCCTCGTGGTTGCCGAGCAGGGCGTGGACCCGTCCGCCCGCGGCGAGCGCCTCCTGCTCCAGCCGCATGAGCAGCTCGAACGCCGCTCGCGTCTGGTCTCCCCGGTCCGGCACGTCGCCCGTCTGGACCAGGTGCGCCTTGGCGCCAATCCACCGGTCCTTCGCGTCGATGAGGCCGGCGAGCCGAAGCACCTCCTTCAGGGCGTCCACGTCGCCGTGGACGTCGCCCACGGCCACCACGCGCGCCACGCCGGTGAAGGTGTCGGGGACCACGTCCTCCAGCCGAGGCGGCGTCGGGGCCTTGGGCGCGGGCGCCGCCGCCAGGAGCAGCGGGACGAGCACGAGCAGGGGGGGCGTGCGGAGC
>NZ_JAAIYB010000387.1 GCF_010894475.1 Myxococcus vastator
CGTCACGCCCTGCGACAGCCGCCGCCCCAGCACGGCCGACTCCGGGCCCCGCATCGCGGCCTGCACGGTGCGCGAACCCCCGAAGCGCTGCACCTGGGCCTCGTGGATGTCCACCAGCGCCACGGCCGCCGCGCGCACCGCCGAGTCATTGCCCCGGCGCAGCAGCCCCACCAGCGAGGGCACCGCGGCCTCCTGGCCCGTGCGCCCCAGCGCGCGCGCCACCTCCAGGGTGTAGAAGGGGTCCGCGAGCAGGCCCAGCAGCGCGGGCACCACGACGGGGTCCCCGCACCGGCCCAGCACGTCGATGGCGGGGAAGATGCGGAAGAAGTTCCCGCTGCCCAGCGCCGCCAGCAGCGCATCCACCGCCGCGCCGCCGCCCACGCGGCCCAGCGCTTCGATGGCCGCCACCGCCACGTTGTCATCCGCGTGCACGGTGAGCCGGGACAGCAGCGGCACCGAGCGCCGGCTGCGGCGCCGGCCCAGCACCTGGGCCACGTCACAGACGACGGCGGGGTTGGCGTCCTCGCCCAGCGGCTCCAGCACGCCCTCCACGTCTCCGGAGGACGCCACCAGGGCCTCCACCGTCGCGGCCACGCGCGCCTCGCTGTCGCGGCGGTGGACCAGCACGTCGCGCAGCGACGCCACCGCGGGCGTCCCCAGCTTCGCCAGGGCGCCCACCACGGCGCGCCGCACCGCCCAGCTCTGGGCATCCAGCCCGCCCACCAGCAGCGCCAGGCTGGAGGCGCCGCGCCGGGCGAGCTGCTCCACCTCATCCACCTGGGAGCGGTCCTCCGCCGACAGCGTCAGCGGATGCATTGACGTCGAGGATGCGGCCGTCATGCCCGCTGCTCCCGCGACGAGGACGCCGCGGCCTCTGGGTTGTCCTTCACACCGCCCAGCGCGCCCTGCAGCCGCGCCAGGCTCTCCGACTGCGCGCCTTGCAGCCGCGTGAGGTGGGCCAGCCGGCCCGCCACCTCCCGCACCTCCGCGGCGGTGGTGGCCGTCGTGCGCGACTGCTGCGCGGTGGCGGTGGTGATGTCCCGGGCCCGGACGCGAATCTCCTCCACGCCCTTGGCCAGGTCCTCCATCACCGCCGTGGCCTCCGCGCTGGCCCGCGCCACCACGGCCACGCCCGTGGCCTGGCGGCTGGCGGAGCCCGTGAGCGCCCCGAGCGCCTCGGTCTGTTCGTCCAGCGCGCGCGACGTCTGCCGCGCCACGCGCCGCACCTCGTCCGCCTCCCGCACCAGCCCGCTGAGCGCCTTCGACTGCTCCTCGGCGGCCCGCGTCACCGACGCGGCCAGCTTCGCCACCTGGCGGCTGGCCGTCTCACCCTGCTTGAGGGCGCGGGCCTGCTCCGTCATGCCGCGCGAGGACTGGGCCACCTGCTTGCGCGTCTCCTCCATGGCCCGCGTCACCTCCTGGGCGGCCGTGGCCTGCTCGGCCAGCCCCACCAGGGTGCGCTGGGTGGCCGCCGCCGCCTCCTGGGCCAGGGTGCCCACCCCCGCCACGTCACGGCTCTGGGTGGTCACCGCCACGCTCACGCCCTGGACGAGCTGGCGCATCTGGGAGGTGCCCTTGGACAGGTCCGCCGCCGCAAGCGCCTGCTCCTGCACGGCGCGCGACACCTTCTGTGTCGCCTCCGCGAGCTGGCCGTTGGAGCGCACCACCTCGCGCAGCGCGCGCGCCTGCTCGGAGGTGGCCTGCATCGTCTGCCGCGCCATGCGCCGCATCTCCGCGCCACCCTGCGCCAGCGCCTGGGACGCCTGCGCCTGCTCCGCGGCGGATGAGGCGATGGCCCGCCCCTGCTCGCTCACCTTCGCGGTGCCCTGGACCAGCGCCTGCGTGGCCTGCACCTGTTCGCCGGAGGCGCGCGACACCTCGCGCACGTTGTTCCCCAGGTCCTCCACGCCCTTGAGGATGGTGGACAGCGCGCGCTCGGCGTCCCCGGCCAGCGCCGCGCCTTCATCCGCCGCCCGCACGCCTTCGCCCGAAGCGGCGGCCGCCTCGCGCGCCGACGTCTGCAGGCCCCGAACGATTTTCGCCACGTCCGCGCTGGCCGCCGCCGCGCGGTCCGCCAGCGCGCGAATCTCCTCCGCCACCACCGCGAAGCCCCGGCCGTGCTCACCGGCGCGCGCCGCCTCGATGCTGGCGTTGAGGGACAAGAGATTCGTGCGGTCCGCGATGAGGTTGATGGTCTGCACGATGTCGCCAATCTCCTCGGCGCGCCGGCCCATCTCCTTCATCACCCCGGCCGACCCGACAATGGACTCGCGGATGCGGCCGAAGCCGGCGATGGAGCGCGTCACCGTGGCGCCACCCTCCCGCGCGGTCGTCCCCACGCGCTCGGCGGTGGCGCGCGCCTCCTCCATCATCTGCGCCACCCGCCGCGTGGACGACTCCAGCTGCGCGGAGGCGGCGGCGCTGCCAGCCGCCAGGGTGTTGATTTGCTCGGAGGCCTTCGCCACCGCCTGCGCGGAGCGGGCGAGCTGCTCGATGGTGGCCGCGTTGGCCTCCACCGTCGCCGCGTTCTTCTCCGCCGTGGCGGCCACCTCCTCCACGCTGGCGGCCACCTCCTCCACGGTGGACGCGGTGCTGGCGGAGTGGGTCTCCAGCGTCCGGGCGTTCTCCGCCACGCCCTTCACGCTGCGCGCCAGCTCCTCCACCGTGGCCGCCGTATCCTCCACGCTGGAGGCCATGGCCGTGGCGTCCCGGGACGCCTCGCCCAGGGTGCGGACCACTCCCGCCACCGCCTGTGTCACCTGCGCCACACGCTCGCCCACGCCCTGCGAATCCGTGGACAGCCGGGCAATGCCCTTGGCCATCTCCTCGGCGGTGGCGGCCACCTGTTCGGTGGCGGCGGCGCTGGACTGGTTGCGCGCCACCAGGTCCGCCACGGTGGCGTTCATCTCCGTCATGGAGGCCAGCAGCTCCTCGCTGGAGGCGGCCAGTTCCTCCGCGTTGGCGCTCACGCCCTTCACCGAGCGCGACACCTCCTCCAGCGCCCCGGCCGTGGCGTCCGCCGAGGCCGCCAGGTGCGCGGCGTCCTTGCGCACGCCCGCCACGGAGGAGCTCACCTCCTGGAGGGTGCCCGCGGTGGCCTCGGCCTCCTTCACCTGGGCGCGCGCGGATTCGCTCACCGTGCGCTGCGAGCGCACCAGCTCATGGACGGACTGCCCCGTCTCCTCCACGTGCGCGGCCACCGACTCAATGGCGGCGCGCACCTGCTCGGAGGCCGCGGCCTGCTCGTTGCCGCCAGCCGCCAGCCGCGTCGCCAGCCCCTCCACCGCCAGCACCAGCTCCGTGCTCTCCTGGACGCTGCGCACCGCATCCCCGGCCAGGGCACGGGCCACATCCAGCGTCACCCCTGCGCTACCGCTCTCCGTCGCCATCCAACGTCTCCTCCCCGATGACCCGAGGAAAATCGATGAGCATCACCAGGCGCGGCCCCACCTGGGCCACGGCCTTCACGAAACCGCGCGCTCCCTCCACGACCAGCGGAGGGGGCGGCTTGAGCTGCTGGAGGTCCAGCTTCAGCACCTCGCGGGCGCTGTCCACCACCAGCCCCACGACCCGGCTGCCGAGCTGCGCCACCACCACCCGGGAGTCGAGCGTGCGCTCCACGGGCGGCAGGCCGAAGCGCAGCCGGGCGTCCACCACCGGGATGACGCGCCCGCGCACCTGCACCAACCCGGCGACGTGCGGCGCGGCGCCCGGCACGGGCGTGGCCCCCGCGAAGGACTCCATCTGGAGCACGTCCGCCGCGGGCAGCACGTACTCGGCTCCATCCACCTTGAACACAACATGCAGCACGCTCATGCGAGGCGCCTCTCTTCCTGGGCGGGAGCCCTGCGCTGGTGCGGCGCGCCGCCACCTCGCGCCAGCCCGAGCGCGGCCAGGTCCAGCACCAGCGTGGGCTGCCCATCCCCCAGGTCCGTGGCGCCCACCACGCCGGGCACGCGCACCAAGGGGTCCTCCAGCGGACGCAGGACGATTTCCTGCTGCCCCACCAGCCGGTCCACGCCGAACGCGACGAGCTCACCGCGCTGACGCACGAGGAGCGCCTTGGCCACCGAGCCGCCTCCGTGGCCGTCCGCTTCCCCGCGTCCCAGCAGCCGTGCCAGCCCCAGCAGCGGCACCGTGCTCCCCCGGCGCTCCAGCAAGGCCACGCCTCCCGCGCCTGCGGGCCACACCCGCCGCGCGGCGTCCACCTCGATGAGCTCCTCCACGGAGCCCACCGCCACGGCGTAGCGAAGCCCGGCGCATTCGAAGACGAGCGCGTCCAGCAGCGTAATCGTGAGCGGCACGCGGAGCCGGAAGGTGGTGCCGGCGCCGGGCCGCGTCTCCATCCCCAGCTCGCCGCCCAGCTGGTCCACGATGATGCGGTGGACGATGTCCATGCCCATGCCCCGCCCGCTGGTCGCGTTGGCGGCATCCCGGGTGGAGAAGCCGGGCCGGCAGAGCACCTCCAGCAGCGCGTCCGGCGTGGCGGGCACCGGCACGCCCGCGCGCGTGGCCACCGCCCGCGCATCCACGCCGCGCCCGTCATCCGCCACGGTGAGGTCCAGGAGCCCCCCCGCCCGGCCATGGCTGGCCACGCGCACCACGCCCTCCTCCGGCTTGCCCGCGGCGCGGCGGGCCTCCGGCGACTCCAGCGCGTGGTCCACCGCGTTGCGCACCAGGTGCACCAGCGCGGGCAGCAGCCGGTCCGCCACGGCCTTGTCCAGCTCCGCGTCGCCCACGTCCAGCTCCAGCCGCACCGACTTGCCCGTGCTGCGGCGCAGGCCGCGCACCAGCAGCGGCAGCCGCTCCAGCACGTCCCCCACCCGCACCATGCGCAGGCGGAGGATGGCCGTGCGCATGTCGCGGAGCTGGCGCGCGTTCTCCTGGAGGATGGCCTGCAGCTCGCGCGTGGGCGCGCCAGCCGCCGTCAGCGCCGCCACCGCGCGGGTCAGCCGCGAACGGTTGACGACGAGCGCCGCCAGCCGCTCCAGCGCCTCGTCCAGCCGGGACACGTCCACCCGCAGGGAGCCGCCGCCACGCCGCGCCTCCTCGGGCTCCTCCTCCACCAGCGCCGACTCGGGCAGGGGCGCCAGGGCGGGCGCCTGTGGGGCCACGGCGGCCAGCGGGCGCACCGACGCGGGCGGTCCCCCCGCGGCCTCCAGCAGCGCGGCGTCCGAGGCCTCGGTGAGCAGCAGCAGCACGAAGGTGAGCCCCCCGCCGCCCACGGCGGCCCCCGACAGGGGCAGCACCTTCACCGTCTCGCCCAGAGGGGCCACGCGCTCACGCACGCTGTTGATGGTGACGCCGTTGGCGGCGCGGTCCGCGCCGGGGATGAAGTCCAGCCGCACCGCGCGGCGGCCACCGGTGGCGCCCGTGGCGAGTTGCTCCCGCTCCGCGGCGGAGAGCCGGGAGGCCACGGCCTCCTCCAGCATCAGCGCGGCGGGCGCGGGCTTCGAGGCGCCCCCACCCGGAGCGCTCTCGGCATCCAGCGCCTCCAGGCGCGCCAGCAGCCCCGGGGGCACCGGCGAGGCCTGCTTGCCCGCGGCGAGCTGGCGGACGCGCTGCTCGATTTCGCGCAGCCCCTCCATCAGCGGCTCCACGCTGGCCTCGGGCAGGCGGCCCCCGGCGCGGTCGGCGTGGCGCAGGCACGTCTCCATCCAATGAGCGATGTCGACGATGGGCTCCACGTCCACCATGGCGGACAGGCCCTTGATGGTGTGCACGGCGCGGAAGAGCTCGCGCACGGCGCGCGGGTGCGCCTGCCCCCGCCGGATGCTGGCCTCCATGGCCAGCAACTGACGGTGCCCCATCCCCAGCAACTCCTCCGTCTCCGCCAGATAGGCGGGAAGGAAGTCCGCGAGGTCCACGGACGCGCTCAAGCGCGCCTCCCCTCCAGCAGCCCACGCGCCTCCGACAGGATGGCGTCCGGTGTGAAGGGCTTCGTCATGAAGCGACTGGCCCCCGCCGCCAACGCCCGCGTCCGCGAGGCATCGTCACCCCGCGTGGTGACGATGATGATGGGCAGCTCGCGCAGCCGGTCCTGCCCTCGCACGAACTCCACCACCTCGATGCCGCCGATGTCCGGCATGTTCAGGTCCAACACCAACAAGTCATACGGCTGGAGCGACAACCGCTCGATGGCCTCCAAACCACTGGAAGCATGTGTGAAGGTCAGGCCCGGATAGGGCCGCAGGCACGCGACCACCATGTCGCGCATCACCTTGCTGTCATCAACGACGAGCACCTCTGCCATGGCGTCCCCTGGAAACGGCCATCGAACCTAGAGCGATTCCTCGAAGTTGAAAGACATGGCTGGGTCCGTGGCTGCTACAGCGCACACTGGCAGACAGTCCACAACGTCGACGTGCCCCACCTGGACACTCGGTATCAGTCTCAACGCGCCAGCGGTGCGGAAGCCGCCGGCCTGGACGCCCGCCCCCCGCCTCCTGCCTGGCCTGCCACCTGGGTAGCGGCCGCGGTGAGGGACGCGCCGTCAGTCCCTCGCCACGGGCGGCCGCTCGCGCGGCAGGCGGACGCGGAACGTGGCGCCCTCTCCGGGCGTGCTGTCCACGGACACGCCGCCCCCATGTGCCTCCACGATGCGGCGCAGCCGGTACAGGCCCAGGCCCAGCCCGCCGTAGTGCCGCACCGGCACGGCGCGCTCGAAGCGGCGGAAGAGGCTCTCCAGCCGCCCGGGCGCGATGCCGATGCCATGGTCCTTCACCATCAGCGTCGCCACGTCCTGTCCGGACTCCAGCGCCACCTCCACCGGCTTGCCCGGCCCGAACTTCATCGCGTTGGACAACAGGTGCGTCATCACCTGGGACAGGCGCACCGCGTCCCACCGCCCCGGCGTGGGCTCCAGCGAGCTGAGCACCAGCAGGCAGCCCGCGCGCGCCGCCGCCTCCTCCGAACGGACCACCGCCTCGCGCACCACCAGCGCCAGGTCCACGTCCTCCAGGTGCAGCCGGGGCGCGCCGCCCTGGAGCTGCGACACGTCCAGCAGCGACTCCACCAGGTCCGCCAGGCGCTGCACCTGCCGGTCCGCCGACTCCAGCGCGCGCTCCAGCCGCCCGGGCCCGCCGCCCAGGCCCGCGCGCAGCACGCCCTGGGCGCCCTGCACGCGCAGCCGCAGCGCCGCCAGCGGGGTGCGCAGCTCGTGGGCCGCCACGCTGAGGAAGTCGTCGCGCGCGCGCACCGCCTCCTGCGTCTCGCGGTAGAGGCGCAGCTGCTCCGTCACGTCGCCAATGATGCCGGCCATCCGCACCGGGCGGCCCTGCGCGTCCCGCAGCGCCCGGCCGCGGCTCACGCACGAGCGCCAGGTGCCCGTGACGTGCCGCAGCCGCAGCGTCACATCATAGGGCGTGCCCCGCTCCAGGTGCGCGGACAGCGCGGCCATGACGTCCGGCCGGTCGTCCGGGTGAATCAACTCCAGGAAGGCGGAGAACGTCCCGCCGAAGTCCCCCGGCCCCAGGCCCAGCATGTCCAGCAGCGGCGGGCTCCAGTAGAAGGCCTGGCCGCGCAAGTCCCAATCCCAGATGCCGTCGTAGGAGCCGCTCACCACCAGCCGGTAGCGCGCCTCGCTCTCCCGGGCGGTGCGCTCGGCCTGCTCCAGCAGCCCCACCCGCCGCTCCAGCTGGCGCACCATCCGGTACAGGTGGTCCTCGGTGCTCAGGTCCACGGGCGGAGACGTGTGGGACGGCCCCCCGGCGCGCAGCTCGCGCAGGAGCGCGCCCACCAGCTCGTCCCCCTCCTGCGTCCTGCGCACGAAGCGGTTGGCCCCCACGTTGTGGGCCATGCGCAGGTCCAGCTCGTCGGGCGCCACGGTGTGCGTGAGGATGACGGGCACCCGGGCCAGCCGCGGGTCCTGCCGTAGCCCCAGGCACAGCTTGAAGCCGTCCATGCCCGGCATCAGCGCGTCCGCCAGCACCACGTCCGGACCGCGGCGCCGCGCCAAATCCAACGCCGTGGCGCCGTCCGCCACCAGCGTCACGTCGAAGCGGAAGGGCGCCAGGTGCAGCTGCGCCAGCTTGCGGGAGACAGGGTCGTCATCCGCCACCAGCACGTGGGGCCGCCGTGCCTCCGGCCCCCCGCCCGCCTC
>NZ_JAAIYB010000388.1 GCF_010894475.1 Myxococcus vastator
GCGTTGGCCCCAGCGTCCCCCGCCTTGGAGGCACCATGAGGAATCCTGTCGCGTATGCGTGGACGGCCTGGCGGATGGCTCGGGCCCTCCGCCACCCGGAGAAACTCCAGGACGTCCTGGGTCTGGCCCCGGTGCTCGCGCCCCCCGTGGCGATGCGGCGGCTGGTGGAGCGGCTGATGCGCCACGCCCCCGCGGCCCAGGCCTTCATCGAACGCCCGCGCATGGGCCCGCTCCCAATGGCCGCGCTGCGCGCCCTGCCCCAGCACACCCTGGGACGTGCCTTCGTCGACCACCTGGAAGCGAACCAGGTGGACCCGCGCGCCCTGCCCTCCCTGGAGGCGCGGACCGACGAGGAGTACGTGCGCGCGCACCTGCTCGAATCCCATGACGTCTGGCACGTCCTCACGGGCTTTCCGACGAGCGTGGCGGGCGAGCTGGGCCTCCAGGCCTTCAGCCTGGCCCAGGTGGGCAGCCCCTTCGCGCTGGGCATCCTCGCGGGCGGCCTGACGAACACCCTCCTCTACGCGTTCTCCCACCGCGAGGAGCGCATGCGCGCCATCGTCCGGGGCTGGCTGCTGGGACAGCGGGCCCAGCCCCTCTTCGGGGCACCGTGGCGTCGGATGTGGGAGTCACCCCTGGTGGAGGTCCGCCAGCGCTACGGCCTGGACCTGGCGGCGGTGGACGCGGTGCTGGACGACCCCAGGCGTTCCGCCATGGAAGCCAGGAATCCAGGCAGCGCGTCTGCGCCCCAATCATGCTAGACGCGCCCCATGGACCAGACTCCCGAGAAGGACCCCCTCCGCGCGCGTCTCGAGAAGATGGAGAAGCAGGCCGAGCTGGGTGGCGGCGCCGACCGCATCGCCAAGCAGCACGAAGCCGGCAAGCTCACGGCCCGCGAGCGCATCGACCTGCTCCTCGACCCCGGCTCCTTCTGCGAGCTGGACAAGTTCGTCACCCATCGCTCGAGCGAGTTCGGCATGGGCGACAAGAAGATTCCCGGCGACGGCGTCGTCACCGGCTACGGCACCGTGGAAGGCCGCAAGGTCTTCGTCTTCGCCCAGGACTTCACCGTCTTCGGCGGCTCGCTGTCGGGCGCCTACGCGCAGAAGATCTGCAAGATCATGGACCTGGCCACCCGCGTGGGCGCGCCCGTCATCGGCCTGAATGACTCGGGCGGCGCGCGCATCCAGGAAGGCGTGGAGAGCCTGGCCGGCTACGCGGACATCTTCGTGCGCAACACCCTGGCCTCCGGCGTGGTGCCCCAGATTTCGCTCATCATGGGTCCGTGCGCGGGCGGCGCGGTGTACTCGCCCGCCATCACCGACTTCATCATGATGGTGAAGGACACCTCGTACATGTTCATCACCGGCCCGGACGTCATCAAGACGGTGACGCACGAGGAGGTGTCGAAGGAAGCGCTGGGCGGCGCCGTCACGCACAACCAGAAGTCCGGCGTGGCCCACTTCGCGGCGGAGAACGAGCAGGCCGCCATCGTGATGACGCGCGAGCTGCTCTCCTACCTGCCCTCCAACAACCAGGAGGAGGCGCCCGTCCAGCCGTGCGAGGACGACGCGTTCCGGGCCGAGGAGTCGCTCAAGACGATTGTCCCGGCGAACCCCAACAAGCCCTACGACATCAAGGAAGTCATCAAGGCCATCGTCGACGACAAGCACTTCTTCGAGGTGCAGGAGCACTTCGCGAAGAACATCGTCATCGGCTTCGCGCGCATGAACGGGCGCAGCGTGGGCGTGGTGGCCAACCAGCCCGCGGTGCTCGCCGGCGTGCTGGACATCGACGCCAGCATCAAGGCCGCGCGCTTCGTGCGCTTCTGCGACTGCTTCAACATCCCGCTCGTCACGCTGGTGGACGTGCCCGGCTTCCTGCCCGGCACCGACCAGGAGTGGGGCGGCATCATCACCCACGGCGCCAAGCTGCTGTACGCCTACGCCGAGGCCACCGTCCCCAAGGTCACCGTCATCACCCGCAAGGCCTACGGCGGCGCCTATGACGTCATGGCGTCCAAGCACATCCGCGCGGACATGAACTTCGCCTGGCCCACCGCCGAAATCGCCGTCATGGGCCCCGAGGGCGCGGTCAACATCATCTTCCGCAACGAGCTGCTCAAGGCCACGGACACCGCCGCCGAGCGGGCGAAGCTGACGGCGGACTACCGCGAGAAGTTCGCCACCCCGTTCAAGGCGGCCGAGCTGGGCTACATCGACGAAATCATCCGTCCGGAGGAGACGCGCGCCAAGCTCATCCGCGCCCTGGAGCTGCTGAAGGACAAGCGCCAGGAGAACCTCCCCCGCAAGCACGGCAACATCCCGCTCTAGGTCTCTTCCAGCCCTCGCCTGCCCGCCCTCTCTCGCCAGCAGGGCAGGCAGGCGCGCGCGACGGGGAAATTTGGGGGTGACGAACGGGCTTACAGGGGCCAGGAAAGGAATCTCATCTTGTCCCACCGTCGCCTCATCCTCTTTCTCTCCGACGTCGAAGGAAACCTCACCGCCCTGCGCCAGACGCTCAAGCGTGTCTGCGAAGCGGTGGACCTGGCCACGCCCGAGGTGAAGTGGGTGGAGCCTCCGCCAGAGGGGCTGGCCGACGCGGGCTGGCACGCCGTCGAGCTGGAGCTCCCGCCCGCCCCTGGCCGCAAGGCGCGCAAGTCCGAGCAGCCCTTCCTGGAGGAGCAGCTCGACGCCATGAGTCAGGCCCTGGCGCAGGACTTCCGGGACCGGGCGCTGGGCCTCTTCGTGGACCGCGAGCACAGCTACGCCCGCTCCTGCATCAGCGGCCCGGGGCGCCCGTCCAAGGCCGTGGAAGGTGAGGTTCTGGACGTCATCCGGCAGGCGGCGCGCTGGCTGGACGTGGAGACGGGCATGCTGGCCCGCCTCTTCGGCGGCGGCAACTCGGCACGCAACCTGTTGGCCGCCGCGGTCGACTTCGGCAACGAACCTGGACGGTCGGGTCCGCCGAAGCCGCCGGAGCCGGACGAGGACGACCGCTTCGTGGAGGCCAAGCTGACGCAGGCTCGCGCTTACATGGAGCAGTACCTGAACACCCGGAAGTAGAGGCGGCAAACAGGGGCGCCCCGTGCTAGACGGGCCCCATGCCCAAGATCCGCAAAGTGCTCGTCGCCAATCGCGGCGAGATCGCCATCCGGGTGATGCGCACGTGCAAGGAGCTCGGCATCGCCACGGTGGCGGTGTACTCGGAGGCGGACCGCTCCGCCCTGCATGTGCGCACGGCTGACCAGGCCATCTTCGTGGGGCCCCCGCCTTCGCGTGAGAGCTACCTGGTGCAGCAGCGCATCCTCGACGCCGCGAAGCAGGCTGGCGCCGATGCCATCCACCCCGGCTACGGCTTCCTCTCAGAGAACGCCGCCTTCGTCCGCGCGTGTGACGCCGCGGGGCTGACCTTCATTGGCCCGCCGGCGTCCGCCATGGACGCCATGGGCGAGAAGACGCGTGCCCGCGCGAACATGATCAAGGCGGGCGTGCCCGTGGTGCCCGGCACCACCGAGCCCGTCGCCTCCGTGGAGGACGCGCGCGCCTACGTGGAGAAGATTGGCCTCCCCGTCATGCTCAAGGCCGCGGGCGGTGGTGGTGGCAAGGGCATGCGCAAGGTGGAGCGCATGGAGGACTTCGAGTCCTCGTGGCGCGCCGCCAAGAGCGAGGCGCTCAACGCCTTCGGCAACGACGCCGTCTACATCGAGAAGTACCTGGAGAAGCCACACCACGTGGAGATCCAGGTCTTCGCGGACCAGTTCGGCAACACCATCCACCTGAACGAGCGCGAGTGCTCCGCGCAGCGCCGGCACCAGAAGGTGGTGGAGGAGACGCCCAGCCCCATCCTCTCGCCGGAGCTGCGCGCGAAGATGGGCGAGGTCGCGGTGAAGGCGGCCAAGGCCGTCAACTACGTGGGCGCCGGGACGGTGGAGTTCCTGGTGGACGTGCACCGCAACTTCTACTTCCTGGAGATGAACACCCGCCTCCAGGTGGAGCACCCGGTGACGGAGTGGGTGACGGGCCTGGACCTGGTGGCCATGCAAATCAAGGCCGCCGAGGGCGAGAAGCTCGGCCTCACCGAGGCCCCCACGCCGCGCGGTCACTCCATTGAAGTCCGCGTGTACGCGGAGGACCCGAGCCGCAACTTCATGCCCAGCCCGGGCAAGATTACGTACCTGCGCGTGCCGGGTGGGCCGAACGTGCGGGACGACTCGGGCGTGTTCCCCGGGTACACGGTGCCCAACGTCTACGACCCGATGATTTCCAAGCTGTCCGTGTGGGCCCCCACGCGGCGCGAGGCCATCGCCCGCACGCAGCGCGCGCTGTCCGAGTACGTGGTGAAGGGCATCACCACCAACATCCGCTACCTGAAGGCCATCCTGGCGCACCCCGAGTTCATCGAGGGCGACTACGACACCAGCTTCCTCACCCGCCAGCACGACGCGCTGCTGGGCGCGGAGGACGCGAAGCTGAGCGAGATGGCGCTGCTGGCCAGCGTGGTGCACACGTACCAGAAGGACCAGAAGCGCGCGAAGACGCTGCCCGGCGCCAGCGGCGGCCAGGGCGGTGGCAACGGCGGCGTCTCCCCGTGGAAGCTGGCGCTGCGCACGCGCCGCTAACCCCAAAGCTCGGAAGGACTTCCATGCGTTACTTCACGAAGCAGCAGGGCCAGAAGGAAGCCGTTCCCGTGGACCTGGAGCCCCTGGGGAACGACCAGTACAAAATCACCGTGGGCGCCACCACGTACCAGGTGGACGCGCTGGCGCTGGAGCACGGCACGCTGTCCATGCTGGTGGACGGCCAGTCGTACAGCGTCGAGTTCGAGGAGAACGGCGACGAGCTCGGCGTGCTCCTGCGCGGCCAGGTGAACCGCATCGACGTGGCGGATGAGCGCCGGCTGCGGCTGCGCGCGGCCAACGCGGCCTTCTCCGTCGAAGGCAAGCAGCTGGTCACCGCGCCCATGCCCGGCAAGGTGGTGAAGGTGGGCGACGAGGTGACGGAGGGCCAGGGGCTCGTGGTGGTGGAGGCCATGAAGATGGAGAACGAGCTCAAGAGCCCCAAGGCGGGCAAGGTGACGGAGCTGTTCGCCAAGGAAGGCACCGCCGTGGAGAACAACGCCAAGCTGGTGGTGGTGGAATAGCTCCATGGAGATGCTCTGCACCCTGCGCAGCGCCACCGAGCCCCAGCGCGTCGCCCTGCTCCAGTTCCCCGAACGGCTGGAGGACTTCGTCGACGATGACGAGGACTTCGGTGACCCGAAGGGCTCGGCGTTCCTGGAGCTGGACATCGGCGAGGCGTGGCACGGCCTCCAGTACCTGCTGACCGGAACGCCGTGGGAGGGCAGCGCGCCGCTGGACTTCCTGGTGCGGGGCGGCGAGGACGTGGGCGACATCCCCTCCGAGGAAGGCACCGCGCGCGTCTTCACCCCGGCCGAAGTCCAGGCCCTGGCCACGGCGCTCCAGCAGGTGACGGAGAAGACGCTGCGCGCGCGCTACGACGCGGCCGCCATGCAGGCCCAGGACATCTACCCCGGGACGTGGGACGAGCCCGAGGCCGAGGTGGACCCACTGGAGGAGCTGCTCTCCTACTTCGAGGAGCTCCAGAAGTTCATGGCCACCGTGGCGAAGCGCCGTGAGGCGCTGCTGGTGCACATCGGCTGACGGCGGGTGACGGGCTTCTCAGGCCGTCACCACGTCGTGCCCCAGCTTGAGCACCAGGGCCAGCACCACGCCCAGCACCACCTTGCGCACCAGCGTGTCGCCGCCCTTCACGGCCAGGTGCGCGCCCAGCCAGGCGCCCGCGAACTGGGCGCCGGCCATGGGCAGCGCCACCTTCCACAGCACCAGGCCCTTGAGGGCGAACAGCGCGACGGAGGCGAGGTTGGAGGCGAAGTTCACCACCTTCGCGTCCGCGGACGCGCGCGCCAGGCCGTGTCCCAGCAGGGACGAGAAGGCCACGATGAGGAACGTCCCCGTCCCCGGTCCGAAGAAGCCGTCGTAGGTGCCGATGGCCAGCGCGATGAGCGCGCCAATGGCCCGTGCGCGCGCGGGCGGCCCGGGCTCCGGCGTGTCCCCCGGACGCGGTGACTTGCGGAAGGCGAGGAACACCGCCACCGCGATGAGCAGCACCAGCACCAGCGGCTTGAGCACCTCCGGCTTCACCAGCAGCACCAGCGCCGCGCCCGCGAAGGCCCCACCCAGGCCGAAGGGGAACGTCACCCGCGCCAGGCGCCCATCCACCAGCCCCGCGCGGGAGAAGCGCACCAGCGCGGCGAACGCGCCGAAGACGGACTGCCCCTTGTTGGTGCCCAGCGCCACGTGGGGCGGAAGGCCCGCGGCCAGCAGCGCGGGGAGGGAGATGAGCCCGCCGCCCCCCGCGATGGCATCCACCATGCCGGCAATCAGCGCGGCGAGGCACAGCAGGATGAGGTGCAGCGCACTGACGTCCACGTCCACCGGGTGAGCCTCCTCGCGGGCGGCGCCTGGGTACCACGGGCCCGGCCCGCCGCCCATGACCGCCCGCTTCTTGCGTCGTCACCCACCTTGGGCGTTCATGACGGGGCGACTTTGCTCCCCCCTCCGAGGTCCCCGTGCTCGCTTCCTTCCTCACCGTGCTGGCGCTCACCCTGGGCTCGGTTCCGCTTCCGCTGGACCCGTCCAAGCCGACGTGCCGCGCCATCGACGGCAAGGTGTCCTGCGGCTACGGGTGCATGTCAGACGGACAGCGGGTGCGTTGCGCGCAGACGCCGCAGGGCCACTGCCAGGTGATTGACGGGCAGGCGGTCTGCTTCGACCCGCCGGCCTACGTGCAGAAGGCCTATGGCGCGGCGCTGCCGAAGCCGGGGTGTCAGAGCATCGATGGGGTGGTGGCGTGTGGCTACAACTGCGCGACGCAGCCCGGCCGGGTGAAGTGCGCGCAGACCCCCGCGGGCGTCTGCCGGGGACGGAGCGGCGAGGTGGAGTGCTTCGACCCGCCCGCCGTGGTGTTCGCCGTGTACGGCAAGGACACGCCCACCGCCCAGTGCCACAGCAACGCCATGGAGCTGACGTGCGGCTATGGCTGCATCAACGCCCCAGAGGGGGTGCGCTGCGCTCGGACGCCCGCGGGCGTGTGCAAGCTGGCCGGCGGCAACCTCCGCTGCTTCGACCCCTCCCCCGCCGCCCTGTGCGCCTGGAAGCGCGAGCTGCCCGCGCCGCAGTGCAAGAACACCGAGGCGGGCCCGGTGTGTGGGTACAACTGCACCACCGCCTTCTCCAAGTCGGCCTGTGCGTCCACCCCGGACGGGCTGTGCAAGGTCTTCGACAGCGAGGTGTACTGCTTCGACCCGCCCGCTGAACAGAAAGCGGACGCGGCGTGTCTGGCGGCGCTCGGGCTCGCGGCGCTGGATGGCGCGGCGCCCTGAGTCGAAGTAAGGGGCTCGCGCTCCGGCGCTCTGCTTTGATGCGGCGGAGGACAGCGGTAGGGTTCGCTTTTCTCGCAGGACGAAGGAGCAAGGCCGCGCATGGCGGAGGGTGAGGTCCGGCAGTACTGGGTCCGCAACGACAGGGGCACCATGTGGGGGCCCCTCACCCTGCCGACCATTGAACTGCTCATCGAAAGCGGCTCCATCCAGGGCCGGCTCCAGATGTCCGAGGACGGGCTCAACTTCGCCTTTCCCTGGCGCTTCCCGGAAGCGCGAGACGTCGTTCCCCGCGAGCTGTGGGGCCCGGGCGCACCGGCCGCCTCCGCCGCGGAGCAGGCTGCTCCCGTGGGTGGGGTTCCCGGAGCGCCCGTCGTGGCGGGCCCGGGTGTCAGGCCCGCGGCAGGCCCCGGCGTCGCGCCAGGTACGGGCCCGGGTACGGCGCCCATCGCGGGTCCCGGAGTTCGCCCCGTGGCGGGCCCGGGTGCCGCGCCAAGTACGGGCCCGGGTGCGGCGCCCATCGCGGGTCCCGGTGTCCGCCCCGCGGCGGGCCCTGGCGCGGGTCCCGGTGGCAGGCCCGTGGCGGGCCCGGGTGCCGCACCCATGGCGGGTCCCGGCGCTCGGAATCCTGTGGACCCCGCGCGGCGTCCCATGG
>NZ_JAAIYB010000389.1 GCF_010894475.1 Myxococcus vastator
GGCCCCGCCCGCGCCGGTGGCCCCCGCGTACGACGATGAAGACGACGTGGACGCCCCGGCGCGGCCCACCGGCGCGATGCCGCCCGTGGGCGGCCGTGCGCCCATCCCGAGGAAGGTGCTCTTCGGCGGCATTGGCGCGGTCGCGGTGCTGGTGCTGGCGCTGATTGGCTGGGCGATGTCCGGGCCCGGTGTGGGCTACGTGCTGGTGGACCTGCAGGGCGTGCCCTCGGAGGTCCGCGGCCGCCTGCAGGTGCGCCTGGACACGCAACTGGTGCCCCTGGAGGGTGGCAGCGCGACGCTCCTGCGCGAGGTGCCCGCCGGCAAGGTCATGGTGGTGGTGAGCGCGGAGGGCTACAACACCTTCACGAAGACGGTGGACGTCGCCGCGGGCAAGGACGTCACGCCCGTGCAGGCGGTGCTGGAGAGCCTGGTCCGCACCGCGGCGTTGGTGCTCACGACGGAGCCCGCCACGGCCGAGGTGAAGGTGGATGGCCGGGTGGTGCGCGAGCAGGGCAAGGTGGCGGCCTACATCAAGGATGTGCCCCTCAACGGCTCGGAGTGGGTGGTGGAGGTGAGTGCGCCTGGCCACAAGCCGGCGTCCAAGCGGGTGCCGGTGTCCGGCGCCGGGCCGGTGGAGGTGTCGCTCAAGCTGGAGCCGTTGGTGACGCGGGTGTCGGTGAAGGTGGAGTCCAAGCCGGCCGGTGCCACCATCTTCGTGGACGGCAAGGACATGGGCGCCACCACGCCCGCCGTCGTGCAGGTGTCCCCCAGCGCGCGGCAGCTCACCCTGAAGCTGAAGTGCCACAACGAGGCGGAGGTGGACGTCCCGGACGCGGCGCCAGGCAATGAGCCGGCCACGGCGAGCGTTTCCCTCAAGCGGCAGCCGCGCTGCCGTTAGCGCGAGAGGAGGCGGGAGTTCGTGAGCAAGGTGCGCAAGGTGAGCAAGGCAGATCCCCTGGCGGATCTCCCTCGCTGGGCCCAGCAGTTGGCCCGGAAGTACTACACGAAGACGGTCAGCGCCTTCCTGCTGTACGGGGCCGTGCGGGATTTGCAGCCCCTGCAACTGGAGGATGGCGGTCGCGGCTTCGGCACGCTCAAGACGTTCCTCTCCGAGGAGCTCTTTGGCGGCAGGGACCACGTCATCTTCTATGACCGCTCTTCCGGCATCCGCTCCGCGACGCCGGAGACGCAGAAGGATCTGCAGCGGGCCATGACGGGCTACGACGCCCTGTACGGCACCGACTACGCCAAGGTCATGCCGCGCGATCCGGGCCGCGCGCTCCAGATTCTGGAGAACTTCATGCGCATGCGCCTGAGCGAGGGCCGCTCGCTGGCGCTCATCATCGACTTCGCGGAGACGCTCGTCCCCGGCGGAGAGATGAGCCACCTCTCCAGCGAGGACCGCTTCGTGGTGGCCACGCTGGACAAGTGGGCGCATGACCCGCAGTTCCTCGCGGCCGACGTGTCCGTGGTGCTGCTGGCGGAGAACCTGGCGGACGTGTCGCCGCGCATCAGCCGCAACCCGTACGTGGCGCCCATCGAGCTGCCCCTGCCCACGGAGGAGGAGCGGCTGGAGTACGTGCGCTACAAGCTGGAGGGCAAGCGGCTCCAGTCGGTGTCGGACGTGCCGCTGGCGGGCCTGGCGAAGATGACGGCGGGCCTGTCCCGCATCAACCTGGACCGGGTGCTCACCGAGGCGCTCGAGCGCGAGGTGCGCATCTCCTCCGAGCTGCTCAAGGAGAAGAAGCGCGAAATCATCCAGGCGGAGTGCCACGGCCTGCTGGAGTTCATCGAGCCAGTGCACACGCTGGACGCGGTGGCGGGACACGCCAAGGCCAAGCAGATGCTGCGGCAGGCCGCCGCGGCCCTGAAGAAGGGGCGCCTGGAGGTCATGCCCATGGGCTACCTGCTGGCGGGCCCCGTGGGCACGGGCAAGACGTTCATGGTGAGCTGCTTCGCCGGGGAGATTGGAATCCCCGTGGTGAAGTTCCTCAACTTCCGCAGCCAGTGGCAGGGCGTCACCGAGGCGAACCTCGAGAAGATCTTCAACCTGCTCAAGGCCCTGTGGCCGGTGGCGGTGATGATTGACGAGGCGGACACGTTCCTCGGCAACCGCGACTCCGGCGGGGACTCCGGGACGAGCAGCCGCGTGTTCGGCTCCATCGCCTCGTTCATGGGCAACACGTTCTACCGCGGGAAGATTGTCTGGTTCCTGATGACGGCGCGGCCGGACCTGCTGCCCATCGACCTCAAGCGGCAGGGGCGCGCGGAGGAGCACCTGGCGCTCTTCTACCCGCAGACGGACGCGGAGCGGGACGAGCTGTTCCAGGTCATGTCCAAGAAGACGGGCGTGTCCGTGGACGGCGTCGAGTCCTTCTCCACGCTGATTCCGGAGGGCGTGCGCGCCTTCAGCGGCGCGGACATCGAAGCCGTCATGGTGCGCTCGAAGTTCCGCGCGCTGGCGGAGGGCCGCGAGGGGGTGACGAAGGACGACCTGGCCGCGGTGCTCGCGGACTTCGTGCCCCCCAGCTACCCGCTGGAAATCGAGCTGCAGAACCTGGTGGCGGTGCAGGAGTGCACCAGCCGCGAGCTGCTGCCCGAGGGCTTCCGCCAACTGGACCGGGACTACATCACCCGGCGCGTGCGCGAGCTGAAGGCGCTGCTGGAGTCGCAGTAGCCTTGGCCGCCTCACGCCCAGGCGCTTGTCCTGGGCGCACGGTCCGCTGAGACTGGGGGCATGGCTGCTGGCCCCACTGCTCCGCGTTCCTGGTTCGCGTACTCGCTCGACCTGGCCCCGGTGATTGCGCGCGAGCGCCTCCCGGGGCTCCCGCCCATCCCCGACGTGCTGGAGGGCGAGCTGGCCGAGGCGCTCGACGTGGACGTCGTCTATGACGTGGCGTCAGCGGCCTGGGGCGGGAAGGTGGCCCGGCTGGTGGATGCGCCGGGCCGCAAGCTCCCCGGCATGCTCCGCCGCGTTCCCACCGACGCCTGGGACGCGCTGGTCCGCCTGGAGTCGGCGATGGCGGGCGCCACCGACGTCCGGCAGGTGAAGGTGCGCACCTTCACCGGGGCCGTGCTCAGCGCCCACGTCTTCACGCCCGCGGCTCCCGCGACGCCCGCCCAGGGGCTCGTGAGCGAGGCCTTCCTCGTCACCCTGGCGCTGTCGGCGGAGGAGGCCGGGCTGTCCTCGGACTACGTGGAGCGGCTCCAGGCCGAGGCTCGGATTGTCCAGGCCCTCCAGAAGGCGGGCCCCGAGGCCCTGAGCCCGTCAAAAGCCCCCGGAAAGAAGGGTTAGGCGGGTATCCAGGTGCGAAGCGACCCCTGGATTCTTTTTCTTCGTAAGAAAACGGAGCCGTGACGCAACTTGGCGCGGCGAACGGCCGACGATGGGAGGCGGGGCCCCACCTCGTGTTTCTCCTCGTCGGCCCCGAGGACATTCAGGATGACGCTGCGACCCACCTCGACGCGAGTCGTTCCCCCGCGCCCGGCATCGGCCGCTTCGCCCCTCAATGCCGTCACCACGCCGGGAGGGAGCTGGAGACGCTCGACGGCCCGCGAGGTGCCCATTGGCGAGCTCCAGGAGAAGTTCGGCTGGACGGATGAGAGCTGGCAGGTGGGGTTGATGAACGCGGCGGACGCCGCGAGCGGCGTCAAGTCGCGCAATGGCAACGGGGCGGTGTCCGCGGCGGAGTTGGAGCGCTACCTGGCCGCGCCCGAGGACGGGCAGTACCTGACGTCCACCGCGCTTCAGCAGAAGCGCTCCGCGCTGGACGCGAAGCTCGCGCAGGGGAATGGCACTGCGGTGGACGTGGACGCCTTCGAGGGCGGCTGGCAGGCCACGGTGGCCCGGCGCGCGGACCTGCTGGGTGGCAACGCCGACGGCCAGCTCAGCGCGGAGGAGCTGGACGCGTTCATCCAGGCCTCGAAGGCCGGCAAGCACGCGGACACCCGCTGGGTGCCGGACCAGCAGATGGCGGCGCTGCAGAGCCGCGTGGCCGAAGCGGCCGGTGAGTTGGATCCGCTGCGTCCGGAGGGGGCGCCTGGCGCCAATGGCCTGAGCCTGGTGAAGGAGTACGCGCGCCTGGCGCTGGACCAGGGGGCCAACGTGCCCACCTTCGTGAGCTACATGCTGTCCGCGGCGGACGTCCAGGAGACGCCCGCGGGCGTGAGCCGTCTGGAGAGCACCTTCGTGCGCGACCCCGAGCTGGGCCGCGCTGGCGTCACCGACTCCGACTACACGAACACGGGCTTCGACCGCGGCCACATGAAGCCGGCGGAGGACTCGCCCACGCAGGAGGCGATGAACGAGAGTCACCAGATGAGCAACATCGCCCCGCAGCACGGCAACCACAACCAGCAGGTGTGGCGCACGCTGGAGCAGGGCGTTTCGGGCCTGGTGAACTCGCAGGGCGGCAAGGCGTACATCCTCACCGGCAACCTGTACCTGGATGACCAGGGGCAGCCGGTGCCGCCGGCGCAGCGGGAGACGACGGGCGCGGGCGAGCGCCGCCTCGCCATCCCCACGCACAACTTCAAGACGGTCCTCCACGAGCTGCCGAACGGCGGCCTCACCATGTACGCGTACCTGGTGCCCAACGCGAAGGACGGGCCGTCGAAGAAGGAGGACATCCTTCCGTTGCTCGACTCGCACCGCGTGCCCGTGGACCGCATCGAGGAGCTGCTGGGGCAGGACCTCTACGCCAACCTGCCCAAGCGGGTTCAGGACAAGCTGGAGAAGGGCACGCCGGGCGAGGGCGTCTTCCAGCGCGACAGCCTGTACTTCGCGGCCAGCCTGTTCCGCTTCGCGCCCGGCAACTGACGCGGGGCTTCTCGGCCTGGGCTTCGCTTCAAGGCGAAGCACGGGCTCACGCCACGGGGCGCGGTACGCCCAGGTGCGGGTCGTCCACGTGCTCCACGACGGCCACGCGGTCGCCGACGGAGAGCGCGTCGTGCAGCACGCGCACGGCCTCGTTCGAGTGGCGGATGCAGCCGTGCGAGACGTCGGTGCCCAGGAGGGCCGGGGCGTTCGTTCCGTGCAGCTCCTCACCGGAGTGCCGGCCATCCGCCCAGGAGAGGTCGAGCATGCGCACGCCGAAGACGTGGCGGTCGTTCCACAGCCGTGCGCCGGCCGCTTCGGTGGCCAGTTGATCCAGCTTCGTGCGGACCACCTTGAGCCCGGTGCGGGTCGGGGAGGCCGCGGCGCCCGTGGCGTTGGGGAAGATGTCCACGAGCTGCCCATGGGTGTCGAAGAGGAAGGTCCGGTGCTCCCGGAGGGCCACCACCACGCGGACCTGCTGTCCGTCGAAGAAGGCGGAAGGCAGTCCCCGTGTCTGCCCACGTGCCCCTGGCGCTGGCGCCAGCGCATCCAGTGCGCGCAGCGTGGCGGCATCCAGGGCGCCCGTGGGGAGGACGGCGGGGAAGGTGCGCGAGGCATGGACCTGAAAGTTCCGCAGCGCTCGGGCGGTGTGCGGGCCGTGGCGCCCGTCCGCGCCGCCGTGCAGGGCGAAGCCCAGGTCGAGCAGGGCGGCCTGTACGGCGCGGAGGCCCTCGCCCTGGCTACCTGCGCCCAGAACCTGGGCCCCTGACGCGACGTCCGCCAGTTGGGGCAGCCCGGTGAAGCGCGCGTTGGCAGGGGGCGCTGGGGTGCGCGCGAGCCGGTCCACGCCCTCCAGGGGCAGGGGCGTCCCGGACGGTGGACGCGCATCCACCGCGCGCTGGACGCGGGTGGACTTCCCAATGGAAACCGGAGGCGGCGCGTCCGTGACGTCAGGTGGAAGGACGGGAAGGCGGGTGCTCGTCGGCGAGATGGATGAGGTCATCCTCCGCGTCTGTGCAAATCACTCGCCCGAAGCCAGCCCGTGCGGACTCCGTGCGCGTCGTCCCGTCGCGCCGGAGGCTACGGCGCGCTGAGGAGCAGGACCTTCCCCGTGGGGAGGGTGCGGTGGTCCTTGATCTTGTTCCACCGCATGATGTCGTCCACGCTGACGCCGTAGCGCTGCGCGATGGACCAGAGCGTCTCGCCCTCCGCCAGCGCGTGGACCTTGCCGGCCTTGCCCGCGGGCCTGGCGACGCTCACCGAGTGCTTCGCCAGCACCGTGCCGCCGCGCTCCTGCACGCTGGCGGTGGCCGTGTTGCCGTCGGGCCAGACGAACAGCGTGGAGCCCACCTGGAGCGTCGGGTTGCGCCGCTTGAGGTTGTTCCACTGCTTCAGCGAGTCCACCGACACGTTGAACTTGTTCGCAATCACCCAGAGGCTGTCGCCGGACATCACGCCGTACGTCACGCGCGTGCGCCCGTTGATGGTCTCCTTCTTCACGGGACCCGCGGCCACCGGGCCCTTGGGCGTGCCCGCCGGGACCTCGTCCTCGGGCCGCACCACCACGCCGCTGCGGCGGGCCTGCGCCACCTTCGTCGCCAGCGCGCCGCCCGAGCGCTTGCCGGCGGGAATCGGAATCACCAGCTCCCCGCCCACGCGCAACCTGTGGGCCGACTTCAACTGGTTCATCTGGAGGATGGCCTCGGACGCCGTGCCGTACTTCTCCGCGATTTGAGACAGGGTGTCGCCGCGCTTCACCCTGTGGATGCGGAAGGTGAGCCGCTCCGCGGGGCTGATGCGCTTGTAGTTGTCCGCGAACTGCGTCCCCGCCCCCTTGGGGAGCCGGAGCGTGTAGGGCTTCTTGGCCGTCGCCGGCGGGGTACACCAGCGCTTCAGCTCCGGGTTGAGGTCCTGCACCACCTTGACGGACACGCCGGCCGCGCGGGCGAGGACGTCCAGGTCCGCCGCGTCGGTGAGCTGCACCTCGTCGAAGTCGAGCACGGGCTCGGGGTCGAACTCGTTCTCTTTGAAGCCGAACGCCGCCGGGTGCTTGGCCACCAGCGCCGCGGCAATCAGCTTGGGCACGTAGTGCTTCGTCTCCTTCGCCAGCCCGCGCTCTTCGGACAGGAGCCAGAAGTCCGTCGTCCCGTGCCGCGCCACCATCCGCCGGACGCGCCCGGAGCCGGTGTTGTAGCCGGCCCACGCCAGGTACCAGTGCCCCAGCTCTCGCTTGAGGTCCTTCAGATACGACGCCGCGGCGTGGGTGGCCTTGATGGGGTCCCTCCGCTCGTCCACCCAGAAGTCCTGCTTCAACCCGTACTGCTTGCCGGTGCTGGAGATGAACTGCCACGGCCCCGCCGCGTGCGCCCACGAATAGGCGTGCGCGGAGAAGCCGCTCTCAATCATCGCCAGGTACACCGTGTCCTTCGGCAGGCCGTACTGCTCCAGGATGGGGTGCATCACCGGCACGTACCGGGCCGCGCGCGACATCCACTTGCGGAACCAGCGCCGGCCGGGGCCCTGGAAGAACTGGACGTACTGGGCCACCAGCGGCTGCATCTCCACCGGGATGTCGTAGCGGTCCTGAATCTGCCGCACGTCGAAGGTTGCCAGGTCCGTGATGAGCGGAATCTCCGGCAGCGCTTCGTCCTCGCGGAAGGTGTGCTCGTCGAGCGCGTCCAGCATGCGCATCCGCAGCGGGTTGGCGAGCCCGAGCCGCCGCAGCGACTGCATCACCTCGGCGGTGGAACGCGACGCCGGGTCCAGCGCGGCGCCCTCCAGGGCGCGCAGCTCCTCCAGCTCGGCGGACTCGGATTCGACGGTGTCGCGCGTGGCCTCGCCCTGCTCGGAGGCGTCCTCGGCGACCATCGGCGTGCCGGGCTCCAGCGGCTCCAACGCGGGCGCATCGGCCTCATCGGTCGCGGCCTCCGCCGCGCCGGAGTCAGCGCCTGGCGCCACCGCGGGGCCCGACGGCTTCGCGGCGCTGGAGTCCACCGCGGCGCCAGGCTCCGTTGCGGCGACTCGCGCCTTCTCTCCATCCGTCACCGGCGACGGAGCCTCGCCTGCCGGCTTCACGGCGACGGGCGCTGCTCCCAGGCTGGCCGTGGGCGCCTTCTCGGCAGGTGACTGCGCCGCGGGGGCCTGCGCGCCGTCGGATGCCACCCCCTGTGCCTTGGCGGGAGCGGGCCCCACGGGCGGTGGGGTGGGCCC
>NZ_JAAIYB010000038.1 GCF_010894475.1 Myxococcus vastator
CCCCTGCCCCACGCGGGCCGCTGCATCCCCACGGACACCACCTTCGGCGTCCCCGGCCGGCCCCAGTCCGCGTCCAATCAGACGGCCATCCTGACGGGAGACCCGGCCCCCGTGCTGCTGGGCCGCCACGTCCTCGGCTACCCCAACGCGCCGCTCCGGGGGTTGATGGCGGACCGCTCCATCATCCGGCGGCTGGGCGCGGCGGGCCGCACCGCCACCTTCGCCAACGCCTATCCCGCCCCCTATCTGGACGCGCTGGGGGTTCCCCGCCGGCCCAGCACGTCCCCGCCGGAGTTCGTCCTGTCCCCGGAGTCGCTCCGCAAGGTGAAGCCCTCCGCCTCCAAGCTGGCCTTCGCCGCGGGGGGCATCCCCCTGCGGACGCTCGATGACGCCCGCGCCGGGGACGGCCTCACCCACGACATCACCGGCGCCAGCGCCCGTGCCTACGGCCTGCCCGCGCCGGAGCGCTCGCCCGAGCAAGCCGCCGCCGTGTTCTGGAACATCGCGGCAGGCACGGACTTCACCTTCTTCGAGCACTACCTGGCGGACGAGGCCGGCCACGCCCAGGACTGGACGGCCGCCCTGGCCGCGCTGGACGCGTTCGACGCCTTCACCCGCGCGCTCGTGGCCACACGCCCCGCCGACGCCCGGGTGCTCGTCTGCAGCGACCACGGCAACGTGGAGGACCTCTCCACGCGGGGACACACGCTTCACCCCGTGCCCGTGCTCTACTTCGGCCCGCCCGCGCCCGAAGTGGAGTCCTTCTCCACCGTGGCCGATGTCGGACGCGCGGTGCTGCGCTGGTTGGGTGCGGAGTGAGTCAGGCGTCACCCGCAGCAAGGTTGCGTCGCGGTGGTCCCGGCTGGGCAGCGGGGCTGCTCGTCCTGAGTCTTCTCACCGGCTGCGCCGCCTCCCAGAGCGCCCGCGTGCTCGCCGGCAGGGGCACCGGCATCGACGTCGAATACCAGCCGCGCGACGCCGAAGCGGCCGTCCAGGTGCGGCTCGCCGTCGAGCGCGCCCTTCCCCGGCTCCAGCGCTGGGGCACCTTCGACGACACCGTCACCATCGTCGTCCACCCCAACCACGCGGCCCTGGAGCGCGCCGCCAACCGCCCGGGCCATGACTTCCTCCGCGCCTGGGCGCGCTACGAGCAAATCGAGCTGCAGAGCCCTCGGACCTGGACGTCCCGAGGCGCCAGCCAGCGCCAGGTGGACGAGCTGCTGCTGCACGAGCTCACCCACAGCCTCATGTACCAGGTGGCCTCGGACCGGCTCGGCTGGACGCGCAAGCGGATTCCCCTCTGGTTCCGCGAAGGCATGGCCTCCTACACCGCCGAACAGGGCTACCGCGTCTCCAGCCTGGACGACCTGGAGCACTACTGGCGCCAGCACCCCAACGCCGACCCCCTGTCGCAAGCCGACGCGCTCTACCAGTCCGAGAGCGGCGTCGTGTATGGCGCCGCCCACCACGCCTTCACCTTCCTGGCGCGCCGCTATGGCGAGGACACCATCCGGAAGGTGCTGCGCGGCATGAGCCAGGGCCCGGACTTCGACAGCGCCTTCCAGCGCGCCGTGGGCGTCCCCCAGGAGAGCTTCCTCCAGGACTTCCGCCGCTACGTGCGCCTGCGCGGCTTCAAGGGCGCCAGACAGCTCCACCCGGCGCGTCCCCGGCCCGCGAGCCCCATGCCCATCGTACCCTTACCTACCCCTCAGTGAGGCGCTGCTGCGTCCCTGCATTTTTCAAAAGTGCACACTGGATGCAGTGTATAGAGGCACGAACAAATTTCTCACCAAGTGGGAAACTGGTAGCCGCGGGGCGTCGTCGGCCCTGGTTCGAGGGGCACACCATGGAGCAGGAGGACACGCCGAAGCCTCGGTCCGGGGCGCCGTCGGACGGACACACGCTGCTGGAGCGCATGCGGGCCTCGCTCGCCGCGCTGGAGCAGCTGGCGCCGCCTGCGCGCGCGGACCTTCCCTCGGACGTCCGCGAGGCACTCCAGCGTGAGACGGCCGCCCTTCAGCAGGTGCGGGGTGAACTGGAAGCGCTGCTGTCGAGGGAAGCCCTGACGCGTGAGGAGCGGTCCGCCCGGCTGAGCATGGAGCAGGGGCGCGAGCAGCGGACGAATCCGCTCAACCTCCTCGCCGCGGGGGTGGCGCACGAAATCAACAACCCGCTCGCGTACACGATGGGGAACATCGAGTACCTGCGGCAGCGGCTTCCCTGCCACACCCTGCCCGCCCCGCTGGCCGACGAGTGCCAGCAGGTACTGGAGGAGGCGCTGGAAGGCGCGCGGCACATCCGGCGCATCGTGGCGGACCTCCGCGCCCTCTCCCAGGGTGACACCCGCGCCGACGAGCCCGTGGACCTCCCGGCCGTCCTGGAGCGCACGCTGCGCATGGCGGCGACGCACCTGCGCCACCGGGCGCGCGTGGTGCGGGACTATGGGCCGGACGTGCCTCCCGTCCTGGGCACGCCCACCAAGCTGGGCCAGGTCGTCCTCAACCTGGTGGTCAACGCGGCGCAGGCCTTTCCCGAAGGGCGCGTCTCCGAGAATCAGCTGACGCTCTCCTTGCGCGAGGAGACCGACGCGGTGGTGCTGTCCGTCGCCGACACCGGCCGGGGCATCCCGCCGGAGATTCTCCCCCACGTCTTCAACCCCTTCTTCACCACGCGCGGCGAGGGCATGGGCATGGGGCTGCCCATCTGCCGCGAAATCGTCACGTCGCTGGGCGGAGACCTCCGCGTGCACAGCGAGCCCGGCAAGGGCACCACCGTGGAGGTGACGCTGCGGCGCGCCGCGCGGCCCGAGCCAAAGGTGGCCTCACGCGAAGCCGCGCCCACGCACCGCGCCCGGCGCATCCTGGTGGTGGACGACGAGCCCCGGGTGGTGGACCTGCTCCGCCGCCTCATGCGCGGCCAAGAGCTGGTCTCCGCGGCCAACGGCCGGGAAGCCCTGGAGCGGCTGCGCGCCACCCCGGACTTCGACGTCATCCTCTGTGACTTGATGATGCCGGAGCTGACCGGCATGGACGTCTACGAGACGGTGCGCGCGACGTGGCCGGGCCTGCACGAGCGCATCGTCTTCATGTCCGGCGGCGTCTTCTCAGTGGAGATGCAGCGCTTCCTCAAGCAGGTGAAGAACCCGCTGCTCACCAAGCCCTTCGAGCCCCAGCGGCTTCAGGGCGTGCTGGCGACCGCCCACGAGCGGCTGGGGCACTGAAGGCGCGAGCGCTACGGCTTCGCCGCCGGGGACTCCAGCGCCGCCGGGCTGGTGAGAATCGGCGGGCGGTCCTTCCCCTCCATGGTGCGCTGGAGCTCCAGCTCCTGGAGCAGCATGGCCGGCGCCACGGTGGACACCGGGACGTTGCCGCTCTCCGCGCCGCAGAAGCCGTTGAAGATGCCGGGCTTCTGCCCCGAGGCGAGGATGCGGTTCACCGCCGACAGCGGCGTACCCACGATTTCCACGCCGCGCACCAGCGTCTCCTTCCCCGTCTTCACGTCCACCCGGTACACCATGCGCGGCACGCCCTTGAAGGCCTGGTAGCCGTAGCCGGACGTGTTGGTGTTGCCCCCGGTGATGTCACGGATGATGAGGCCGAACGGCTTGCCCTGACGCTTCGCCTCGGCAATCAGGCGCTTCTTCAGCTCCGCGTCGCTCACGCCATGCGTGCTCTCCACCAGCAGGTTCGCCATGCGCGCCACCGGCTTCAGGTTGCCCTGGCTGCGGCCATGGCCGTTCGACTGGAGGAAGCCCTCCACCGGCCGGCGCCCCTGGAGGTAGTTGCGCAGCACGCCCTTCTCCACCAGCGTCACCCGCTGGCCGCGCACGCCCTCCTCGTCGAAGAGGTAGTAGCCGTTGAGCGGCTCGTCCTGGAGCACGCGCCGCGTCGGGTCGTCGTGGATGGAGATGAACGCCGGCAGCACCTGCTTGCCCACCTGGCCCTTGAACGTCTTGCCCTCGTTGTCACCTTCCTGCCGGTCTCCCTCCAGCCGGTGCCCCACCGCTTCGTGGAAGAGCACCCCGGCCGCCTCCGGCGCGAGGATGGCGGGGCCCGTGTACGGGTCGATGGCGGGCGCTGCGCGCAGGGCCAGCAGCTCCCGGATGACGTCATCCGCCGCCTTGTTCAGGCGCGCCGCGTCCGGCAGCCCCGCTTCGGCGGGCACGTAGAAGTTGCGTGAGTTGTCCAGCAGCTGCCCGTCCGGCGCACGGGTGACGGCGGAGACATGCAGGCCGTACAGCGTCTCCTCGGTGATGATGCGGCTGCCTTCCGAGGACACGAACAGCCGCGTCACCTTGTCCTTGGTGACGCGCACCTCCGAGTCGAACAGCTCCGGGTGCGCGTTGAAGCGCGCCGACACGTCGCGGGCCACCTTCACCCAGCGCTCGCGGTCGAACGGCGCCTCCACCGGCGGCGCCACGTGCTTCACCGGCTTCTCGCGCGTGAAGGACGGCGGACGCTTCGGGTCCTCCACCGCGTAGACGTCCTCGCCCTTCTTCTTCAGGTACTGGAACAGCGCGGACTTGTACTTCTCATCGGTGATGAGCCACAGCGACGTGCGCAGCGCCAGCGGCGAGTCGTCCAGCGGGCCCTCCTTGCGCGACACGTAGCTGGTGCCCTTGGTCGAAAAGCTGAACTCCAGCCCCTCCGCCACCGAGCTGTCGAAGTCGTAGTCACCGACGCGCACGTCGACGTACAGCTTCCGCTCGCGGTAGCCGTCGTCCATGAACAGCGCCCCGTAGCGCGCGGAAATCGCGTGCTGTTCGTAGTCCTTGAGCTGGTAGCTCATGAAGTACGGGGGTTCGTGGTTCTGCATCTTCAGCTGCTGGTGGTTGCGCGCCAGCTCGGTGGACATCGCCTCGAGCAGCTTCACGCGCGCATCCGGCACGGGCGCCGCCGCCGTCAGCAGCGCCGAGAGTGCCAGCAGGGGAAACACGTTTTGGAGGAGGGGTTGCACGGCCCCGACACTAGCCCATCCCCTCCACGATACGAGCAGCTCCGCGCTCACGGACGCCGCGAAGGCGGAATCCGTGAACGAGAGGCCCCCCGCCCGGAGGGTCGGTTTCCGGGCGGGCGGCGAAGGACTGTCAGGCCTTCGTCACTTTCTCACGTCCCTTGCTGACACCCTTGGTGGCGTTGCGCGTGTCGATGACGACCTTCGAGCGGTCCACCACCATGGCGTAGTCGATGTCCGAGTGGTCCGTGAGGATGAGGACCGCGTCGTACTGGCCCAGCGTCTCCGGATTCAGCGGCACGGACTTCATCTCCATGTTGAAGCCGTGGCCCTTGTGCAGCTCCGGGACGTACGGGTCGTGGTACGACAGGTCCGCGCCCTTCTCCGCCAGCAGCGTCAAGATGCGCAGCGACGGACTCTCACGCATGTCGTCGATGTCCTTCTTGTACGCCGCCCCCAGGCAGAGGACCTTCGCGCCGTTGAGCGTCTGCTTGTTCTTGTTCAGCGCCTCCATCGTGCGCTGCACCACGTAGTACGGCATCTGCCAGTTCACCTCGCCGGCCAGCTCGATGAACTTGGTGTGGAACTCGTACTCGCGCGCCTTCCACGTCAGGTAGAACGGGTCAATGGGGATGCAGTGCCCACCGAGGCCCGGGCCCGGGTAGAAGGGCATGAAGCCGAAGGGCTTGGTGCTCGCCGCCTGGATGGCCTCCCACACGTCCACGCCCATGCGGTCGCAGAGCATCTTCATCTCATTGACCATGGCGATGTTGACGCAGCGGAAGATGTTCTCCAGCAGCTTGGTCAGCTCCGCCACGCGGGTGGAGGACACCGGCACCACTTCCTTCAGCGCGCTGCCGTAGAGGGCCGCGGCCACCTCGGAGCACGCGGGAGAGTAGCCCCCGACGATTTTCGGAATCGTCTTGGTGTTGAAGCTCTTGTTGCCCGGGTCTTCACGCTCGGGACTGAAGGCCAGGTAGAAGTCCTCGCCCGCCTTGAGGCCGTTCTTCTCCAGCAGCGGCTTGAGCACCTCCTCCGTCGTCCCCGGGTACGTGGTGGACTCCAGGATGAACAGCTGTCCTCGCCGCACGTGCGGCGCGAGCGCCTCCCCCGTCTGGATGATGTAGCTCATGTCCGGCTCACGCGACGCGGTGAGCGGCGTGGGCACGCAGATGATGACGCAGTCCATGTCCTTCGCCTTGGCGAAGTCCGTGGTGGCCTTCAGCTTGCCTGACTTGCTCAGCTCCGACAGCGGAGCGCTGGGGATGTGCTTGATGTAGCTCTCCCCCTTCTCAATCTTGTCAATCTTCCGCTTGTCGATGTCGAGCCCCATGACGGGGAAGCCCGCCTCCGCGAACGCCATGCCCAGCGGAAGACCGACGTAGCCAAGTCCGACCACACCCACCCTCGCGTCCCGCTTCTTGATGCGCTCCAGCAGCGGGCTGCTCACCATCACCCTCATCGTCCTCACCTCTCCTCATGCGACGTGCCGTTGAAACGGTCACATCCCGACCCGACACTCAGCGGAAAACGACCACCCACCTCAGCCACGCCGGAGGCGTCACCTGCCCCCGGAACTCCACCGCCAGCGACGGCACCACCCGGCCGTACCCTGGCGAATACTTCGACGGCACCAACCGCGCCCTCAGTCCCTGCTCCAGCACCACCCAGGCGAGCGGGGCCTCTTCGGGGCCCAGCTCCACCACGAGCGGCTCGAACGACACCGGCTCCTCCATCACACGACCCGCGCGTGACAGGACCTGCGCTTGAGGCGACACCACTCGCGCCTGTTCATCTGGCAGATGGAATCTGCCCACCACGTCATGCCGGCCCATGCCCACGAAGCGATCACGTCCGGCCAGAGCGCGCTCGCCCCGGTCCAGCCGGAACGTGCGCTCGATTCCCACGGGCGCGGCCAGCCGGCGGTAGCCGTCATGCCGCACCAACAACCTGTCCACCGACTTCCCCGGCAGGAAGGCCACCACCCGCGCCCGCGCCTCCTCCGGCAGCGCGAACAGCCGCGCCGCGTCCAGGGGCGCCTGCTCCGCGCCATCCACCTGCACCGTGTTGTGCGCGGCCGTTCCGCGGAACCAGTTCCGCAGCGCGGGCTCACGCGTATAGGTGCCGGTGCCCGGGTCCACGATGACGGGACGCCCGTCGACGTGGAGCTCGAAAGAAAGCTTGTCGTTGTGGCTGTGTCCCCCGACTCCGCCTTGTCCCTGCTTGCCGGCGCTGACAGTGATAACGACACCCGCGCCGCGCAAGATGTGAAAACCGCCCTCAGGATAACTCACCGACGCGGGCGCGGGCGCGGGCGCGAGCGCGGCGAAACGCGCCTGCCCGGCGCGGCCCAGCAGCCACGCGGCCTCGTCCACGAGCTCGCCACCGCCCAGGCCCGCATCGCCGAAGAGCGCCGCGCCCAGGCCCACCAGATAGCCGTGCGCGTTGTCCTCGCGCTCGCGCAGCGGGAAGACGCGGCCGGAGTCGTTGTCGCCAATCTGCGGCGCCAGGCCCTGCTCGGAGCACCACGCGCGCACGGCGTGGAACATGCGACGCAGCCGGGACTCGTACCTGGGCCCCAGCGGCACACCCGCGCCGCGCGCGGCGAGGTACGCCAGCGTGAACAGCTCCACCGACAAGCGATGATAGGGAATGGAGCCCTCGAAGGACGTGCCCTCGAGGTGCACCTGCTTCTCCATCTGTTCGCGCAGCCCCCCCACCGCCAGCGACACCTGCTGCGGCGCGCCCGGCAGCTCCGGGAAGAGCAGGCCCACCACCAACAGGCCCACGTAGTTGGAGACCAGGTGGTTGTTGGGCACCGCGCCGCGGTCCTCCAGGTGGGCCTCCACCCAGGCGGTGTGCTCGGCCAGCGCGCTCAGCACCGGCACCAGGAAGTCCGGCCGGGCTACCGCGGACGCGGCGGAGAACATGGCCAGCGCCTGCGCCAGGTTCGCGGCGCGCAGCGCCACCTCCATGGCGCACGCCCAGTGCACGCCCTGCCCCACGGGGTTCGCCTGGAGGAAGTCCAGCACCTGCGCCACGAAGGCGTCCGCCAGTCGCGCGCGCACGTCCGCGGCCGTCTCCACCCAGTAGCCCTGGCCCAGCGCCACGACGCTGTCGAGCCGGCCCATCACCCACGGGTACTTCGGGTCGCTCCCCGTCACGGCGAGCGACAGGCGCTCCACGGGCTCCACCGGATAGCGGTGGCCGCTCACCGGGTCCAAGGACCAGTCCACCGGACGGCCCTCGCCGAAAGCCACCGGGGTGCCGAAGATGTCCCACTCCTGGCGAAGCGCGGCCTGGGCACGGGCCCGCGCGCGCTCCAGGCCGCCGGGCACCGAGGCGAGCGCCTCCAGCACCGACGCGCGCTGGGAGACTTCACACCAGATGCGTGAGGTGCGCTGGCCCAGCGCCAGCTCCACCAGCTCCGCGCCATCCGCCGCCCCGTAGCACTCGAGGAGCTGCACCTCGTCCGCGCGCTCGCGCCGACGATAGAGCGCCTGCCGCGCCACCCCCTGGACACGCCGCACCGCGCTGCGCGCCAGTGCGCCTGGTGCAAGTCGAGCGATCGCCGCGTAGTAATCGAGAGTCCCCATTCGCCCCTTCCGCCACCCGTGCCGGATGCCGTTAGCAAGTGCCTGGCCAGGGGCTGTTTCTCAGGAGTTGAGCGGGGTTGCGCGGCGGCTCCGTTCCCCCTGACGGTAAAAAGTGGGGGGATCACACGCCCTGAAGGGAAAAGGATTTCCGATTCGTGGCAGCCCGGCTCCCACCCTGGGCAGTGTTGCGGCGCGTGCGTGGCGTGCCCATACCTTCCCGCGTGCTGGCAGGTGCTTGGACGGGGTGGCGCATCGGCAACGAGTCCGATGCAGGGGTGGAACAGACGCTGGCGGCGGTCGCCGAGCGTGCCTTCCGCTGTGGTGCGCGTGCGGGCTTGGAGTCCCTGGTGCGCGAGGCCCAGCGGATGACGGGCGCTTCCGGAGCGGCCTTCTATGACGGGCGCGTCTGCGTCGCGGCGACGGGGGTCGTCACGGCCACGCGCGTCCGGGGAAGGGTGAGCCGTCGGCCGGCCCTGGTGGTGTGGCCCGAACGGCCCACCGGCCGGGACGCGCGGGTGCTCGCGCGGCTGTCGGCGTTCGGCGCCGTGCTGCTCGCGGCGCATGCCCGCGAGTCGGACGCGGCGGCGCGGCACGTGCATCTGCTGAAGACGCAGCGGCGGTTGGAGCGGCAGGTGGTGAACCAGGAGCACCGGCGCTCCCGGGCTTCACACGACCTCAGGACACCATTGATGGTCATCAAGGGATACGTGGACATGATGCTGAAGGGAACGGCGGGCGGGCTGACGGCCCCCATCCAGCGCTACCTGGAGCGACTGCGCCGCTCGGCGGACGACCAGAGCGCCATCATCGACCGCCGGCTGGCGCAGGTGCGGGACGAGGGCGTGGCGGACCTGCGCCCCATGCTGCGCACGGCCTTCATCCCCGCCGCGCGCGGCCAGCGCGGCGTGGACACGACGCTGACGCTTCCGGACCGGCCCGTGGCCATCTCCGGCTCCCGGGATGACGTGGAGCTGCTGGTGCGCACGCTGGCCCGCGCGGTGGCGGCGGCGGGCGCGCCCGCGGCGGTGCGCGTGGAGGCCGCGGGGGACGCGGGCGTGTGGCAGCTGCGCGTCACCCTCCGGGGCGGCAAGGCGCTGCCGGACAAGACTGTCACGCTGCTGCGGCACCTGACGCAGCGGCTGCGGGGCGGCCTCTCGTTGCCGGAGGAGACCGGCAACGGCTGGGTGGTCCACCTGCCGGTGGACGACACCGTGCCCGTGGCGCCTCGCGACGCGTGAGGCGCGCCGCCGTCAGGACGCGGGGAGCAGCTGGCGCACCAGCTCCAGCAGGCGGCCTCGCTCCACCTCGCGCTTGACGAGGTACCCGTCCGCGCCCGCCTCCAGACCGGCGGCGCGGTCCTCGGGACTGTCGAGCGACGTCACCAGGATGATGGGCGTGCGGTGCAGCTGCGGGTGCGACTTGATTCGCCGCGCCAGCCCCACGCCGTCCAGCCGGGGCATCTGCCAGTCGCTGACCACCAGCTGGCAGGGCGTGCGCTCCAGGATGCCCCACGCCTCTTCACCATCCGCCGCCGTCACCACCGGGTAGCCGGCAATCTCCAGCAGCGACTTCATGGCGAAGCGCGTGGTGAGCGCGTCGTCACAGACGAGGATGCGCGGCCGCGTCGTCTCACGCGCCACCGAGCGCGTCTCCGGCCGCGCCGCGCGCACCAGCTCCGCCGCGTTGAGCACCGGCACCACGCGGCCGTCATCCAGCACCGCCGCGCCCGCCAGGTGCCGCACGCCCTTGAGGTGCCGCCCCAGCGAGCGGACGACAATCTCCTGCTGCCCCACCACCTCGTCGATAGCGTACAGCACCTTGTCCTCGCCCACCGTCAGCAGCGCGGCGGCCTGCACCTTGCCGGAGTCCAGCGCCAGCGGCAGCCGGGGCAGGCCAATGGCCTCCGCCAGCGGCAGGAACGTGAGCTGCTCCCCGTCCAGGCGCGCCACCACGCGGCCCGCGACGGTGCCCACGTCATCCGGGTTCAGCCGGAGGATGCGATTCACGCTGTCGGAGGGAATGGCGGACACCGTGGTGCCCGTGCGCACGAGCAACCCCAGCGCCGCGGCCAGCGTCAGCGGCAGGTCCACGGTGAAGCGCGTCCCCCGCCCCGCCGTGAAGGCCACGTCCACCGAGCCCTGGAGCCGCTGCGCCGTCGCCTGCACCACGTCCAGGCCCACGCCCCGCCCGGACGTCGCCGTCACCTGCTCCCGCGTGGAGAAGCCCGGCTGGAAGATGAGGCGCGCCGCCTGCGCGTCCGACAGCTTCTCCGCCTCGTCGGCCGGCAGCAGCCCCCGCCGCACCGCCGTGGCGCGCACCCGGCTGGGTGACAAGCCGGAGCCGTCATCCTCCACCACCACCGCGATGCGCGGGCCCCGGGGCTCCACCCGCACCGTCAGGCGTCCCGCCTCGGGCTTGCCCGCGGCCCGCCGCTCCTCGGTGGACTCCAGGCCATGGTCCATGGCGTTGCGCACCAGGTGCAGCAGCGGGTCCTTCAGCGCGTCGAGGATGCGCCGGTCCAACCGGACCTCGCCGCCCGTCAGCTCCAGCGTCACCTGCTTGTCCAGCCGCGCGGACGTCTCGCGCACGGTGCGCCGCAGCGGCTCCAGCACCTGCGAGGCCGGCACCATGCGCAGGTCGCGCAGGTCATCGCGCGCCACCTGGGCCACCAGCGTGAGCTGCTCACCGTCGCGGTGGGATTCCTTGGTCAGCTCCAGGAGCTGCTTCTGCAGCCCGCGCATCTGCGTCACGCCCGCGCGGAGCGGCTCCAGCGCGGGACCGCCGCCCGCCATCGCGAGCTGCGCCGACGCGCGCTCCAGGTGCATCAGCACCTCGCGCATGCCGTCCATCAACACGCGGTGCGCCGCGCCCCGCCGCGTCTGCTGCGCGCGCCCGGCCAGGAGCAGCTCCACCTGAAGCGCGATGGACTCCAGCGTCTTCACCGACACGCGCACCGTCTGGTCCGCCGGTCCACGGGACTCCGGCGTGGCCACCGCGGCCGGGGCCCCCTGCGCCGCCGCGCCTTCCACGGGCGCGGGGACCGGCGACTCGCGCAGCGCATGGACGGCGCGCGCCACCGCCCCTGCCCCACCCGCGGCCTCCAACGCCGTCCGCAGCTCCACCAGCGTGCCAGCCACGTCCGCGGCGGCCAGCCCCGCGGAGTCACCGCCCGGCTCCATGCGCGTGAAGCCCAGCGCCGCGGCCTCCGCCAGCGTGGCCACCTTCTGCGCCCCGGCGGACTCGGCGGACGCCTTCAACGTGCGGGCCCGCTCCACCGCCGTGCGCACCACCGCGGCCCGGTCCGGCACGTCCGGCGAGCACAGCGCGCTCAGCCCCGCCTCGAGGAGGTCCAGCACCTCCAGCCCCTGCGCGGCCGCGCCCGAGGCCTCCGTCTGGGGGACGGCCTCCGCGGACTCGTGCCCCAGGGCGGCCAGCAGAGAGGACAGGCCTTCCACCACGGGGGACTGGCCGGCGTCGCCACGGGCCATGGCGCCTTCGATGGCGGAGAGGCCGCGCAGCATGGCCTCCACCAGGTCGCGGGGCAGCCGCTCCTCCTGGTTGAAGGTGGCCAGCCCGTCTTCGATGGCGTGCACCACCTGCTCGATGTCGTCCAGGCCCAGGCTGGCCGCGGAGCCCTTGAGGCTGTGGACCAGCCGCTTGAGCGACGGGAGCAGGTCCGGCTCACGCCCCTGCGCCGGGCCCTCCAGCCCCAACACCTTCGACCCGATGGCTTGAATCTGCTCGCGCGTCTCCGCGGAGAACACCGGCCAGATGCTGCGCAAGAGCTGAGGATCCATGGCGCGTGCCTACTCCCCTTCGGGCCGCGTGGCGGACGGGCCCCCGAGCTGCTCCAGGTCCAACACCGTCAGCCGGTCCGGCGTGAGGAACAAGAAGGGCCCGGGCGGAGGCTGGGACAGCTCCCCCTTCGGCAACTCCTTGCGCCCCTCGACGGACTCCGCCGCCAGCCCGAACCCCTCTTCGCTGTCATCCGCCTCGACCACCACCACCTTGCCGAGGTCCGACATGCCGCCGCCCTCCAGCCCCAGGAGCTGGCGCAGGTCCAACACCGGCACCACCCGCGAGCGGCTCACCAGCGCCCCCAGCACGTGCCGGGGAGCACCGGGCAGCGAGGCGATGCCGCGCGCTTCAATCACGTGGTCCACGTGCTCGATTCGCACCGCATAGCGCTCGCCGCCCACGGTGAAGGCCAGCACGGAGAGCACCTCCTGGCGCTCCTCGTGGCGGGATTCGGCCAGGGCCCGGGCCCGGGCGCTCAGCACCTCGCGCCGCTTCTCCGGGCTCACCCCCTGCTTGCCGTCCAGCAGCGCGTGCGCCTCGGTGAGCTGGCGTCGCAGCCCGGCGTAATCCATCTTGGCGTCGTCCTTCGACATGCGCTCAGTACCGGGTCGCGGGCAGCTTCAGGATGTCGCGCACCTTCGAACGAAGGTCGTCCACGGACACCGGCTTGTTGAGGAAGGCGCTGGCCCCCACCAGCTTGCCCTTCTGCCGACTCGCGTCGTCCTTCAGCGAGGTGAGCATCATGAAAGGGGTGTCGTGAAGCTGCCGGTCCGCGCGGACCGCCGCGCACAGCGCGAAGCCGTCCATCTCCGGCATCTGCACGTCGGAGATGATGAGGTCCGGCTTGAGCTCCCGCGCCTTGGTCAGTCCAATCGCGCCATTCGGCGCGTCGAAGAACTCCAGCCCCCACCCCATCAGGTACACCTGAAGGAGGTTGGTGATGGTCTTCGTGTCTTCGACGATGAGCACCTTTGCGTTCATAACTGGTACCTACCCACCAGGTCCGAGAACCGTTTCGAGAGATTGGTCAGGTTGCCTGACACCTGTTCGATGCGCCGGGTGCTCTCCACCGAGTCTCCCATGGCGGACGTCAGCTCGCTCATGGCCGTGGAAATCTGCTCCACGCCAATGGTCTGCTGACGCGTGTTGCCGGCAATCTGCCGCGCCGCGCCCGACGACTCGCGGATGACCTCCGACAGGCCCAGGATGGTCGTCCCCGCCTCGCGCGCCAGCTCCATGGCCGCCTGCGCCCGGCGGCTGCCCTCCTCCGTGGCGCTGACCGCCTGCCGCGTCCCCTTCTGCACCTCGTTGAGCAGGCCGCGCACCTGCTCCGCGGCGATGCGGGACTGCTCCGCCAGCGTACGCATCTCCGTGGCGACCACCGCGAAGCCCCGGCCCTGCTCCCCGGCCTTGGCCGCTTCGATGGAGGCGTTGAGCGCCAGCAGGTTGGACTGCTCGGCCACGTCCTTCACCGTGCCGATGATGTCGCCAATCTGCATCGTGCGCTCACTGAGGTCGGTGATGGACAGGGCAATGGCCTTCACCTGTTCGCCCAGGTTCTCCATGCCCAAGACGCTCTCGCCGACGACCTTCTGCCCCTCCGCGCTGAGGGCCTCGGACTTCTGCGTCTGGGAGATGACCGAGTCCGCGTAGGCCGTGGCCTGCTTGGACGTCTGGGCAATCTCCGCCACCGTGGTGCTCGTCTCATTGATGGCGGAGGCCTGCTGGTGGGCCATGGCCGACTGCTGGGTGGAGGTGGCCAGCACGCCCGCCGCCTCGCGCTCCATCTCCGCCGCCGCGCTCCGCAGGTCCTGCAGCAGGTGGGAGAGCGCGTCCGTCATCACCGCGAAGCTGCGCGCCACGTCGCCAATCTCATCCGAGCCCTGGAGGTCCAACTGCTGGCGCAAATCCCCCGCCGCGATGCCCGCCGCCGCGCGCGCCAGCCGCTCCAGCGGCACCACGAGCATCCCGGACACAATCCATGCCGCCACCAGGCAGGCCACCAGCACGAGCAGGCTGATGATGGCCGTGAAGCGCGTGGCCTCCCGCAGCGTCTGGCTCAGCCCTTCCTCATGGAGCGCCAGCTGGAGGGTGCCCAGGTGCGCGGTGGAGCCGGCCGCGAGCACGGGCGTCGTCGTCTCCACCAGGCCCGTGCCCTTCACGGACCTGCGGCGGAGCACCGAGGCATCGCCTTCGACGGAGGCCGGAGCCTGCGCCTCGCCGACGTAGCGCTCCGCCGCGGACTCGCCCAGGAGGACGCCGTCCGCGTCATGGACGCGGACATAGGCGACCTCGGGGCCCAGGCTCAGCGCGCCCTGCACCAGCTCCTGGAGCCGCTCCGGGTCGCGCCTCGTGCCCAGCAGGGGCGTCAGCGTCTTCGCCAGCTCCACGCTCACCGAGCTGGCGCGGCGGGACAGGTCATTGCGAAGCGCATCGCCCATCTGCATCCACGTCGTGGTGATGAGGATGACGGCCACCAGCCCCCCCGTCGCCCCGGTGAGCGCGAGGATCTTCATCCGCAGACTGAGCCTGCTCCCCGGCGCGCGGCCCGGCGGTGTCAGGTGCGTCTCTTTGACGTCCACGTTGCCTCCCACCTCGTGCGGAGCGCGCGCCTGTCAGCGCACGCCATGCCAGCCAGCCTGCTCGACTGGCGCCAGGGCCTGCCTCAGGCCGCCGGCCGTCATCGTCTCCACCCCACGCAGCGGGTGTTCATCATCCAGTCCGTCCAGCGCGCGCAGGGCGTTCTGCCGCGCGCGCTCCGCGTCCTCGCGCCGCTCCATCCGCCCGTAGAGGGCCACCAGCGTGGCGTGCCCCTGCGCCAGCCGGGGCTCCAGGTACAGCGCCTTGCGGATCGCCTCCACCGCCCCGTTCAGGTCGCCACGAACCTCGGCCACCATGGAGAGCAGCAGGTACGCCTCGGGGACCAGCGCCTTCGCGGCCTCGCGCGCCAGCGCCTCCGCCGCCTCGAAGTGGCCCGCGCGCGCGGCGATGATGGCGCGCTCCAGGGGAGGGCCCTCCACGGCAAGGGACGCGTCCACGGCCACGGGCCGCGGTACGGCCAGCGCGGCGGAGGCTGGCGTGGACGCGGCCCACCCAGGACGCGACGTCCCGGGCGCGCCCAGGGACGTGTCGAACGTCAGCGGCCCTCCCTCCGTGGACGGCGTCGCGCCCCGGGGCGGCACGCGCGCGCGGCGCGCCCTTGAAGCGTCCAGCGCCTGAGACCACCCGGCTGGCGGCACCGCCGAGGCCACCTGATTGCGGCCCGCCCCCAGGCGAGGAAGCCGCGCCTCGGACGTCACGGCGCGCGGAGCGCCCGGCACCGGGCGCCGAAGCGCCACGCTGCCCTCGGCGTCCACCGTCTCCAGGCCCAGGCCATTGGTGAGCGGCACCTCCGCCGGAGAGACGAAGAGCAGCCCGCCGGGAGCCAGCGCGGCGATGAAGCGCTTGAGCACCTCCCGCGCCAGCTCGGTCGGGAAGTAGATGAGCACGTTGCGGCAGAAGATGGCGCCCAGGCCCATGAAGGGCGGCGGGTCCACGGCCAGGTTGTGGCGCCGGAACTCCACGGCGCGCCGGACCTGGGGGATGACGGAGGCGTCGTCGCCGCTGGCGACCAGGAACCGCTTCTCCAGCTCCGGCTCGATGCGGCGCAGGGACCAGGGGCCGTACACGCCGTCCCGCGCGCGCTGGAGCGCCCGCCCCGACACGTCCGTGGCCAGCACGCGGAAGCGGCCTTCGGGCAGCCCCTCCGCCAGCAGGGCCATGGCGATGCTGTAGGGCTCCTCGCCGCTGGCGCAGCCCGCGCTCCACACCTGGAAGCACGGGGCCGGGTGCGTCTGCGCCAGGCGCGCCAGCGTGCGCAGGTGCTCCGGGTGACGGAAGAAGTACGTCTCGCCGATGACGGCGTGCTCGATGAAGCACTCCACCGCCGCGGCCTCGCGCACCAGCAGCTTGCGCAGGAAGGCGTCGGGAGCCAGGCCCCGCGAACGCGCGGCACGGCCCAGCGCCGTCTCCAGCGAGCGGCGCAGGCTGCGCGCCAACGTCACCCCGCAGGCCGACTGGAGGACGTCCTCGACCCGGGCCAGCGTCGCGTCGTCGAGCACCCCTTCGCTCACGGCGCCTCCGGCCCCACGAGCACCGCGGACGTCCGAAGCAACGGGCGCACGCCCTCGGGCGTCCGGCACAGCCCCGCCATCAGCCCGCTGGCATCCCACGGCAGCGGCGACGCCCCATCCGGCGTCCCGTCCACCAGCACCGGGGACTCCACCAGGTCGCGCACGCGGTCCACCAGCACGGCCACCGTGCGCGCGCCGCCACCGCAGACCACCAGGTGCGCATCCAGGGAGGCCTCCCGCTTCACCCCCAGGAGCGCCGCCAGGTCCACGACGACGGCCGGGCTGCCCCGGTAGACGAACGTCCCCGCCACGTGCGCGGGCGCCCCGGGCAGCGGCTCCAGCTCCACCAGCCGCACCACCTCCCGCACCGTCTCCGCGTCCAGCAGCGCGCTGGTACCCGCCGCGTCCACCGCCAGGTACATGCCCGGCAGTCGCAGCTCACCCGCCAGCGACGCCAGCTCCTGGCGCAGCCGGGCCTGCTCCGTCTCGAGCTGACCCAGCCGCTCCTCGACGGAGAGGCGGCGCGACTGCGCGGCCATGGAATTATCTGCTGTGTCTGCCATCAGGGGAACTCCCGCCTGTCACTGAAGCGCGGGATTTGAGCACGCTAGTCTGTCAGACAAAGAAGCGTCAATGCGGGCTAACCGGCATTCACTCTCACACGAATGACGAGTGATGGCGGCAACGGAAGGCGTCAGACGTGCTGGATCGGACAACCCCCTGGTGCGAAGCGCGCGGCAGGTATGGTTTGATGAAGTGCGGCGACACTTCTGGAGAACCGATGTTGCTTGCTGTCTGGGGCTACGAATGATCAAGGGCGACTCGCCGAATCCCGAGGCACCCACTGGAACGGGCGCGGATCCGCTCATCGGGCGGACCCTGAACGGCCGCTTCAGCATCCTGGAACCGTTGGGCATCGGAGGCATGGGCCGGGTCTACCGGGCCCTGCAGGCACCGCTCGAGCGCGTGGTGGCGATCAAGGTGCTCAACCCCAGCTTCCCCAGCAGCCGGGACCCTGGCTTCCAGAAGCGCTTCCTGCGCGAGGCGTCGCTGACGTCCAAGCTGCGCCATCCCAACACCGTCACCGTCATCGACTACGGGCAGACGGACGACGGCATCTTCTTCATCGCCATGGAGTACCTGGACGGCCGCACGCTGGCCCAGGTGCTGGGGCAGGTCGGCCCCCTGTCGTGGTCCCGCGCCATCTCCGTCACCCAGCAGATCTGCCGCTCGCTGCGCGAGGCGCACAGCCAGGGCATCATCCACCGCGACCTGAAGCCAGCCAACATCATGCTCCTCAACGAGCAGGATCAGGACCTGGTCAAGGTGCTGGACTTCGGGCTGGTGAAGTCGGTGGCGGCGCCCCAGGAGGGGCAGCTCTCCCCCGAAATCACCCAGAACGGCACGTTCCTGGGCTCGCCGCAGTACATGGCGCCCGAGCAGGCGCGCAACGCCACCGACGCGCGCAGCGACGTGTACTCGCTGGGCATCGTGCTCTTCCAGATGCTGATGGGGCGTCCGCCGTTCATCGCGCGCGACCACATCGAGCTCATCTTCGCCCACTATAAGGAAGCCCCGCCCACCTTCCAGCAGGTGCGCCCGGACCTCCACATCCCGCCGGAAATCGAGGCGGTGGTGCGGCGCTGCCTGGAGAAGGATCCGGCGCGGCGCTACCAGACGATGGACGAGCTGCTGGAGGGCCTGCGCGAGGCGAGCATGGCCGCGGGCGGCAACAGCGGCATCTTCAAGCGGCCCGGCGGCGCGACGACGACGGGCCCCTACCCGTCCCCCGCGCTGTTCTCCAACGTGGGCAACAACACCGAGTCCGGTGACACGCTGGCGGTGGACATCAGCGTGGAGGTGCCCAAGGACGTCGAGCGCGCCCGGCAGCGCACGCTGCTGACGGGCGGCCTGGGCGGCCTCGTCGTGGCGGCCCTCATCGCGGGCGGCGCGGTGTTCTTCATGGCCAACAAGGAAGCGGCACCGCCGGCCCCCGCGCCGCAGGCGGAGGCCCCGGCGCCCGTCGCCGCCGCGCCCGCCGCGGAGCCGGCCGCCGAGCCCGCTGCCGCCGCCAACGCGAGCAAGGTCCGCTTCAAGCTGATGAGCCAGCCCTCCGGCGCCCGCGTCTTCTACCGGGGCAAGGAGCGAGGCGTCACGCCCCTCACCCTGGAGATTCCGGCGGGACAGGATGGCTCCGTCACGGTGGAGCTGACCTTCGCGATGGAGGGCTACCAGATGGAGACCGTCGTCACGGGCGGCACGGGCGAGGTGGTGCTGTCGCAGAAGCTCCAGAAGCGCCGGGGCGGCGGCCGGCACGTCGGGGTGGCCTCCGTGAGCGCGGATGAGACGGCGGAGGAGGTCGAGGAGCCGGTGGCCACGCCAGGCGGCATGTCCGCGCCGGTGCTGCTCGCCCCCACGGCCTCGCCCGCCGCGGAGCTCCCCATCGCGGCGGCCGTGGGAGGCGCCACGGCCTCGGCAACCGACGCGGCTCCTGCCAGGGGCTCGACGGCCGGGCTGGCGCTGCCGGTCCTCTCCAACGCGGCGGTGGCCTCCGCGCGTGGCGACGTGCTCCCCTATAATGAGGACATGCCTCGCCCGGAGATGGTCAGCCAGGGCAAGGACATCATCTACACGCGCGAAGCGATGGCCGCGAAGTCGAGCGGCGTGATGATTGTCCGCTGCACCATCACCCAGCAGGGCCGCGTGGAGAAGTGCCGGACCATCAAGGCCGTGGCCCACATGGAGCGCGTGGTGCTGGAGGCCCTCGCGTCCCGCACCTACAAGCCCATCGTCTACAAGGGCTACCCGGTGAACGTGGACTACACCTTCAGCATGCGCCTGGTGGCACCGCGCCGCTGAGGAGGCCTCGCTGACGTGCCCGCCGGACCCGGTGCGAATCAGGGTCCGGTGGACGGCACCACGGGCGGCGCGGGCGGAACGGCCGGCACAGCGCCGCCGGGTGGTACGCCCCAGTCCACCACCGGCCAGCCCCGCTTCCGGGCGTGGCGGCGCAGCCGGTGGTCGGGGTGAACGGCCACGGGCCGCCCCACGACCTCCATCACCGACAGGTCCGAATACGAATCGGTGTAGAAGGCGCACGCCGACAGGGCCACACCCGCCTCGCGCACGTAGGCCTCGGCGCAGACGCGCTTGCCCTGGCCGAAGCAGATGGTGCCCAGGGCGCGGCCGGTGTGGAGGCCCGCGCCGTCGACCTCGAAGCGGTTGCACAGCACCGCGTCCAGTCCCAGCTCCCGCGCCACCAGCTCCGACAGGTAGCCCGTGGACGACGTCAGCAGGACGAGCCGCTCCCCGGCGCGCCGGTGCGCGTCCAGCACGGCCCAGGCGCCGGGCCGGTAGAGCGGCCGAACCTGCTCCTCGTAGAACACGGCGGTGCGCTCCTGGAGCGGCTTCGCGGGGGTTCCGGCGAGCTGGGCGATGGCGCGCGCCACGGCGTCCTGCATGGACACGAAGCCCAGGTGGTAGCGGGCAATCCAGAGGCTGGCGCGCAGCGCCTGGAAGCGGGAGATGTGCCCCAGCTCGAGCTCGCGGCGAATCCACAGCGAGCCCGAGTTGGCGGCGATGAGCGTCTTGTCCAGGTCGAAGAATGCGACGGCCACGCCAGGCCCCCTAATCCCGCCGGAGGAACGCCGCGGCGCGGACCGCGCGCCGCCGCACACGCGTCAGGACGAGCGCGACCAGCCCCAGCGCCACCGGTCCCGGCGCCGCCGCGCAGCCGCTGCCCCGGCCGTCCGCCTTCAACGCGAACCCCGCGCCCTCCCGCACGAAGCACTGGGTGGGCGGCAGGTGACGCGGGTAGATGTCACAGAACCCGGCGGCCGACCCCGAGTCGATGACGCGCTTGCGCGTCTCCCCCGGCGGCGCGGTGGCCTCCATGGTCGCGCCCGGGACGAAGACATGGTCCAGCCCCACCACGTGGCCAATCTCGTGCGTCATGGTGTTCTGGAGGTCCGTGGCCACGCAGTCCACCGAGGGCTCGCCCTCACACACCGGCGAGTCCACCGTCGTGAAGAGGAAGCTGTAGCCCCCCGCCGGCTGGGACGCGTTCAGCTCGATGTCCGAGTCCAACACCCGCCCGTCCCGATAGGAGAACGTGGACGTGGTGAGGCCAATCGTTCCGGACCCATGCTCCCAGCAGCGGTAGACGTTGCCGCAGCTCTCCTCGGTCCAGCACGCATCGTCCGCCGGGGCGACCTCGTGGCACGCCGTCTCCCGGAACGTGACGATGTTGTAGTTCTCCCGGGGGCGCGTCTCGTCGTAGCCCACCGCGATGGGCGCTCGCCGGTCCTCGCCCCGGGTGAACCGGTAGTCACTGCACCCGTCGGAGACGCGCCGCCACGAGTCGAAGGACGCCTCGATGGCCGCCACCTCGGAGTCTCCTGGCGTGCGCGAGCTGCCCGCCGCGTCCAGGTGGTAGACGTACTCACGCACCGGCCACAGCAGGCACAGCGGGTGCCCGGGCACAATGGTGCGGCGATAGGACGGCTCCTCACCCCGCTGCGCCTGGGCGGAGGTGGCCAGACACGCGGCCGCGAGCACCAGTGCCTTTCTCACCGGACCGCCTCCTCGTGACGACGGCGGCGCGCCAGCCACAGCGACCAGACGGCCACCAGGGCCAGCGCCCCACCCGGGCCCGCCGCGGAGCAACCTCCGGCCTTGGGCCCCAGGTCGATGGAGGTCACCGGGTGGAGGCACGACTGGCTGGCCTGTCCCTGAGGGTAGGCGTCACAGACGAAGCCGCGCGAGCCCGAGTCCACCACGCGCTTGGACACCTCGCCCGGCGGCGCGCTGGGATTCATGGTGGAGCCGCTGGCGCGCGTGTGGTCCAGGCCAATGAGGTGGCCGACCTCGTGCGTCGCGGTGTTTTGCACGTCGGTGGCCACGCATTGGGTCGTCGTCGGGGGGAAGCACGTCGCCGTCGTGAAGGAGAAGCGCGCCGCGTTGAAGGAGATGTCCGAGTCGTAGATGATGCCCGAGCGCTCGTCGTACGTGGTGAGGGTGATGGCGATGGTGTTGTCGTCGTCATCCCAGCAGTCATACGTGTTGGCGCACGTGTCGTCGTCCCAGCACGCCTCACTCTCGGGCACCACGGTGTTGCAGTCCCGGGTGCGGAACAGCACCAGGTTGGTGTTGTCCCCCTGGCGCCGGTAGCCCACCTGGCGCTCGTCCACGCGCGGGCCCTCCACCAACGCGAGGTTGCCGCACTCGGCGAAGATGTCCTGCCAGCTCTGGAACGAGGCGCGAATCGCGTCGAACTCGGAGTCTCCCGCCGTGTCCGGGTTGCCGTAGGTGCTCTGGTTCCAGACGATGCGGGGGGACGTCCAGTAGAGGCACTGCGTGCCCGTGTCACCCGCATCGACACGGCTGCGGATGTAGGGGTCCGTCTGGCCCAGCGCCATGGCCAGCAGCAGGGGCGCGAGCGGCATCACGGCGTCTGCTCCCCAAGGGCTTCACGGATGGCGGCCTTCAGCGCCACCAGCGTCATGGCCTGGAGCGCGGACGCGGCCGGCTTGCGGGTGACGGGGTCCAGCAGCTGCGACTCGGTGGGCTCCGGGACGGCCAGCGCCGTCTTTCCCTCGCGCTTCACCTGGAACTTGCCCTGCGCCATGTCGGACACGCGGAAGGCCCGCGGGCCGCGCTTCTGCAGAAAGAGCACCACCTCCTCGCCCGGCGTGAAGGACGCCAGGCCGTGCACCACCTGGCCAATGTCCCCCATGCGGCCGCCGGGCTGGGTGACGAGCACCGTGCTCCCAGGCTGGCCCTTGAGCGACTCCGTCACCTGGATTTCGACATCGGTGAGGATGCGCATCTTGTCGCCGCTCCAGCGGCTCTCCACGCGCCGGACGACACCGTGGACCACGGTGTCCGCGCCTACCGCGAGCCCGGACAGGTCCACGCGGAGCTGGGTGGTGGCGGCCGCGGGCACGCCCACCAGGAGGACAGCCAGGAGCAACGTGCGAACTACCTGACGAATCGACATACGAGTTCTCCCTGGCCATCCAACTTACTCCAGGAATGCCCCTCCGCGTTGACCCTCCATCCTCGCCCTGCTAATCCGCGCGCCCGTATGCCTCCTGCCCTTCGCGTCCGCTTCGCTCCCTCGCCTACCGGCTACCTCCACATTGGCGGTGCCCGTACGGCGCTGATGAACTTCCTCCAGGCGCGGCGCCAGGGCGGCACCTTCGTCCTTCGCATGGAGGACACGGACCAGGGCCGCTCCACCCCGGAGTCGGTGCAGGCCATCCTGGACGGGCTGAACTGGCTGGGCATTGACTGGGACGAGGGCCCCGGGAAGGAAGGCCCCTACGCCCCCTACTTCCAGATGCAGCGGCTGGACACCTACCGCAAGCACGCCGACCAGCTCATCGCCGAGGGCAAGGCCTACCGGTGCTACTGCACGAAGGAGGACCTCGACGCGCAGCGGCAGGCGGCGGAGAAGGCGGGCGGCGCGTTCAAGTACCCGGGCACCTGCCGCGAGCGGACCGAGCCCCCCGCCGGCCGCGCCGCCTCGGACGCCGTCATCCGCTTCAAGATGCCCGCGGGCGAGGGCTCCGTGTCCTTCACCGACAAGGCGCTGGGCACCATCACCAAGACGCACAGCGACCTGGATGACTGGGTCATGATGCGGGCGGACGGCATCCCCGTGTACAACTTCGGGTGCGTCATTGATGACCACCTGATGGACATCACCCTGGTCGCGCGCGGCCAGGAGCACGTCAACTCCACCTTCCCGCAGCTGATGCTGTACCAGGCGCTGGGGTGGACGCCTCCCGACTTCGCCCACCTGCCGCTCATCCTGGGCCCGGACCGCGAGAAGCTCTCCAAGCGCAAGCACCCGGAAGCGGACGTGATGGTGCACAAGCGCAACGGCGTCATGCCGGAGGCGCTGCTCAACTTCGTCATCCGGCTGGGCTGGAGCCACGGCAACGACGAGGTCATCAGCCGCGAGCAGATGCTCGAGTGGTTCGACTTCAGCGACGTGGGCACCACCTCCGGCGTGTGGAACCCGGAGAAGCTGCTGTGGCTCAACCAGCAGTGGATGAAGCAGCTGCCGGTGGAGACCGTGGTGGAGCGGCTGCTCCCCTTCCTGGAGGCGAAGGGCGTCCAGGCGAAGGGCGACCCGCGGCTGGAGACGCTTGTGCGCACGCTGCGCGAGCGCTCCAACACCCTGGAGGACATCGCCACCACCGCGGCCAACGTCTACTTCCGCTCCGGCATCACCCTGGACGAGAAGGCCGCCACCAAGCACCTCTCCGGAGAGTCCCTCAACCTGCTGCGCAAGGTGCGCGAGACGCTCGCCGCGCTGCCGGAGTGGTCGGTGGAGGCGCTGGACGGCGTGGTGAAGCAGGTGAGCGAGGCCTCCAGCGTCGGCATGGGCAAGGTGGCGCAGCCCATCCGCGTGGCGCTCACCGGAAACACCACCAGCCCGGGCATCGGCGAGACGCTGGTGCTGGTGGGCCGCGACGAATCCCTGCGGCGCATCGACGCGGCGCTGACGCGCGGTTGAGGCGTCAGGCGCAGGTAGCGGTGGACGTCAGCGGCGCAGGCCCCTATCTTTCGGACCCATGATGCGTGCCCTTGACAGCCTGAAACGCGGTTTTTATAAGGCGCGCCCGCTCGGAGCGGCGCTGGTGGCGCTCTGGGCGGTTTCAGCGGGCGCCGAAGTCGTCAATGGCGCGCAGTTGCCGGATGGCTCCAGGCGCGTCGGTGAGAATCGCTACCGGTCGCCCAGGGATTTCGATGGCACGCTGGACTACTACCGCGCGGTCTACTCGACGAGCGGTTACCCCCGCCGGCAGATCGTGAACCAGCCGGGCGTCAAGGCGGTGCACATCACCAACCCCTCGGGGAAGAACTTCGCGGGGCTGAACATTTACGAGGCGAACGACGAGGTTCGCATCTACATCGTCCCGACCCAGCAGGCAGCCAGGCCCGCCAAGAAACCGGCGACGACGAAGAGCAGGAAGAAGTAAACGCCGCACCGAAGTTGTTGCAGTCCCGAAGTGGTATTGGTAGAGAAGCGCCGCAGTCGAGCAGGTCCTTGGGGAATCGTCTAACGGCAGGACAGCAGACTCTGACTCTGCTTATCTAGGTTCGAATCCTAGTTCCCCAGCTTGTAGTTCCGCAGTGGTAGTCCTCGTCGGTCCGAAGCAACCTGGGCAGCACGAAACAAAAGGGTTGACGAGGGCAGACGAAAAAAGGTAGAAGTCGCGGGCAGTTAGCGGCGACTGAAACAAGTTTTGGCCCTGTCGTCTAGCGGTTAGGACGGAGCCCTCTCACGGCTCAAACTCGGGTTCGAATCCCGGCAGGGTCACACTGAGACGCCCACCTTCTGAAAAGAAGGTGGGCGTTTTGCTTTGCGGGCCAGCCGCCGGCGGCCCTGCGGGGCCCGGCGCCTCGACGGGAGGGCTTCAGGGGAGCGGCGCGGCGATGCTCTGCCGGAAGGTGGCGAGCGCCGCGGCGAGCCGATCTTGCGCCCGCTGCACGCCCCTGCGCAGCAGCAACATGCGCACCTTCTCTGGCAGCGCGACGGCGCCCTGGCTGGTGCCGAAGCCCACCAGGTCCATGCGCAGCGTAATCGCCTCCAACAAGTCACCCAGGTCCGCCTCGGGACTGGCGAGCAGGAGCACGTCGGGCGGCTTGCGCTGAAGGCGCTCGGCCAACGTGCGCCACTGGGGGTCGCCCGTCTCCACGATGACGACGTCCACGCGCTCCAGCTCGGGCGCGTAGGGCGGCAGCTCCACCGCGTCGAAGCCGGCGTCCTGCATGACGGCGACGGTGTTCGCGCTGCCCACGACGGCCACCCGGCCATTGAGGCCCAGGCGCACCGCTTCCTCGTAGGCCCGCAGCTCCGCCTCCAGGGCTTCGTGGGCGGGCTCCGGCGCGTCCTGTCCGGAGGCCAGGAGGGCCGCGGCCTCGCGGGCCACCTCTCGCGCCTGCTCCCTCACGAGCAGGCCCGCCGTCCGGCGCTCCAGGGCGGCACGCACCTTGGCGCGCAGCACCCGCAAGTCGTCAAAGGGCTTGAGGATGTAGTCACTGGCACCCGCGGCGAAGGCGGCGACGACGCTTTCGGAGCTGGCGTAGCCGGTAATCATCACCGCTTCCAGGGACGGCTGGAGACGGCGCGCCTCGGCGATGAGCTCCACGCCGCCCATGCCGGGCAGGTTCTTGTCCGTCACCAGGACATCGAAGCGCTGCTCGGCCAGCAGCGGGAGGGCTTCCTCCGCGCTCGCGGCCAGCGTCACCACCAGGTCGGCATCTCGCTCCAGGAGGCGGGCGCAGATGTCCAGCACGACGGGCTCGTCATCCACCACCAGCACCGTCGACGCGAGCGTCCCTCCTTCCCCTCCTTCACCCTCACCGGTTTCGAACGGGAACTCCATGGCCACGCAGATTCGCACAGCTTACTTCCAACTACGAAGCCCGCATTTCAGGCCCGCTATGCTGGGGGCGTGGCGAGCTTCGAGGATGCATTGCAGGACAACCGGGTCCCCGGGCGGCTGGGCGACGTGCGGCTGCGTTATGACGGCGGCCGGCTGGTGGGCGAATCCCTGCCGCCGCCCTGGGCGCGGCGTGTCCTGCCTGGGTTGTTCGTCGGCGTTGGGCTGGGGTGCGCGGTGGGCGCCGCCATCCTGGTGGGCGTCCGGGAAGGCGCGACGGCGGCCTTCACCCTGGGCCTGCTGGCGGCGGCTCTGGTGGGGCTGGCCCTCAAGCTGGAGTCGCGGCTGGGCCGCCGGCGCTTCATCCTTCACTTCCGCACCGAGTCCTTGCGGCTGGAACAACTGGCCCGGACCCCCGGCGCCACCCGCGCGGCGGTGGTGCCCTTCGACGCGGTGCGGGCCGTCCACATGGTGGAGCGCCCCGGGCCTCGCTACGCGCTGGTGGTGGAGTACGCGCCAGACAACGCGGACGGCGCGCTGCGCCGCGCGGTGCTGGTCGAGGACATCCGCGCCACCGAGAGCCAGACGCTGCACCGCGTGTGGCGCATGCTCAGCAACGCCTTCGGCCTCAGGGGAGCGGGGCTCGCCGGAGGGTGATTTCGATTTCGGTGCCCTCCCCTTGCGTGGAGGACAACCGGAGGCTGCCGCCGAACTGCGTGACGAGCTCGCGGCAGATGGACAGGCCCAGGCCGGTCCCCACGCCCACGGGCTTGGTGGTGAACATGGGCTGGAAGACGCGCTCCTGCAGCTCCATGGGAATGCCGCAGCCGTTATCCGCCACGGTGAGCACCACGTCGTCGGCACGCGCCGTCCACCGGACCTCGATGCGCCCGGGACGTCCCGTGGTGCCCATGGCCTGCGCCGCGTTGACGATGAGGTTGAGCAGCACCTGGCACAGCTTCACCGGGCCGAAGGTGACGCGCACGGCCTCGCCGTTGCTGGTCAGCCGCGCCCGCTCCCGCACCTCGGCGCGCGCCAGCTTCACCGCGAAGGACACCACCTCCGCGACGTCCGCCGTGGCCTCCAGGTCCTCACCGCGCGCCTGGGCGCGCAGGCCCAGCGCCACCTGCCGCAGGTGCTCCGCGCCCTCCGCCAGGTCCTTGATGAGGGCGGGCAGGTCCTCCACCGTCTCCGCCACGGTGGAGTCGGGGTCCGTCTGCAGGTGCCGCGACACGTACTGGATGACGCTGCCCAGGTCGCGCTGCAGCGACACCACGTTCTGCGACAGGTAGCCCACCGGCCCCATCAGCTCGTGCGCGATGCCCGCCGTCACCTGGCCCAGGGTGGCCAGACGCTCGGACTTCATCATGCGGCCTTCCACCTCGCGGATGCGCAGCTCCAGCCGGGCAATCTTGAGCGCGTCGTCGAGCGCGGCCTGGAGCTCCGTCCGGTCCCACGGCTTGACGAAGTAGCGCGTCACCTGGCCGCGGTTGACGGCGTCGATGACGGCCTGCATGTCCGCGTAGGCCGTGACGAGCATGCGCTTGGCGTCCGGCGCAATCGTGCGCGCCCGCTCCAGCAGCTCCACGCCCGTCATGCCGGGCATCCGCTGGTCGGAGAGGATGACGCCAATCTCGCCCCTGCGCTGCTCCAGGAGCGCCAAGGCCTCGCTGGGCGAGGAGCTGCGAAAGATGCGGAAGCGCTGCCCGAAGTTCGCGTCGAAGACCCGGAGGTTCAGCGCGTCATCGTCGACGTAGAGGACCGCGGGGAGTTCAGACGGGTTCATGACGCTCCTCCTGGCCAGCGTCCCATGAAGGGGGCCAGGCTGGTAAGGCCCAGGATAGCGCCTCAACCCCTTCGCGATCTGCTGGGTACCGCGCGCACCACCAGGATAGAGCGAGCGCCTGACGCACCGCACCTCCCCGAAGGGCCCTTTCCTTCCAGGGTCGTATCAGCGCGAAGAAGCCGACTGTTGCGGAACCGTGGCCTCCAGGTCGCCTTCCAGCGCCCGGGCCACGGCGTCCACGGAGCCGAAGCTGGCCCGGGGCAGTGAGCCCAGGAGCGAGAGCACCAGGGCCGGGGCCTCGTTCTCACGGGCCACCCAGGTCAACTGCCGCGCGGACAGCGGAAAGACGGCGCCATCCAGCGCCTGGTGCAGCGACGCCGCGAGCGGCAGCGGCGGGCCTCCGCGCGACTCCAACTCCGACACACCCTGGGCAAGCCGTTCGCGTGTCATGTCGTCGTTCATTGGAAGCAAGTTAAGCAGCGAACGCCCACGACCGCCGACCTTTTTTTCGCGCTCGTGGGACAGGCAGGGAGACAAGCCGTGCAACCCGCTTGTGGGTGGTCAGCGCACGGCACACGTCCCACCGTTACCGCCACGAAGCGTGCCGGATGGCACCTGCCTGGGAGGACACGACATGGCGGACAGCAAGGGTAAATCCGAGGAGACGAAGCAGAACGCAGCCGGAGATAACGGTTATGCGGAGCGCATCGAGCATGTGGAGGGCACGCGCCCACAGCCCTGGCCCGGAATCCGCGGTCGCTCGGACGACGAGGAGAACGAGCTGCCGACGGGAACGTCGCGCGAGCGGCAAGCAGGCGTGACGGAGACCCAGCGCAAGCTGGAGCAGGAGGCGCATGGCCGCAAGGAGCCGACGCGCAAGTAGCAAGGGCCTCCACACGCCCCGCCCCGCCCTCGCGTGCCCCAGGACGGGCGCGCGGAGCGGGGCAACGGGACGGCCTAGAACAGCAGCCGCGTGGGGTGCTCGAGCAGCCCGCGCAGCTCACGCAGGAACTCGGCGCCAATGGCACCGTCGATGACGCGGTGGTCGCACGACAGCGTCGCGGTCATCATCTTCCGGACCGCCAGCTGACCGTCGCGCACCACCGCCTTCTCGGAGACGGCACCCACCGCGAGGATGGAGGCCTGCGGCGGGTTGATGACGGCGACGAACTGGTCGATGCCGTACATGCCCAGGTTGCTGACGGTGATGGAGCCGCCGGTGTACTCCTCCGGCCTGAGGGCGCGCTTGCGGGCGCGCTCCGCCAGCTCCCGCACGCCCGACGCGATGGCCTGCAGGCCCTTCTGGTCCGCATCCCGGAGGATGGGCGTGATGAGGCCCTCCTCCAGCGCCACCGCGATGCCCACGTCCACGCTGTGGAACTGGACGACCTTGTCGCCCTGCAGCGAGACGTTGATCTTCGGGTAGCGGCGCACCGCCATGGCCACGGCCTTCACGATGAGGTCGTTGACGGAGACCTTGAGGTCCAACGCCTTCGCCTCTTCGCGCACCTTCGACGCCGCCTCCATGTCCACCTCGATGGTGAGGTAGAAGTGAGGCACGCCGGGCTTCACCTCCGTCATCCGCTGCGCGATGACCTTGCGCATGGACGAGAGGGGCACCACGGTCGGCTCGGGACGCACGCCCGGAGCGGGCTGCGCGGCCGGGGCCTTCTTCGCGGCGGGAGCCGCCGCCGGTCCACGCGCGAGAGCCTCCTCGATGTCGCGCTTCACCACGCGGCCGGACGGACCGGAGCCGCTCACCTGGGTGAGGTCCAGCCCCTTCTCACGCGCGATCTTCTTCGCCACGGGGCTGGCGCGCAGACGCCGGCCCCCCGCCTGGGCCGGGGCCGCCGGAGCAGGCGCGGCCTTCGGAGCCGCCGGAGCGGGCGCCGCGGGCTTCTCGGGAGCCGGAGCGGACGGCGCGGGCTTCGCCGCTGGCGCGGACGGAGCCGCCTTGGCGCCCTTCGCGGTGAGGTACGCGATGGGCGCGCCCACCTTCGCCATCTGGTTCTCACCGACGACGATTTCCGCCAGGGTGCCGTCGTCGTAGGCCTCGATTTCGAGGTTGGACTTGTCCGTCTCCACCTCGGCCACGGCCTCGCCGGAGGACACCTTGTCCCCCTGCTTCTTGAGCCACTTGACGATCTTCCCCTCCGTCATCGTCGGGGACAGGTTCGGCATCTGGATGGGAATGGCCATACGCGTTCAGGCTCCCTCGCGGTACAGCACCTTCTTCACCGCGGCGATGATCTTCGGTGCGTCCGGCTGCGTCGCGTTCTCCAGGTTCGCGGCATAGGACATGTTGACGTCCAGGCCCGTGACGCGCTCCACCGGCGCGTCCAGGTCGTCGAACGCCTTGGACTGGATGATGTCCACCACGGACGCGCCCACGCCGGCGAGCACCCAGCCCTCCTCCACGATGACGGCGCGGTTCGTCTTGCGCACGCTCGCCAGGATGGCCTCCTCATCCAGGGGCCGCAGCGTGCGCAGGTCCAGGACCTCCACGCTGATGCCCTCCTTCGCCAGCTCCTCGGCCGCCTGCATGCAGAAGTAGTACATGCGGCTCCAGGTGATGATGGTGACGTCCGTGCCCTCGCGCTTCACGTCCGCCTTGCCGAGCGGCACGACGTGTTCGCCCTCCGGCACCTCACCCTTGATGGCGTAGAGCCGCTCGCCCTCGAACATGACCACCGGGTTGTCGTCCCGGATGGCCGCCTTGAGCATGCCCTTGGCGTCCGCGGGCGTGGCGGGCGCAATCACCTTCAGGCCCGGGAAGTGCGCGTAGTTGGCCTCCAGCGCCTGGCTGTGCTGGCTGGACAGCCGGCCACCGGCGCCACCCGGGCCGCGGAACACGATGGGGCAGCGCAGCTGGCCACCGGACATGTGCCGCAGCTTGGCGGCGTTGTTGACAATCTGGTCCATCGCGAGAATCGCGAAGTTCCAGGTCATCATCTCCACCACGGGGCGCAAGCCCACCATGGCCGCGCCCACGCTCAGGCCGGTGAAGCCCAGCTCGGCGATGGGCGCGTCGATGATGCGCGCGCTCCCGAACTTGTCCAGCAGTCCCTGCGACACCTTGAAGGCGCCGTTGTAGCGGCCCACTTCCTCGCCAATCAGATAGACGTTGGCGTCGCGCTCCATTTCCTCGGCGAGCGCCTGGTTCAGCGCCTCGCGGTACATCAACTCGGGCATCGTCGGCTCCGACTCGAATCTGAAAAAGGGTTGGTAGACACGTCAGCGCGCGCCTAGCGGATGAGGCCCGCCTTCTTGTCGGCCGCCTCGGCCTGCTCGCGCGGCTCCAGGTCCCACGTCACCTTCAGCTCCTGGCCACTGGGGTACTTCGGCCAGTTCACCTTCTGACCCAGCACGCGCTCGCGGGGGCGCACGTCCTCCTCGCCCTCCTCCACGATGGTGTCGCGCCACAGCTCGTCCAGGCTGGGCTCGGGCGACTCGTCGGCGAACTTCACCGCCTGGTCCACCCGCGCCTTGATCTCTTCTTCGATGGACTCGAAGACGTCGTCCTGGGCCAGCCCCTGCTTCTGGATGTAGGCGCGCAGCTTCGGAATCGGGTCGCCCTTGCGCTCCGCCTCCACCTCCTGCTTGGTGCGGTAGGTGGCGGGGTCGGCCATGGAGTGACCGCGGAAGCGGTACGTGTTGGCCTCCAGCAGCACGGGGCCCTTGCCGGCGCGGCAGTACTCGGCGGCGTCCTTGACGGCCTCGTACATGGTCAGCACGTCCATGCCGTCCACCGGCTCGCCGCGCATGTCGTAGGCGCTGGCGCGCTTGTAGATTTCCGGCACCGCCGACGTCCGCGAGATGGCCGTGCCCATCCCATAGCGGTTGTTCTCGCAGATGTAGATGACCGGGAGCTTCCACTTGGACGCCATGTTGAGCGTCTCGTGGAAGGAGCCCTGGTTGGCGGCCGCGTCGCCGAAGTAGCAGAGCGTGACGCGGTCCTCGTTGCGATAGCGGCTGGCGAAGGCCATGCCCGCCGCCAGGGGAATCTGGCCGCCGACGATGCCGTAGCCGCCGTAGAAGTGATGCTCGATGTCGAAGATGTGCATCGAGCCGCCCTTGCCCTTGCTGTAGCCGGTGCCCCGGCCCATCAGCTCGGCCATGACCATGCCCGCGTCGCTGCCACGGGCCAGCGGCTGGCCATGGTCACGGTACGCACTGAGCATGTAGTCATCCGGACGCAGGGCTTCCGCAGGTCCCACCGCCACGGCCTCCTGGCCGATGTAGAGGTGGCAGAACCCGGCGATCTTCCCCAGCGTGTACTGCTGACCCGCGCGCTCCTCGAAGCGACGGATGAGGTACATCTTCCGGTACATGTCCAACAGCAGTTCTTTCGAGTACGGGCTGGCCACTGCGGGATGCCTCCATGCTGGCCGCCCTCGGGACTCCCGGGGCGGCGGACGCCGAGCGACTCAATAGCGCGCGGCAGGGGGACTTCAAAGCCTTTCAAACCCCGTCAACACCGGGCCTTTCTCAGGCGCGGTGCGTCAGGAGCCCAGCGCGAAGTGCGGGACGGAAATGACGCCGTCCAGCAACTCCACCGGCCGACCCGAATGGTCCGTGGCCAGATGGATGACGGTGGCCTCTGGAAACTTCCGCCGGTAGTCGTTCGCGTGCGTGGGCTCGTTGTCGAAGGCAGCCACCACGCTCCCCAGCCGGCCCAGCCGCGCGTGCGCCTCCCGCTTGAAGGCGTCGTCGTCCTCGGCCAGCGTGGGCTTCATCACCAGGTGCACCCGTTCGTCATCCGGCAGCGCCAGGCCGTGGCGGCGCATGCAGGAGACGGAGCCCTCTCGCATGGCCTCGTGGCGGCCGGTGACGTAGACGAGCCGCGCGCGGGTGGCCACCACCGCATGGGTGAAGCTGGCCGCGCCGTCGATGGCCTCGTCGTCCACGCAGTAGTCACTGGTGAAGAAGCGCTCGGCCCAGAAGCGGCGGGCTTCAGCGAAGTGGGCCTCTACCAGGGTGTCCTCCAGGCCGCAGGCGCGCATGGCCTCCTTCATGTCCCAGCCCGTCACCCAGTGGCGCGGCTCGCAGGCGGCCAGCACTGCCAGCGAGCGGGCGGCGCCATACTCCCGGAGGATGCGGGCCTGCCGGGGCCGGTTGTCGAACAGGGTGGAGTCCAGGTCGAACGCCAGCACGGCGGAGGAGCCCAGGGAGCTGGCGCGCGCCAGGATGGAACGCAGGGTGTCACGCCAGTCGTCGCGGATGCGCTTCTTGAAGTCGTCGTAAGCCATGTGCGCCGGGGAGATTACCCGCGCGCGCGCCAGGGTGCCGCCGAAACCTCAACCAGGGGCGTCATGCGCCCCCCTCCCTGCCTGGAGCGT
>NZ_JAAIYB010000390.1 GCF_010894475.1 Myxococcus vastator
CCCCACGACCTTCATCATCGCCCTGCGCGAGCTGGAGCCCCGCCCCGCCGCGATGCTCATCCACCGGTTGGTGGAGGGCCGCTCGAGGGAAGCCTGCGCGACGCACTACGGCATCCCCGCCCAGGCCTTCTCCGTGCTGCTGCTGAGGGCCGCCATCGCACTGGCCCTGCACCAGGGTGCTCCCGCCCGCGAGCCCGCCAGCGAGGACGAGGAAGCCGCCTGGGCACGGATGCTCTCGGACGCGCTGGAGCGCGAGGACGCGAGGTTCCCCGCCGCGCTGGCTCCGGTGGTGGAGACGTGCCGAGCGCTCCAGACGCTGGCGCCCCAGGTCGCCACGGGCCTGGAGGCCGCGGAGCGGGAGGCCCGCGCGTCGCCCCAGCGTCGCCGCGAGGAGTGGCTGCGGCGGCTCGCGGTGGCCGTGCTGCTGGCGATGACGGCCTGGCTGTACCTGTCGAAGCCCGAAGGCCCTTCGGAGCCTCGCCAACGTCCACCGGTGCACACCGCGCCAGTCCGTCGCTGAGGGAACGACACCGCGGGCCCACGCCGCTGGACGCCAGGGGCCGCGGCCACATAAGGGCAGCGGCCATGCGCGCCCTTCCACGGATGCTGCTGGCCTGCGTGCTGCTCACGGCCTGTGCGAAGCAGGTGGACTCGCGCGTCGCAGGCACCGACGACGCGGCCATCGACTCGCTGTCCCTGCGGCTCGAGGAGCTCCGGACGCGCGACGACCTGGACGACGCGACGTGCGCGGACCGCTGCTCGGTGGGAACGCAGAGTTGCGAGCTGGCGGAGGCGCTGTGCGCGCTCGTGGAGCGCCATCCCGAGCGGGACGACCTGCCGCCCCGCTGTGCCCAGGGCCAGGAGCAGTGCGCCACGGCCCGGAGTCGCTGCGCGCGGTGCGCCCCCTGAGAGGCACGCCGCGGGTGCACAGAAGCAGTCTCCGTGTTTAGACTGCGACGGTTCCCGCTGTCCTGACCGAGGTCCTCCCGCCATGTCCCCCCGCTCTGCCCTGCTTCTGGTCGCCTCGTGGCTCGTCATTCCCGGACAGGCCCTTGCCGCCGACGGCGCGGAGCTGACTCCGGAGAAGGTGGCGGAGATTCGCCGCGACGAGGCCCAGGCCCTGTCCCAGGTCGACGCGGAGTACGGCAATCGCAAGTCGTCGGAGATGAGCACCGCGGAGCGCCGGGAGGCCATCGACAAGCAGCAGGCCGCCTCCGCGGCGGTGCTGGAGAAGCACGGCGTGTCGGCCAAGGACTACGCCCGCTTCGAGGCGCGCATGTCACCGGCGGACAACGCGCGCGCGAAGGCGGAGGAGCAGCGGCTGGCGGAGGCCGCCAAGGCCGCGAAGCAGCCCGCCCCCGCCGCCCCCGAAGAGGTCCACATCCAGCAGGGCTTCAGCGACGAGGACCCGGTGGAGCTGGAGGCCACGGAGGGCGCGGAGCCGTCCATCGACGTGGGCGTGCCCCAGGACGCCGAAGCGCGGTAGCAGGCCCCTCCGAACGAAGGGAGCGGGGGGAGCCCCGCCGCGCACGCGGCTCAGCCCTTGAGGTAGCCGTACCGCGGGGCCCGCTCCCGCCACACGCCATCATACGGGCAGGTGCAGTCCGTCTCCTCGGGCTCCGGGTACGTGAAGCGCTCGCCCTTGTAGTTGCGGAACACCGTCTCCTGCGCGCCGTACTCGACCGCGTAGTCGGGCTGGAGCGTCACCTTCCCGCCGCCCCCCGGCAGGTCCACCGCGAGGTGCGGCACGGCGAGTCCAGTGGTGTAGCCCCGGAGCTGCTGGATGATTTCCAGCCCCTTGGCGATGGGCGTGCGCAGGTGCTCGCAGCCCTCGGCCACGTCCATCTGGTGCAGGTAGTAGGGCCGCACGCGGCTGCGCAGCAGCAGGTGCGACAGCTCCTTGATGATGCGCGCGTCGGAGTTGAGCTGCCGCATCAGCACGGCCTGGTTCTCCACCGGCACGCCGTGGTCCACCAGCCGCTCGCAGGCCTCGCGCGCCTCGGGCGTCACTTCCTTCGGATGATTGAAGTGCGTGACGACGAAGACGGGGGCGTAGCGCCGGAGCGTCCGCGCCAGGGAATCCGTGACGCGCATGGGCAGACACACGGGCACGCGCGTGCCGATGCGAATCATCTCGACGTGGGGAATCTCGCTGAGCGGCGCGAGCAACTCCTCCAGCCGGGAGTCACTGAGCATGAACGGGTCCCCACCCGAGATGAGGACGTCGCGGACCTCGGGATGGCGCCGGACATAGTCCACGCCGCGGCGGAGCTGTTCCTTGGAGAGCTCCGCCACCCCGCCCTGCGTGATGCGCCGCCGCGTGCAATGACGGCAATAGACGGAGCACGTATCCAGCGCGAGGAAGAGCACCCGGTCCGGATACTTGTGGACGATGCACTCCTCCGGGCGCGTCTTGTCCTCACCCAGCGGGTCCGCGAGCTCGCCCGGACGGATGCGCGCCTCGGCACGCACCGGGATGGACTGCATGCGCACCGGGCAGAACGGATGCTCCGGGTCGATGAGGGACAGGTAGTACGGACTGATGCCGATGCGGAACAGCGCGGACGTCTCCTGCACGCCCGCGCGCTCATTGGAGGTCAGCGGCACGTACCGCTCCAGCTGCTCCTGGCCTCGCACCGCATGCCGCTGCTGCCAACGCCAGTCCGCCCACTCCGCGTCCGTGGCGTTGGGAAACAGCCGTTTGCGCCCTTCGGCGCTGAGCGACGCGCGAGCGGTCGCCGGCTCCGGCGGGAGACCCGCCGGAAGCACTGAGGTATCCATTACGCCGCCTTCTGCTGCTCCCGCCACCAGGCCTGACCCGCCTCGGACAGCTGGTCAATGGGGTCGAAGTATTCGTACTTCCGGCTGAGCGCCTCCGCATCGTTCATTTCGATGCCGGTCCGGTAGTTCTTGGTCCAGTACGAGATGCCGCGCTCGCGGTCATACTCCGCCACCTGGTGCACCCAGCGCTTCCCGACGAAGGGCACGTCACAGACGATGCGCGGCGTGGCGAAGCCCGGCATGTAGCCCATGATGTCGTGCTGCAGCCGCTGCGCCTGAGCCACCGACAGCCGCCAATGCTCGCTGTTGGGGATCATGTCGCACATGTAGAAGTAGTACGGCAGGATCTTCGCGTGGTCGAGCAGCGTGAAGCACAGGTCCAGCAGCGCCTGCGGGCTGTCATTCACACCGCGCAGCAGCACGCCCTGGTTGCGCACGTCACGGAAGCCCATGTCCAACAGCTTGCGCACGGCCTTGCCCACCAGCGGGGTGAGCTGCTGCGCGTGATTGACGTGCGTGTGCAGCGCCAGGTCCACGCCGCGCTCGACGGCCTTCTTCGCCAGCCGGTCCAGCCCCTGGAGGACGGAGTCCTGGAGGAAGTGCTGCGGGATGGCCATCAGCCCCTTGCTGGCCAGGCGGATGTCCCGGATGTTCGGGATGTCCATCAGCGAGCTGACGAACGGCTCGAGCTGCTGGATGGGCAGGTTCGCGATGTCACCACCCGACACCACCACGTCGCGCACCGTCGGCGTGCGACGCAGGTAGTCGAGCATCTGCGCGTAGCGGTCCTTGGGCCCGATGCCAAACTTGTGTTTGCTGACCTGCGGCACGTCATTGCCCACCAGGTCCATGCGGGTGCAGTGCCCGCAGTACTGCGGGCAGGTCGGCAGCATCTCCGCCAGCACCTTGGTGGGGTACCGGTGCGTCAGGCCCTCCACCACCCACATGTCCTGCTCGTGCAGACTGTCACGGCTGGCCTTGGGATGATTGGTCCACTCGGTGAGGCGGTCCGCGTAGGCCGGCAGCATGTAGCGACGCACCGGGTCACGCCACAGGTCCTCGAGGTTCATGGTGTTGAGCATCTGCGGAGGCACGAGCAGCGACATGGTCGCCCGCTCGCGCTGGTCGCGCTCCATGCTCTCAGCCAGGTCATCCGGGAGCAGTGCTCCCAGCGTCGCCTTGAGTTCCTTGAGGTTCTTGACGGTGTGCTTGCGCTGCCAGACGGAGTTCTCCCAGTCGGCGGCGGACACGTCCTTGAAGCCAGGGATCCGTCGCCAATCGGGCTCGATGAACTCCCGGCGGTGAGGATACGTAAAAGGCTGTTCAGCGGGGCCAGCCTCAGGCTTGCCCCGGATGGGCGTCGTTTGCATGGCGCATCACCTCTAGATTGCTCGCGGGCGAGGCGTCATAGCGCGCCCATGCCCCACTTCGGTCAACAATCGAAGGGGGCATCGGATGCCCGCCTTCTCACTCGATGGGAACGTTGACCAGCTTGGCTACACTGCCTTCCGTGATGTCGACCACCACGGGCTTGGTCGTCTTACCGTTGAGCTTGAACGAAATCTTCCGCTTGCCCACCGGTAGCATCAATGGACTGCCCAGTGTCACCGGCGTCTGGCGATTCGTCTTCTTCCCATCGACGTAGATGTCCGCGCCGGCCGGCTTTGTGCTGCAGGCGAACTTGCCCATCACCTTGGGGGCCCTCGGCGCCCTGGGGGCAGGCGGAGCCCTGGGAGGCGCCTTGGGCGGCGGCCTGACGTTGGCCACGGGCTGCGGCTCCTTCGTCATTTCGAACGCGACCGTGACCTCCTGGCTGCTGCCGTCGGCCTTGAACTCACCGGAGTACGGCTTGTAGCCCGCGAGCTTCGCGGTGAACGAGTAGGTCTTCCCTACCTCCAGATTCGCCATGCGCGCGTCTGGAATCTGCCCCAGGCGCTCGCCATTCACGGCGATCTCCGCGCCGTCATCACCCTTGAAGACAGCGGCGACCTGAACGGGCTCGGGAGGCGGCGTCTGACCATTTTCGCCCGGCGCGGTCTCAGGCACCGCTTCGCCGCCCGGCTCCTCGGAGGGAGCGGCGGGATCGGTCGTGCCCGCGGCAATGACGACGCCCGTGTTCGTCGGCGGCGCCTCTGGTGGCTTGTTCTCGGGCGGCGGGGCCGCCTGCGGATCCGCCTCCAGCGGAAGCGAAACGACGATTCTGCTTCCGGCGACGACATCCACCGTCTTGGCCGAGTTCTGCTGACCGGGAGCACTCGCGGTGACCCGGTACTGCCCCGCAGGGAGTGCCAGCAGCGTGTTGAGCTGGACCTCCTGGCCATTCAGCTGGATGCGGGCGGAGGGGTTGGACGGGGACACCATGAAGGTGACCTCGCCCGTGGAGGGCCTGGTGGCCATCACCACGCCGACGACGAGCAACAGCACGATGGCCGCCGCGGCAGCGAACAGCACCGGCTTCGGCAGCGTCTTGAGGTTGAGCGCGGGCTTTCCCTTGGCGGGAACCTTCGTCTTCGCCTTCGCGGGCGCAGCGGCCTTCGCGGGCGGGGGCGGCTCTTCCGCGGGAAGGGGAACCGAGCCCGTCACCTCTTCCTCGGGCTCGTTCAGGTCGTCGTGCGCGTGACCCTCGTCACCGTAGTCGTCCTGGTCGTCGTAGCCGGCGCCGCTGTCTTCCTCGGGCGGCTGCTCGTAGTCAGAGGGCTCCTCCTCGGGCTCGGGAGCGCGCTTTGCGCCCCGGCCGCGGCCCGACACGGGCGCTGGCCTGCTGCCCGTCTCTTCGTCCAGCGAGGGCGACGAGCCGCGCGAGCGCGTGGGCGGCGCGGATGGCGCGGGGCCAATCATCGTGGCGCCGGAGTAGGCCTCGCCCTCCTCGTTGCTGATGACGACCTGCGCCTTGGGACCACTCTTGCCCTTGCGCGAGGACGTATCAGGCGCGGGAGCGCGCGGTGAGTTGAAGGAACCGGACGTCCCGTGGTCCTGGATGGGGTTCTCCGTCCGGCCCGTGATGCTGTCGTCCACCACGACGCTGCTGTCGGCGACGCGGGTTTCGGGGGACATGAACGTATGCGAGGAGTCGACAATCTGCGTCTTGTCGCCCGCGCCGACGCCCATCTCCTCGAGTTCCTCGGCGGTGGGGGGCGGGATGTAGTCCTGGACCGGCTGCGCTGGCGAGGTGGACGCACGGCCCGCGGGCGTTCCCGTCACCACCACGGCTGGAGGGGGCGCACGCCGCGCCGCCTGCCGGTTGTAACCGGGGGCCACCGTGATGCCCGAGGTCTCAATCTGGTCGGGGCGCTCGATACCGGCATAGCGCTCCATCTTCTCCGCCTCGCGGAGCATGTCCTCGGCGAAGGCCTCCTTCATGTAGCTGGAGAGGTGCTTGGACGAGTAGATGGCGTCGCCGGCCAGGAGGAACCGCATCAGGTCCTCGGCCATGTCGGACGCCCACTGGTAGCGGTCCTCGGGCTCGCGCGTGAGTGCCTTGAGGACCACCTTCTCCAGGCCCTGCGGGATGCTCGGGTTGAACTCGCTGGGGAGCGGAACCTCCGCGTTGCGCACCTTCTCCAGGGTGGAGAAGTCCGACTCACCGACGAAGAGCTTTTCGCCCGTGAGCATCTCGTACAGCAGCACGCCCACGGCGAAGATGTCGCTGCGCCGGTCGATGGGCATCCCCCGGACCTGCTCCGGGCTCATGTACCCGAACTTGCCCTTGAGGATACCCGCCTGCGTCTTCTGGGAACGGTTCGCCGCCTTGGCGATACCGAAGTCGATGACCTTGACCTCACCCTCATAGGAAATGAGGATGTTCTGAGGCGACACGTCGCGGTGGATGATGTGGAGGTCCTGCCCGCGGGCGTCCTTCTTCCGGTGCGCGTAGTCCAGGCCGTCGCAGATCTTGGAGACGATGAACACCGCTTGGGCGGTGGGCATGATCTCCTTACGCCGCCGATAGCGCTCCAGCATGGTCCGGACGTCGCGTCCGGCGACGTACTCCATGGCGATGAAGTAGGTGTCGTCGTACTTCCCGAGCTCGTTGATGTGCACGACGTTGGCGTGGTTCAGCTGAACGCTGATCCGCGCCTCGTCGATGAACATCGTGATGAACTCTTCGTCCTCCGCCATGGTGGGGAGGATCTTCTTGATGGCCAGGATGCGCTCGAAGCCCTCGACGCCGAAGGCCTTCGCGATGAACACCTCCGCCATGCCGCCGACGTTGATGCGCTCGAGGAGCAGGTACTTCCCAAAGAGGGTCGGCTTCTTCATCTCGTGGAGCGGCCCGGCACCGGGAGGCGCGCACCGCGACAGGCGGTGCGCAGACCGGGCGGAAACCTGGACTCTAGTCGCAGCGCGGACGGCGAGTCAAACATGCATAGCAGCCTGATTCCCCAACGAATCCGGTAGCTTGAGTCCTCCAAGCACCTTCCGGACGTCGCGACGGAAGCGTCATGTTCCACGACGCGCGGCGGCAGGCGTGCAGAGGAGGCCTCAGCGGCCTGTTGGAGCGCGGTCACAGGTAGGCGCATGTCGCCTACACTAGCAGAAGAGCGCGTTCCTTGCTTGGCGCATCCAAGCGGAATGCTCCACGTTCCGGCGCCAGTTGGACCGGGTGCGCCCGCCACCTGGCGTCGGCGGACGCGCACCCTTCCCAGCTGTGCTCTCACCGGGCCCACGAGGCGCCTCCCATCGCCGAGCACGGACGGCCGGCGGCGCGCGACGCGCCCTCCCCCGCCACTGGCGCATTCCCCTAGAAGTGCAAACAGGCTTCACATGCCGAGCCGTCCCAGCGCGGGCGGTGGCGCATGGAGGACCTTCGACGCCGGCAACGCAGGCGCGCCCCAACGCGCGCTCAGCAAACGCCGCACGTTCCGCGGCAGCCCTCGGCATCGAGTAGAGGGAGTGGCGGAGGCCGACACAGCGTGGACGCGGTGGCGAAGGGGACGGCGCGGGCCGAGCACCTGCTGGTGCTGGCCACCACGGCGGCCCTGCTGGCGGTGGGCGGCGTGCGCCGGCTGCGCACCCGGCGCCTGGCCCAGCCGCCGCGGTGACGCGCGAAAACCCCAGCGGCCCCAAAACAGAAAACCCCCGGTGTCCACGAGGGACACCGGGGGCTTCTCAAAAAGAATCCGGCAGCGACCTACTCTCCCGCGCGGTTTCCCGCGAAGTACCATCGGCTCTGGAGGGCTTAACTTCCGTGTTCGGGATGGGAACGGGTGGAACCCCTCCGACATAGCCACCG
>NZ_JAAIYB010000391.1 GCF_010894475.1 Myxococcus vastator
GGCCCCGCTCGATTTCACGCGCCAGGGCCACCGTCTGCGGCAGCGGCGTGGTGTCCAGCTCCTCGCGCAGCAGGCGGCGGCACCGCTCGAAGGCGTTGAGCGCGGCCATGCGGTCGCCCGCCACGTAGTGCAGCCGCATCAGCCGGCGCCACGCTTCTTCCGAATACGGGTCCATGGTGAGGAGCTGCTCCGCGAGCGCCAGCGCGCCCGTCAGGTCCCCCCGCTTCTCCCGCGACTCCGACTCCGCCACGGCGGCCCGGCGGCGAAGCTTGTCCAACCGCTCACGCGCGCCTTCCAGCCATGTTTGGAACTCTGAGCAATCTTCGTATTCCAGGGCGCCCAGGAGCACGCCTTCCAGCATGAGGGCTTCCGAGAAGCGCCCCGCGAGCACATGGGCCTGGAGCTCGGCGGCGTCAGAGACGACGCCCGCGCCCAGCGAGAGGACGTCGGTGCCCTGCACCAGCTCCGCGCCGCAGGCGAGCCGCAGCCGGCGCAGCAGCTGTCGCATGTTGTTGCGCGCGGTCGTCTCCCCGGACTCCGCCCACAGCAGGCCGGCCAGGCGGTACTTCGGGTGGGGGCCTTCCAATGCCAGCCATGCGAGGACGCCCGCGGTCCGCCGCTCCAGGGGGATGCGCGTGTCGCCGACCCGGAGCCGGGCTTCGCCCAAGAGTTCCAGGTGAAAGCGTTGTGTATTTAGCAGGCCGTCGGCGGCCATGTCCTCCGGGATTCCTCGCATGGGCGGGGCTCTAAGGTAACACGTTCGCCGAAAACCTCCGTAACGGGTAGGGATTGCCCCAGCAGTGACAATTTTTGCGTGTGGTTTTTCCGTCACACGGCAGCTCGCCGCTCTGGGCGGATGCTGATCCAGGCTTCCGGACCCGTCACAGCGTGGTCACACCTGATTCGTTATTAAAAATGCCAGACATTGCCCCAGGAGGCATCCATGGGTTGTGACAGTCAGCAGACGGACGCGCAGGTGGACGTCATCATCAGCGGGTGTGGTCCGGTGGGGGCGTTGACGGGCAACCTGCTGGGGCTCATGGGTGTGCGCACCTTGCTGCTGGAGCGGGACGTGACGCCGCACGGCGAGCCCCGGGCCTTTTCGTGCGACGACGAAGGCCTGCGCATCTACCAGTCCACCGGACTGTTGGATTTGCTGCAAAGCAACATGCGGGAGAGCCGTTTCGCGGAGTACGTGGGCGGCACGGGCAAGCGCTTCGCGGAGATTCACACCGGCGAGACGGACTTCGGCTTCGGGCACACGCCGCTGTGGTTCTTCCACCAGCCGCTGCTGGAGGGCGCGCTGCGTGACGGGCTCAACCGCTTCGAGCACGTGGAGCTGCGCAAGGGCGTGAGCGTGGAGGGGGTGGTGCAGGACTCCGACGGGGTGACGGTGCGCTACCGCGATTCGCGCACCGGGGAGCAGCGCTCCATCCGCGCGAAGTACCTGCTGGCGTGTGACGGGGCGCGCAGCGGCGTGCGCAAGGCGATGGGAATCCCGATGGCGGGGCGGGCCTACGGCGAGCCCTGGCTGGCGGTGTCCGGCACCGTGGTGGAAGGGGACGTGCCGGAAATCTGCCGCTTCGTGTGCGACCCGAAGCGTCCGGCCTTCGTGGCCACCGGCGCGGTGAACCAGATTCGCTGGGAGTTCATGATGATGCCCGGCGAGACGCGCGAGCAGCTGGAGAAGTCGGAGACCATCGCCGAGCTCATCGCGCCGTACGTGGACCCCAAGCGGGTGCGCATCGAGCGGGCGCAGGTCTACACCTTCCACTGCCTCAACGCGGCGCGTTGGCGCCAGGGCAACGTCTTCCTGCTGGGCGACGCGGCGCACACCATGCCGCCCTTCATGGGCCAGGGCCTGGTGTCGGGGATGCGGGATGCGTCCAACCTGGCGTGGAAGCTGAAGCGCGTGCTGCACGGGCAGTCCTCCGCGTCGCTGCTGGATACCTATGAGCAGGAGCGCCGGCCGCACGTGGAGGCGGTGCAGAAGCTGTGTGTCCGGGTGGGGCACCTGTTCCTGGCGCGCAACCCCTTGGTGGCCTCCGCGCGTGACGCGCTGCTGCGCACCCTTCAGCGCATCCCCCGGGTGCGCAAGTTCATCGAGGGCTTCGAGTTCAAGGAGGCCCCGGCGCACGCGAACGGCTACTACTTCGGCGACAAGGGCGAGTACTTCATCCAGCCGCGCGTGAAGCTGCCGTCGGGGGAGGAGGTCCTGCTGGACGACACCCTGGGCAATGAGTTCACGGTGCTGTGCCGGGGCAACGCGCCGTCGGCGGAGCGGGAGGCGGCGCGCGAGCTGGCCGAGTCGCTGGGGGGCCGGATGCTGACATTCCATCCTCCGGCGGAGGCGGTGGACGGCGCCGGCGAGGACGCGCCCGCCGTGGTGGACGTCACCGGAAAGCTGGCGGACTGGTTCTCCAAGCACGCCGCGGACGTGGTGGTGCTGCGGCCGGACCGGTTCGTCTACGGCGCGGTGCGGTCGCGGCGCCTGCCGGAGCTGCGGGAGGCGCTCGGTGTGTAGGGCCGGGGCCTCCAGCCGTGAACTACTAAGGAGTTAGTTGATTTAGAACTAAGCCCTTAGTAGTTTGCGCGTCACGGAGGTTCGCTCGTGACTCGCAAGCCTGAGCCCGAAGTGGTTCCACGGCCGTTGACGCCGGTGGAGCTGGAGTTGATGCACATTGTCTGGCGCCTCGGTGAGGTGAGTGTGGCGGACGTGCTCGCCGCGCTGCCGCCGGAGCGCGCGCTGGCCTACACGTCCGTGTCCACGGTGCTGCGCATCCTGGAGCAGAAGGGCGTGGTGGAGAGCCGCAAGCAGGGCCGTGGCCACCTGTACTCGGCGGTGTTGCCGCGCGACGCCTATGAGGCGCAGAGCGTGCGCCACCTGGTGGAGACGGTGTTCGACGGCACGCCTTCCGCGCTGGTGGCGCGGCTGGTGGAGGCGGTGCCCCTGTCCGCCTCGGAGGTGGACCAGCTCCGAGAGCTGCTCGACGCGAAGGGGCGCAAGCCGTGAGCGCCGCGCTGCGGGAGCTCGCGTCGCTCTATCTGACGCAGGCGCTGCTGCTCGTCGTGGCGCCGCCGCTGGCCTGGCTGGCGCTGGCGTTGCTGAAGCGGCTGGGCCGTCCCTTGTCGGCGCGGCAGTCCTCGAGCGTGGCGCGTGGCGTGTGGCTGCTCGTGCTGGTGCTGCCCTGGCTCGCCGCGGCCGTGCACGCGCTGCTGCCCACCGGGCCCCGCTTCACGTTCGAGCGCTCCGTGGCGCGTCACGCGGGCCGGCTGCCCGCGCCCTTGTGGCCGCCGCGCCCGGTGGCGGAGCCCGCGCGGGCGCGGGAGTCCGCGCCCGCCCTGCCGCCCGTGCTGCCCGCGGCGGCGCTGGCGCTCCTGTTGGGAGGAGGCGCCTTCATCACCCGGGCGCTGGCGCGGCATGCGCGCTTGCTGCGCCAGTTGGAGTCGCTGCCTCGCGTGCGCGGCGTGGGGCGTGTCGCCGTGGTGCTGGGCGAGGCGGGCATGCCGGCCTTCTCCGCGTGGTTTCCGCGCGCCGGGCGTCAGCCCTCCGCGTGGGTGGTGGTGCCGCCCGCGCTGCTGGAGGACGCGGAGTCCTTCCGGCTGACGGTGCTTCACGAGCTCCAGCACCACCGGCAGCGCGACACGCACCGGGCCTTCGCGCGGCTTCTCCTCACGGGGGCCTTCTTCTGGCATCCGGGCGCCCATGCCCTGTCCTGGTGGATGGCCGCGCTCCAGGAGTTGGCGTGTGACGAAGCGCTGGTGGCCGGTGGCCGCGTCCAGGCGCACGCCTACGCGAGGTGTCTGCTCCAGGCGGCGCTGGCGCTTCCGCTCAAACCGTCTCTTCCCGCCGGAGCCACCGGCATGTCCCACCCCACCACCCGGAGAATCCAGATGCTCTTCCAACCTCGTCCCGCCCGTGCCCGGGGTGTTTCCGCGCTCCTGGCCGCGCTGTGTCTCGTCCTGGTGCCGCTCGCGGCGCTGTCACAAGGCGTGGCGCAGGGCCGCGCGGTGACGCTCGTGGAGGCGCAGGCGCTCGCCCGGTCCAGTCAGCCGGAGGGAGATTTGCCGGTGGTGGTGGACGCGCATGTGCTGGCGCGGCTCAACACGCTCACCGGTTCGGAGAAGGGACGCGCGTTCATGAAGCGCGCGCTGGCCAACCTGAAGACACACCGGGAGGCGCTCTCCGCGCCGCTGCGCGCGCGGGGGCTGCCCGAGGGCTTGCTGGCTGTGGCCGTCGTTGAATCCGCCGCGACGAACATGCCGGAGACGGACGGCCGGCCCTCGCTGGCGCCGGGCATGCGTGGCGCGGGCGTGTGGATGTTCATTCCGGAGACGGCGCGGCGGTACGGGCTGGAGGTGAGCGCCGCGCGGGACGAGCGGCTGGACGTGGCGCGTGAAACCCAGGCCGCCGCTTCGCTGCTGTCGGACCTGCACGCACGTTATGGCGACTGGCGGCTGGCTCTCGCCGCGTACAACCAGGGGGCGAAGAAGGTGGATGCGGCGCTGGCCGCGGGCGGCAGCCGTGACGCCACCGCGCTCATCGACGCCGGGCACCTCAATGACTACGCCGCCACCGTGCAGGCGGGGCTGCTCATCCTGCGCAACCCGCACCTGTTGGACTGAGCCCGGTCACTCGGTTGACGTGAAATACTTAAATTACACTTTACTCGCGGTGTGACAGGAAGGTAGTCCTTGCATGTCGCGGCGACATGCCAGACCACGCATCCTGGTTCAGGGGGCGTGAAACAGTCGCAGAGGGGGAAGTCCACATGAAGAAGCTACAGTTGACGCATGGCGTCCGGGGCGCCGTGCGCGCGGTGATGTCTCACCAGGGGCTCCAGGCGCTGGTGCTGGCCTTGGCCATCGTGGTGCCATGGAGTGCCTCCGCCCAGGCGATGACGCTGCCAGGGATGAACCTGACCCAGCACTGTCAGACGCTCTATGGCTCCACCGCGTTCTCGTATCTCCAGCAGCCCAATCCCACGGCCTTCAGCTGGAAGTGCTGGCACCAGAGCCAGTCCAAGAACATGGACCTCAACCGGGCGTGCCGGGACCAGTACAAGCACTATGTCAATGGCGTGGAGATTGAAGAGGGCTACGAGGCTGCGTACCAGAACTACAGCGATCCCTATTCCTGGTATTGCGTGCTCAGAAACCCATACGCGACGGCTCAAGTCCCCAGCTACAAGCCCGAGCTCTATCTGTGGAAGGGGCGAAAAATCGCGTTGCGGACGCCTGACCGGACGACCTGCACCACGCCGCAGATTCAGCACATCGTCACGGGAATCGACAAGGGCGTCGACTTCTATGCCGAGGTCACGGGAGATGACCCGCCGCAACACCTCCACTACGACGAGCTGAACAGCCTCGCGGTGCTGCCCAGCGGAGCGGCGCTGCCCTGCGTCGGCGTGGCGTGCGGCTACCGTGGATTTACCGGCGTGGAGTTCAAGTTCGAGGTGTTCCGGGACCAGATGTGCCCCGACGCCGCGGCGGGGGTCCATGACAGCACGCCCTACTACGAGCTCGGCCGCAACTACTGGTTCTATGAAACCAAGCTCTCCTCGAACGAAGCCAACTACGGCCACAGCATCCGGACGGGCTACGCGGTGGCGATGCGGTTCCTGGCCATGAGCTACGAGGGCCTGTCGGGCAACAGCGCGCACAACACGCTCTACACCCAGCTTCTGGGCCTCGTGGACACCTATCGGACGACCACGGTGGCCTGCGGCACGTCGGGGGCCACGACGACGCCCACGACGCCCGGCGGTTCAACGTGCTACCGCTATGACTGGTCGAACACGCTGCGGGCCAACAGCGGCCTCGCCGGACGCAGCTCGCCGGACCTGTTCGCGTCCATCGTCTTCCGGCTGCACCGGCAGCACGGTTGGAACTTCATCAACAATGTCTGGAAGGAGGCGGCGACGCTCTCCAACGTCACCAGCCCGTTCCATGCCGCGGACAACTTCGTCTTCGCCGCCAGCCGGGCCGCGGGCGTCAACCTGGCGGACGTCTTCCAGAATTCGTGGCGGTGGCCGCTGAGCAGCAGCGCCCGCACGCAGCTCCAGAGCGAGCTCGGCTCCCCGGTCAGCGTCACGCCGTACCACTGAAGTCCGGCTTCGTGGTGACGAGGCCCCCGCCCGCTTCGGTGGACGGGGGCCTCGTGGATTCACGGTGGGCAAGGGCTCCCACGGGGGGCAGGTATCGCCACGCAGGGGCGTGGGGCAGTCCCCCTCATCCGCGGGCCAGTGCTCGCTTTAGAAGCGGAACTGCATCCGCACGCCGCCGGACAGCCAGGCGTGGACCGCCTTGTCGTCGATGCTCTCCGACGCGGACTCGGAGATGTCGCCGAGGATGGGCACGTTCTTCGTCTCCAGGCGGCTGGTCGCCGTCTGGTAGACGCCGGCCGCCAGCGACAGGTAGGGCCCAATGGAGAACGTGTCGCTGACGCGGTAGTCGGCGCCGCCCTGGACGGAGGCGAACTCGATGCCGCGGGCGCCCGCGCCGATGACGGTCTCCAAGTCACCCGCGCTCGCGGAGAGCTTCGTGTCGAGCAGCTCGTAGCCGATGCCCAGGCCCAGCCAGGGCATGAGCTTCTCACTCGCGCGGAAGTGGTAGGACGCGTTGACGCCGAAGCGCAGTTGGTTGGCGGAGCAACTGACGTCGGCGCCGCAGTCCTCGGCGAGGAACACGGGCGCATACTGGAAGTAGGCACCCAGGTAGACGTTCGAGTTGAAGAAGTAGCCCACGTCCACCTGCAAGGGGATGGCGCCGCTGTACGCGTCGCGCATCCCTGGGGCTTCGCCCCGGTCGGAGCCCACGGCGCTTCCCAGCGGGAGGCTGTAGCCCGCGCGCAGCCCCAGCGCGAAGCCCCGGTCCTCTCGCGCCTGCTCGAGCGCCTCGGTGCTCTTGACCTCCTTGCGCCGGAGGTTGCCGTCATTGCGCCAGTCCGCGGCGAAGGAGGGGGCGGACAGCGTGAGGGAGAGCGCCGTGAGCTTCCAGAGCGTGCGAGTCGTCATGGGGAGGGTGTCCAGCGTGAAGAAGGCATCCGCCGTTGCGGTGGATGTGCCTGCTGACGCGAGTCCGCCTGGAAGATTCAACGGTGGGCAACCCGCCGTGCAGCCGGACCCTGTCGCGCATGCGAGGCGTCCCCAAATTGAAGGGACTTCGCCGTGCCATGGAGGCCAAGAATGAAGGGGCTGTTCTATGTGGGCCTGGGGCTGCTCGCGCTCTGGGTCGTGCTCACCGTGACTCGCGTCGTCGTGGGCGGCTTGCTGTGGGTCGTCCTCCTCGCCGGTATCGCCGCGCTGGGGGTGTACGCGTTCCAGGTGGCGTCCGGCCGCAGGCACAGTCGCGGTTAGCCGCCCGGCCTCACGCGCCGGAGACGCTCCCCAGCATCCGCAGCGCCAGCTCGGCGTGAGTGCTCGCCAGGGTCTCCACCGCGATGGGGCCCTCGGGCTCGAACCAGTGGGGGATGCGCGAGCCCATCCCGACAATCGCCGCGGCGGTGATTGTGGGATGGAGCGGGGAGAAGTGTCCCTGGGCCATCCCGCGCTGGATGGCGTCCATCAACATGGCGTTGGCCTTGTCCCGCAGCGCTTGCGCCGGCGCCGCCAGCTCCAGGCTCAGCGCGTAGAACTCCTCGTTCACCACCAGCGCGAGCTGCGGATGCTCCGCGTGGACGCGCGTGTGCGCATGAACCAGCGCGCGCACCTGGTCCGCCGGCGTGGGCTTCGCGCCCTGCAGCGCGGACTCCAGGGCCTCGAAGTGGGCCTCGTGGCCAATGCGCACCAGCTCCGCGAGCACGTGGTCCTTGGCCGCGAAGTGGGCGTACAGCGCGCTGGGCCGCAGCTCCAGGGCCGAGGCCAGGTCCCGAATGGACGTGTCGTGATAGCCGCGGCTCGCGAAGAGCTGCAGGGCCGTCTCCAGGATGCGCCGACGCGTGCCCTCGGGGGGCGCCGCCGCCGTGGGGGGGAGACGGGCGGCCGTGG
>NZ_JAAIYB010000392.1 GCF_010894475.1 Myxococcus vastator
GGGCAGGAGAAGCGGGTGGAGGCGTACGTGGTGGCGCCGGGAGCGGACGCCGCTGCGCTGAAGGAGGCGGTGAGGCAGAGGCTGCCGGAGTACATGGTGCCGTCAGCGGTGGTGGTGCTGGAGGCGCTGCCGCTCACGCCCAACGGCAAGGTCGACCGCAAGGCGCTCCTGGCCTCGGAGGCAGGCGTCCCCGAGCAGCGACAGCACGTCGAGCCGCGCACGGACGCCGAGCACGCGCTGGCGGGCATCTTCTCGGAGGTGCTGGCCGTGCCACGTGTCGGTCTCCATGACGACTTCTTCGAGCTGGGCGGCCACTCGTTGTTGGCGACCCAGGTCGTGGCGCGTGTTCGCACGGAGCTGGGCGTGGACATTCCGCTGCGTGCCCTCTTCGAGGCGCCAACGGTGTTGCGGCTCGCGGTCTGGTTGCAAGGCTCGGACACGGAAGGGGCCACGCGTGACTGTGTGGCATTGCAGCCCGAAGGTGCCGGTACGCCTGTGTTCTTCGTGCATGCTGTTGGCGGCGCCGTGGGGCCGTATCGTGCGCTGGCCCGGCGCATGGGGCGCGAGCGGCCTCTCTACGGCTTCCAGGCCGCGGGGCTCGATGGACGCGAGCCTCCTCTGGAGCAGGTGGAGGCGCTCGCCCGCCGCTACGTGGAGGCGATGCGCGAGCGTCAGCCCGAGGGCCCCTATGTGCTGGGCGGCTGGTCCCTGGGGGGCGTGGTGGCCTTCGAGATGGCGCGAGAGCTGGAGCGTCAGGGGCAGTCCGTGGCGCTCCTGGTGTTGCTGGACAGCTTCGCTCCCGACGAGAACGCGCCTACGCGGGAGCCCGATGGGACGTTGCTGCTCGCGGGGATGGCCATGGACCTGGCACGGACGGCAGGTGCCGAGTCCACCCTACGTCCCGAGGTGCTCTCGGGCCTGACCGACGAGGAGCAGTTCGCCGTCGTCGTCGAGCACGCGCGCCAGGCCGGGTGGCTGCCTCCCGAGGTCGAGGCGTCAACGCTCCGGGCCTGGCGTGATGTGACTCGCGCGAACCTGCGGGCGTTGGCGTCCTACCGTCCCGGTCCCGTTCGGTGCCCCGTGCTGCTGCTTCGCGCGAAGGATGCGCAACGCTCCCAGGCCGTGGAGCCGTCCCATGGATGGGCTCGCTGGGTGCCATCGGGCCTCACCATGGAGGACGTTCCGGGGGACCACTACAGCGCGCTTCACCCCCCGCATGTCGAGACACTGGCGCGTCGGCTCGCCGAACACGTCGATGCGGCGGCCGGGCGGCGTGAGGCGATGGAAGAACTGCAACGCGGCGAGGGCTGAGGCCCGTGGACCCTTGCTGCTCAGCCTGTCGCGGAGGCACGCACGTATGAACCGCCACGGGGCCTTGCCTGGTCCGTGGCGCGTCGTGTCCCACGGGCGAGGCCTTCAGCGCGGCGCGGACGCGCTGGCCTTGGCTGGGGCCTTCGGAGCGAGTGCATCCACGAGCCCCTGGGCCACGGCGGCGGCGAAGGACTCCAGGGTGCGTTGCTCGCGCCAGCGCGCCGCCTCCTCGAAGTCGAGCGCGTGGTGGGTCTCGATGATGACGGAGGGGATGCGCGGCTTGCGCAGCACGAAGATCTGCCGGTGCGTGGGCTCACGCGCCACGAAGACGCCGGGCTGGGCGGTGTCGATGGCGTAGAGGCCTTCGTAGTCCACGCCGTCATAGGGTGGGAAGCCCGCCTGTCCCAACCTGTGGGCCAGGGCCCGGGCCAGTCCTGCGCGTCCAGCCTGGAGCAGTGGGGTGGCCTCAACGGACTCGGACCAGAGGACGGTGAACCCGGGCGCGGCGTCCTGTCGGAAGCACTCCTGGCCCGGCGTGGGGGACCAGGGCAAGGCCGTGCCTCGCGAGTCCGAATGCAGGCTGAGCATCGCGTGCGCGCGCCACGCCTCGGCGGCGGTGACGCGTAAGGGGTAGGGGACGCGCTCGCCCGGCTTGCGGCTCAGCCGCACCTGGAAGTGCCCTGTGGCTTCCAATCGCTTCGCGAGGTCCTCCGCCACGCGGAGGGTGAAGGACTCCTCGTCCTCGCAGGTGACGCCCTTATTGCCGGTGTTCCCCTCCGCGCCATGGCCCGCGTCCAGGTAGATGCGCCGCTTCCCGAAGCCCTTGGGGAACCCCACCTTGGCCACGGTGAGCGGCGCGCCCGGCGCGGGCCAGGTGGACATGGGGACGACGGTGGCGGGCTCGGAGGCCACGGTGGGCCCGGCGAGGAAGAGGAGCCCCAGTCCTAGTAACGGCGCGAAGGTCTTCGTCATGGTGCGTGAGGCCCATCTTGTGCCGTTGCTCAGGCATGGAGACACCGAAAGGCGAGCGGGAGCCTCAAAGAGCCGGGGCCGGAAACCGCGGTTTCATCCTCAGCTTCCGGCCCCGATTGCATTGTCCCCGATGGGATTCGAAACCCCACCGGATAGCAGGTAGCTAGTTCGTGCTGAGCTCGTCCTGGGAAGCCTGGAGGCCACGGGGGCGCCGCATGCCCAGTTCGACCATCACATCGCGGGCTCGTTTCGCCATCTCATGCAGTTCAACCACTGCTTCCTTCCGGTCGTAGGCATCTCCCTCTCCGAGCCAGCGGCGCAGGTCCGTCGCCAGATCTCGCGCTGTTTGGTGGCGGGCCTCCGGGCGGGGCTGGAGGAGCTTGCGCAGTGCCAGGCGCAGCCCCTGCGGAAGCGGTTCCGTCAACGCTTCCAGGTCCGCTTGCGAGTAGGTCGCCGCGCGCCAGATGGCGTCCTCCACGCCGATAGGACTGCCTGCGAGCCGAGCTCGCCTGACGGCACGTCGGACCCGCACGCGCTGCCTGACCGAAAGCGAGTCCTTCACCTCTTCGGTCAATGCGTCCGGGGCATCGAGGATGTTCTTTCCCGTCGCCAGCTCAAGCAGGACATTTCCGAGAGCGAAGAGGTCCGAGCGCGCATCCACGCGGCCCGTCAGGAGCATTTCCGGGGAGGAGTAGAACGCATCCCCCTGCGGTTGTCGCACCGTGGACGAAACGCGGCCCGGCAGATCCGATAGGGCGAGTCCGAAGTCGGAGACCTGCACGTCACCGTTCCAATCAATGAAGATGTGTTCAACGTCAAGCGCCCGATGGACGATGTTGAGCGTGCGCCCCTGCTCGTCCTTCGCCTCGTGGGCATGCTCCAGTGCCTCGGCGACGCGCGCCCCGACATGGAGGGTGAAGAGGGGAGAGAACCGGCGACCGCACCCCGCCGAGAGCGTCAACAGGGTGTTGATACTGTGGCCCGACGGATGCTCGGTGATGACGTACCAGCCCCCCTCCGCCTTGTGCAGCCCATGGACACGGAGGATGCCCGGATGGTCCAGGTACGTCGCCAGGCGCACCTGCTCTTCAAGCTTCGCCCTGGCCCGTTTGATGTGAGGCAACTCCATCAACTTCGGAACGCCTACCGCCTTGAGCAGCACCTTGCCTCGGATGTTTCCCTCGGCAGTACGGCGCCGGGCCAGCAGGAGACGCAACCCGTGGTGGACTTCTCCCAGGTCTTCGCGGAACTCGTACTGGGAGCCCTCCCGTGTGAAGAGTATCGCCCCGCGTGGAAGCCTGAACTCACTGTCTGACATGCTTTTTCCTCCTCTTCGCGCAGGCAGTCCGGGCCGACGCGTCGTGGGCGATATTACCCATGGGATGGGTCGTCATGGAACGACCCTGGGAGGTCATGTCGAGTTTGAGGAGGAGGGGAGTGAAATCAAGCACCTACCCACCGCGTAGCCCCGGGGCCGCTCAGGGCCAGCGGTCCACCACTGTGCCGGAGCCCCGATTTACCGCCTTCACCTTGCCGTCCTTGAACGCCACGGCGGTTCCCTCATGCACGAAGCAGATGGGGTACTCCTCCTGCCCCGGGAGCTTCACGCGGTCGTACCGGATGATGAGGGCCGGCCCATCCGCACGCCCCATCTTGTCGGAGAGGTAGTACGCCTTGCCGTAGAAGCGTGTCCCCACAGGGGCGACCGCAAGCTGCCGGGGGCTGCTGATGCCCTTCGGGACAACGCCCACCACCTCCGCGCCAGCGGTGAACCACACCTCCGCAAAACCCGCTTGGCGGTCGTCGAATTGGAGGTGGAAACGGTCTCCGTCCCTCCAGTGAAGTTGCTCCCGCATGGCCTCTTCCGCTCCAACTGGGCAGGTGAAGGACTCGGGCCGGATCTGGGCACCCGGACAGCCTGCCGCTAGCGCCGCGACGAGCGACAGCGACGCGCATTCGACGGCGGCAACGGACTTCTTCGGCATGCGGGGTGCACGTCCTGGGGGCGAGGCTGCGGGTGCTGAAGTTTTCAAGGCGGATCCTTCCTTCGGGGCAGCGGCGATGGCTGGCCCCGGGATTGCCACGGACGAAGGGCTGGCAGGTGTCATAGCAGGAGGCGGTGGCTTGGGCGGTGCGGAATGGGTCGTGGCAGGCGGAGGGCGTGGGGCTGCGGCGTCGCGCGACCCAGCAGGCCCGCCGGGAGCGCTCCCTGACGAGTGCCAGAGGGCCGCGGCCATGACCAGCGCGCCGATACAGGCGAGGCCAGCGAGCCACCTTGCCGCGCGAGGCGGTCGCTCCATCAGTGCCACATGTCGCTTGGGGGACTGCGGCGTGGAGGGCATCTCCAGCGCCGCGGGTGTTGGCCGTCCATGACGCTGTTCGGCGGGCGGATGGACCGGGACATCATACTCAGCGGAGCGCTCGGCACGGAGATCCGCCAGCTCGCGGCGTAGCGCCTCGGTATCGACCGGACGCCCCTTGGGGTCTCGGGCCAGGATGTTCTCGACGAGGTCGCTCAGTGCCGCTGGCACCCGCGCGTTCACCAAGCGCGGGGGCGGTGGCGGGAGGGCAGGGCTGTTCAAGTCGAAGCGCGGACGAAACTCCGTCGGGCGTGGGTCGGTCAGCAGTTCATGGAGCATGACGCCGACCGCGAAGATTTCGTCGGCCACCTGGAAGGCGTAGCGGGCCCGGTGCTCGTCCCTGTGCTCGCGCAGGAACTTGAACTGCTCGGGCGCGCGATAGCGGTCTGTCCCTGGAGGCAGCCCCCCATCCGTCAGGTCTTCGGCGAGTGTGTAGGTCGCGCAACTAAAATCGATGATGACGGGCTCACCGTCGCTCTTGCGGATGAGCACGTTGGACAGCTTCAGGTCTCGATGCAGGATGCCCCGGCCGTGCATGTACGACAGCGCACCAGCGATCTTCTCGAAGACCCCGAGGACTTCGCGAACGGTCGGGTGCTTGCGCTCCGCCCACTCCGCGAGCGTCCAGCCGTCCACGTAGTCGAGCGCGAGGTACAGGTTCCCACTCTCCGCCACGCCGTATCCTTGCGGCCGGACGATGTGGGGGTGGTCTAGCATGAGCAGCGCCGTCAACTCCCGCAGCGTCCGTTCGTGGGTCTGCTTGGGGTCTCCGCTGGACTCCCGATGCTGGGCCACCTTGATGGCCCGGTGCCTGCCGTTCTTTTCGCCAAGGAAGACGAACGCAAAGCCTCCGTCACCGAGAGGCTTGGAGACCTGCCACCCGTCAATCAACGAACCGGGTGGAACGTGGAGCAGCGTCGCGTTCATTGGGCCTCCACCGCGGCGGGCTCCGGGAAGCGCACGTCTGGAACCGTGAGACGACGTTCCCCATCCCCACGCACCTCCAGGGTGAAGACGAGGTCTGCTTTCGTCTCTGGCACGTCCACGACCGCAAGCACACGCCTCACCCCGCCCGGAGGGATCGCACCCGGCGTCTCCGCTACGAGCCTCGCGCGAAGGGGCATGCCAACTCGCCCCACGAACATCGCTTCTCTTGGTGTCCAGGCGGGGTGGTCAAGGCTGTTTGAGATCGTCACGTCCGCGAGGATCCAACCCGTGCCCCGAAAGGCTACGATTGAGTCCAAGATAAACCCCTGCACAGCATCGAGTTTGCCTTTGCTGCTGGACGTCGTGACGCCCTTCGCGTCCAGATAGCCGAGTAGCACGAAGTCCTCCGGCTTCGGCGCCGGGGCTCGGGTCGTGGGCTGGCAGGCCGTGTTCGGCGGCTCAGGACGGTGCACGTCGATTCGTGAGTCCACTTCGGCCGGGTCGGTCACGAGCACGAAGGCGGCCCGCGCCGGTGACCGGCCGTCAGCGAAGAAGACCCCGATCTCCTGTCGCTCGCCCGCTCCGAGATTGGCTACGGGCTGAACGATGACGGAACGCTCGCCGGCATCCAGGACGCGGATCCGCGACTCATCGAAGGTCAGCGTCTTCTTCTGGATTTGCGAGGGAAAGAACAGCAGCGTCATGGTGTCCTGCGCGACGCGGACGATGGGCAACGGTTCGGCGGACGCGCTGGCGAGGGCGAGGGAACGTTCCCGCCTGACGCGCGCGCCCGGTGTCGGCTCAGCCTCCGTGGCAGATCCCGAGACGAGCACGAGCGCGAGGGCCAATCTGAAAGGTTGGAACAATGGTGCATGACCTCCCGAATGGGAATGCTACCATTGAGGGCGTTCGCGCCGGGGGCTTTTCCTACAGTCGGAGTGGCATTCCAATCTCCCGAATCAAGTCAAGGCACTGCACGCCCGCCGATTTCCGGAAAGCGCTCGTAGGTCCGCCTGAGCGTGTCCAGGTGGGTGGGGTTGTCCAGGTCAAGCGGTGCGTCGGTGAGCTGCACGACCCAGCCGCCCGAGGCCGTGCGCCGCGCTCGTGAAAGCAGTTCGGCGTCACGGGTCGGGTCCGGGAACCCAATGGCCTGCGCGGCAGCAGCCGACCAGTAGTTGAGCCACCCAAGAAAGTGCGGAATCTCAGGCGTGGACCTGTCCCATGGGAGCTTGAGCGACGGCAGCCCATGGGGCGGAACGTGCAGCGCATCGCCGGGCTGGCGGAACTGTTGCGCCACGATCCCGCCATAACCGCTCGGCGTCGCATGCCCCCATACCGCGCGAGCGCCCTCCGCTACACCTGCAAGAACATCGATAGCCCTCGCGATGCCAGCTTCGTCTAATGGTAGATCCGCATGGACTTCAAGATGCGGCGGACTCCCTGCGGAAAGTCCGTTTGGATTTTCCAGCCCGGCAACCGTTACGAGATGGTTGTCATCATCATTGCAGAGGAACGGAAACCCTCCGCTTCGCGTGTTGGCGGCGACCCACTCGTCGCGTTGAGGCAATGCAATGAGGTCTTCCTTTTCCGACGTCGTCCACCCCAGGCGCAAGCCAGGCAGCGCACGTTCCATTGCATGGATGACTGCGGTCGGTCGGTCGTCATTGTCCTTGAGTGCAGGCGCGTGGACGATAATGATGAGGGCTCTATGCGTGGACGTCATTTCAACACCAATCCATGACAACAACTTTCAGGGTAGGGTCTTCGTCGACTAGCACGGCTTTGTGTACGGCGCTGCGAACTCCAATGACGAAATTGTACCCGCATTCCCTTGCGAGCTTGGCTTCGCGCCTCAGTTCAGTCAGCTTCACCCTGACAAAAAATCTTTGAGAGCGTGGCGGCTGTTTTTCAAAATCATCCGTCTTGACATCCCACAGCGTGCGAGTGGCAAGTACCAGTCCGTCGAAGTTCTTCCCATTGATGAGTACATCCCAGCCAGGGAAGCTGTTGTTGGGAATCTTGTCGGCGCATTCGTTATGTGGATCGTTGCCGCCCAGATGTCGCACCGGCACGGGTCTGCACTCAGGCCTGCGATCTCGCACCGGTGACTCGGGCGGCATGGGGGGGACCCAGTCCTGCCCCGTCGGCTCGTTCTTCAGCTTGGGTTTGCGTTGCGCTTCAGCTGCCCGGGACGCCACCTTCGTTTCTTGTGAGGCCCCTGCTTCCTCGGAGTAGGCGTGACGGAGCTCATATGCATCCAGCGCTTCTTTGATGGCGACGCCGACCACCACCACGCCAATCACGATTACGGCTCCCACGGCAATCTCAGGAGCCGCCAGCACGCAGAACCCGATTCCCACGGCAGCGGCGCCAGCGGAGGCGACCGCGCATCTTCCCGTGGTGTCGTGGAAC
>NZ_JAAIYB010000393.1 GCF_010894475.1 Myxococcus vastator
CCCTGGCGGACTCCGCCACGGCGGTGACGCGGCCGCCCAGGCGGGTCTCGACGCGGACGGGGGTGCCTGGAGGCAGCGGCCTGCGCGCAATCTCCACGGCCAGCGCCGCGGTGAGCGTCTTCTCGATTTCACGCTGCAGGTAGCGCGCGCCGAACTGGGGCGAGTAACCCCGCTCCACGAGCAGGTCCACCACGGCGGGCGTCACCTCCACGTCCAGGGCGCGCGCGCGGATGCCCTCGCGCTCCAGCACGCGGCCGACCTCGCGCTGCGCAATCTTCCGGATGTCCACCTTGGACAGGGGACGGAAGTGGCAGATGGCGTCGAAGCGGTTGAGGAACTCCGGACGGAAGGCCTCTCCGATGCGCCGGTCCACCTCGGGGACCATCTCCTCCGTGCGGCGCGTGCCCGTGAAGCCCATGCCGGACTCGCGGTACACCTCCGCGCCCACGTTGGACGTGGCGACGATGAGCGTGTTGTTGCACGACACCGTCTCGCCGGCCCCGTTGACGAAGGTGCCCTCGTCGAAGAGCTGGAGGAAGCGGTCGTGGACGCTGCGCGCGGCCTTCTCGAACTCGTCGAGCAGCAGCACGGTGAACACCTTGCCGTCCAGCAGCGCGCTCAGCTCTCCCCGCCGCGTCTCCAGTGCCGGGGCCCAGGTGGCGCCGAAGGGGACGCTCTCGTCACCGTCGTTGGGGTAGTCCGCCATGTTGAGGCGCACCAGCCTGTCCGCGGAGCCGAACAGGTACTCCGCCAGCAGCTTGGCCAGCTGCGTCTTTCCCACGCCCGTGGGGCCCGCGAAGAGGAACACGCCCAGGGGGCGGCGCGGGTCGTTGAGGCCGGCCTTGAGCAGCGCCACCGAGCGCAGCACCGCGCCCACCGCGTCCGTCTGTCCGAGCAGCCGCTCGCCGAAGAAGCGCTCCGTCTCCTCCAGGTCCAAAGGCATCGCGTCGTCGACGACGAAGCGAGGCAGCCGCGTGGCCGCGCAGAAGCGGGTGAGCACGTCCTCGGGACCCACATGGTCCTTGGCCGCGCTCGCCGCCTCCGCCGCCGTCTCTTTCAGCAGCTCGATGGCCTTGCGCGGCATGCGCTGCGCGAGCAGGAACTTGGACGACAGGCGCAGCGCCAGGTCGCACGCCGCCGGGTCGATGGGCAGCCGCAGCTCGCGCTCCAGCTCCTCCGCCACGCGGCCCAGCACCCAGCGGGCCTTCTCGGTGGGAGGCTCATGCAGGAGCAGCAGGTGGAGCCGCTCGGCCAGCGCCTCGTCGGAGCGAAGCAGCTCCTGCACGCGCTTGGGCTCCGTCTCGAAGATGAAGCGCAGGCTGCCGGTGCGCAGGCCGCGCACGGCGACGGGCGCCAGCGGGCCGCCGAGGGCCGCGGGCAAATCCCGGATGTAGACGATGGGGCAGGGGTGCCGGGAGAGGTAGGCCAGCAGCTCCTCGAAGCTCTCCGCCGCCTGGCGCTGGGTGCTGCGGGCCAGGATGTTGGCGACGGACACCTCCACCACCCGTGCGTTCGCCAGCTCGGCGTCCACGCGGCCTTCGGCGATGCGCCGGGCCACCTCTTGCACCAGGGCGCTCTTGCCCACGCCGGGCTCGCCGGCGAGCAGGGGATGCTTGCCGCCCCGCGTGAGCAGGCCCAGCACCTCTGTCACTGCTGCGTCCACGCCGTGTGCGGCCGGTAGCTTTCCCTCCCGCGCCAGCGCGGTGAGGTCGCGGTCGATGAGCCGCTCCTGGTCCTCGCTTTTCCTCGTCGCCATGCCTTGTCTGCCGCCCCCTCGCCGGGAGCGCACTCTAACTCCCTTGAACCGCGAGGGTGAGCGCGCAATCCCGGTCAAATGCAGTCCACGGGCGGGGGCCGGCTGCGAGCGCATCGCAGAAAAACCGCCAGCAGTGACTTCCCGCCTGCTGGCGCGCGGGCGGCTGTCGGGGTGGGAGCCGCCTCTGGCGGACTCCCGGACCTCCGAGTGTCTCCACCGAGGGGGCGGAAGCACTCAGGAGGCGGAAGCCACCTCGGGTGGCTCCCCTTTCCCCCACGGCCTTACTCCTCCAGCTCCACATGCCAGTAGGCGACGTCCCTGAGGAACTTCGACCAGGACATGGGCATGCCCTTCTCGAACATGAACGTCAGGTGCATCGCCGCGGGCAGCTTCTTCGGCTTCGCGGGCGTGGTGCGCAGGGCCATGCGGGCCTGCTCCGGCGTCCGGTTGCCCTTCTTCTGATTGCAGGGCACGCACGCGATGACGATGTTCTCCCAGCTCGTCTTGCCGCCCTGGGCGCGCGGCAGGACGTGGTCATACGTGGCTTCGGGCCGCGACACCTTGATGCCGCAGTACTGGCAGCGGCAGTTGTCCCGCAGGTAGACGTTCTCCCGGCTGAACTTCACGCCCTTGGGTCGCCGGCGCAGGCCGCGGATGAAGCGGATGACGGAGGGCATGCGAATCTCCACCGTCACCGAGCGCACGACGCGGTCCTCGTACTCCTCGACCACCTCGACCTTGCCCTGGAAGATGAGCATCACCGCGCGTTGCCAGGGAACACGCGCGACAGGTTCGAACGACTGACTCAGGACCAGCGTCTCCATGACACGGAGCCTCGTGGGTTGTGCCGGAAGCGGGAGTCGAACCCGCAACCTCCAGGCTCTGGACCTGGTGCCTCTGCCAATTGGGCTACTCCGGCTCTTGTGAAGTGGATTCGCCGGGATTCGAACCCGGATCCCTCGGGTGCAAGCCGAGTGCTCTCCCCTTGAGCTACGTACCCATGTGCTCCCCAGGAGGGATTCGAACCCTCGACCCCGCGGTTAACAGCCGCGTGCTCTGCCAGTTGAGCTACCGGGGAATGCGATACCTCCGGAGGGAGTCGAACCCTCGCCACCCGCTTAAGAGGCGGGTGCTCTACCGATGAGCTACGGAGGCGTGGTGTCTGGGTGACAGGATTTGAACCTGCGGCCTCACGGATCCGAACCGTGCGCTCTGGCCAGACTGAGCTACACCCAGATAATGAAGTTGGCTGTGATTCGGGGCACTGGGCGTCGAACCCAGCGGGGCCGGAATGACAAAAAGGCCGGGTCCCCTGATGGGAGCCCGGCCTCCGCGGAGCATGACGCGTCCGTATCGGGAACGCGTGCGTCAGCGGGAGTCGGGCGGACTCTTGGAATTCGCGCGGAGATCGTCAGAAAGGGCCGGGGCCGCTTCGATGTTGCACCACGGGTTGATGGGATACTGAGCGCTCTTCAGGAACTTCCGCGAAGTCGTCGTCATGGCATCACTCCCCTTTCTTGGGGGGAAATGACGCCCCCGGAAATTCATTCCTGACAGCCCGCGGTGGGAAGAACCGAACTCAAGTTCACCAGCGCGTCCCTACGAGTGCCGTGCTTCATGAAGTCCTGCACGGCGCGGGCAAGCGTGGCTGCGAGCAGGCCCAGCAGCGGAAGGTGCGCGCCTCCTTCGCAGGTGGCCTGCCCCGGCGTGTCTTCCGCATCCGGGACGAAGCGCTCATCCCAGCGCACCAGTCCGAAGGTACCGTCCGCGCTCACGGCTCCGTGGACCAGCGGCTTTCCCGCCTGTCGCGCGTAGTCACTGAGCACCTGCCGGCTGGAGCGGTTGTCCATGCAGTCCACCAGGAGGTCCGCCCCGCCGCACAGGGCTGCGACATTGTCCTGGGTGAGCCTCACGCCGTGGGACTCCGCCTTCACCCCGTGCAGGTTGAGGAGTTGGAGCTTGAGCGCCTCGGCCTTGTTCTTTCCGACGGAGGGCTTCACGTAGGCCTGGGCGAACAGGTTCTTGGACTCGACCCGGTCGAAGTCGACGAAGACCAGGGTGGCCTCCAGGTTGCGGCACAGCACCGCAGCGGTGGAGCCAATGGCGCCCACGCCACAGAAGAGGATTCGCATGGCGGTGGCTCACCGGGCCCCGAAGGGGACCTTGGGGCGCAGGTAGATGCGCTCCTCGCCTCGGGCGCCGCGGAACCGGTCGACGACGAAGTGGGCGAACGCATCGTCGCGAAGCTGGCTCAGGTGGAGGCCGGGCACTCCGCCGGAACGAACCAGCTCCGTCGCGATGCGGCGGATGTCGGTGTCGGGCACGGGGCCGTCCAGCTCCACCGGTACGTCCGCGGACATGCCGTCATAGGTGATGTTGAGCGTGGCCATCGTCGTGTGCGCCTCCTCACGCGCCCGACGGAGCGCGAGGGTGCGCCCGGTGGGGCTCACGCCGGGACGGCGATGGGGGCGGGCTCCTGACGATACCGGCCAGCGGCGTTGCCGGCCCGGGCCCGGCTCCCCCCTCCAGGAAGCCGGGCTGCCGGAGCGGACACCTACCGCGGCTCGCTGCTGCTGACGACGGCGGGCTTGGGCAGGAAGTCCTTGAGCTGCACGACGGGCAGCCCCGGGAGCGCGGTGATGAAGCCCGAGTACGCCATCAGGTTGGGCGAGCACCAGCCCGGGTTGGACACCGTGTTCTCGGTGGCGTTGGTGAACACCGCGTTGGCGACCGCCTCGGGCTTCGCCGTGGGGTTCACCTCGAGGAACAGCGCGGCCAGCCCCGTCACGTGCGGAGTGGCCATGGAGGTGCCGCTCAGCTCCCGGCTCTCCCGGTCGCCGTAGTGCCAGGAGGACTGGATTTTGTTCCCCGGCGCGAAGACGTCCACGCAGTCACCCCAGTTGGAGAAGGTGGCGCGCTTGTCCTTGTTGTCGGTGGCGGCCACGGTGATGGCCTCCGGCGCGCGGGCAGGGGAGTGCTTGCAGGCGTCACTGTCTTCGTTGCCCGCGGCGACGACGTAGGTGACCCCCGCGGCGATGGAGCGGCGGACCGCGTCGTCGAGCGCCGGGTCCACGTCACTGCCCAGGCTCATGTTAGCGACGGCGGGCGAGACGTGGTTCCGGGTCACCCAGTCGATGCCCTCGATGACGCCAGAGGTGGCGCCGGAGCCGTCACAGCCCAGCACGCGGACGGAATGGACAATCGCGTTGCGGGCCAGGCCGTAGGAGGCGCCCGCCGCGGTGCCCGCGACGTGGGTACCGTGGCCGTTGCAGTCATTGCCCCGCATGCTGTCGCCAATGGCGTCGTAGCCGATGGAGGCCCGGCCACCGAACTCCCGGTGCGAGAAGCGCACACCGGTGTCCAGGATGTAGATGTGCACGCCCTGGCCCGTCGCGGTGAAGGTGTAGAGCTTGTCCAGCGGGAGCTTGCGTTGGTCCATCCGGTCGATGCCCCACGTGGGGCCCTGCTGGCTCTCGGCGATTTTGACCACGCCATTCTCTTGCACGTAGTCCACTGCGGGGTCGTTCGCCATGGCCCGCGCCTGGGCTTCAGTCATCTTGGCCGCGAAACCACGCAACGCATTCTCATACATTGCGAATGCGGTGCCACCGTAAGCCGTGGTGAGGCCCGTCGTGGCCTGCTGGACCTCGACCTGCTCCAGGCTTTGAGCGGGTGACTTCAGGACGACAATGTATTCACCCGGAATCTTCTTTCGGACGGTGATGAACTTGCCGGTCTGCTTCTGGCCCAGCATCGGCCTGCTGGCCGTGCGGTCCTTGCAGGGCACCTGCCGCGATGCGCACGCCCCCATCAGCAACATCATGCCCACGGAGACGAACAGCTTCAGTGTGTGTCGATTCATGTTTTACCCTGAGGAATTGGTTGTGATGGGTAAAACGGGTGTACATCAAAATCGGCTTATTCTTGAATCAACCCAGAGGGATGAGACTGCGGTCCGTGATTGAACACGCCATGGCGCTCCAAGGCGCGATGTCTGGCCATGACCTACCACGGACGAATGGTGGTTCCCCATCCGTACAAGGCGGCTTCCAGTGGACGTTTCCCAGGTCGTGACAGGAGGTCGTTGATGCCCATCTCTCGTGCCGCGTTCACCAGGTGGGCATGCCACGCGCCATGCGTGCCGGAGAGTCGCGTCGCGGCGATGGCCAGCGCGCTCGCACCCACGGAGTAGCCGCCAAGGGCGAGCGGACCGCTGGCGGAGTCCTCCTGCCCCTTCACGCCGCGAGGCCACTCCCGGCAGGCGGCCAGCGGCAGGAGCGCGCCCGCGGGCCGGGCGCAGTAGTCGCGCACCAGGGGGGTGGTGAAGGATTCCGCGGCGGGGTGCGCGGCCATGGCGAGGAAGGCTCCTGTCCACGCGAGCGTGGTGGCCCGTTGCGTACGCTCCACGACGCGCCCCTTCGCGTCGACCCGGGTAGGAAAGCCCGAGGGCAGGGCGGACAGTTCCACCAGTCGCGCGATGAGCCGCTCTGCCGCGACCTTGGAGGGGGCATGGTCTCGCAGCCGGCCATGGAGCAGCAGGGCCGCGGCGGCCGGCGCACTGTCACACGGCCAGATGGAGGTGCTGAAGCTGGGCAGCAGCAGTTGGTGTTCGAGCGCCGCCACGACCTGGGCAGCCAGGGCATCGAAGAGCGCCGTGGTCGCAGCGTCCTGCATGCCCGCGCGTTCAATGCCCGCGAGCATCAGCAGCACATAGCCCCGGTAGAGGATGCTCCGCGGCAGGGTATGGCCCAGGACGACGTCCGTCCCACCGCGCATGAAGGGGCCCCGGGCTCGTCCCAGCGCGTCCGCGAGGAGCGCATGGAGTCGTCGTCGCGTGTCCGGCAGGGGATGTCCGTCCAGCGCCGCCTGAACGAGGATGAAGGACAGGTGGCCATCGCAGAGGAGCTGTGACTCGACGAAGCGGCGCTTCGCATCGCCGAGCAACTTCGGTTCGCACCCCTTGCCGAGGATGCGCTGCTCCAGTGCGTCCAGCGCGGATGCGGAGCGCTGCCCGTTTCCCGTCGATGTGGAGAGAGGCCGCGGCGGTGCAGGGGCGTTGCCCACCGGGCCCTCCGCGCTTGCGCTGGTGGCCAGGCCTGCACAGAGCGTCAGGAGGGGAAGGCCTGTCCGGCGGAAGCGGGCGAGGGTGGTTCGTGGCATGCGCGGGAGCTGAGCACGCACGCGCCCGGCCGATGCCATCCGGTGGGCTCGCCGGTCGTCAGGACAGGCTCAGCGGTTCCTTCTCGCGCGTGGAGCGTCGCGGGCTCCAGGGGCGGCACCGCCCGTTCACCAGTCCACGCTGAGGGGACGTCATGGGTTGCCCTTGAAGTCAGACGCTTCAGATTGGCAGCGGAGGTTGCGCGTGCATGGAGCTTCAGCCCGAGGTGGGCAGGTGGGACGTCACGCCTTCGGAGGCGGTGGAGCTGCAGCGCCGGCTGCGTGAGCAGTTGGTGCTCCGGCCACCCCCCGGGCTGAAGGTGGAGCGCATCGCGGGCGCGGACATCTCCACGGAGAAGGGGAACGACACGGGCTTTGGTGGGCTCGTCGTCCTGGACGTGGAGACGTTGGCGCCGGTGGCACAGGCTGGGGCAGCGGTGACGTTGCACTTTCCCTACGTGCCGGGCCTGCTGTCCTTCCGCGAGCTGCCCATCATCGCCGCTGCCTGGGAGCGGCTCACGGTGCGCCCCGATGTGGTCATCTTCGATGGACACGGCACCGCCCACCCCCGGCGCATGGGGATTGCGTGTCACGGAGGGCTGCTGTTCGGTGTGCCCTCCATCGGCTGCGCCAAGTCCCTGCTGGTGGGGACGCACGGGCCGCTGGGCGAGGCGAGAGGCTCCACCGCGCCCCTCATGCACAAAGGCGAGGTCGTGGGCATGGCGGTGCGCACGCGCAAGGGCGTGCAGCCCGTCTACGTGTCCCCGGGCCACCTGATGGACCTCCCCACGGCAGTGGAGTGGGTGCTCAAGGTGAGCCCGAAGTACCGCGAGCCGGAGACCACACGGCATGCGCACCGGCTGGTCAACGCGCTCCGTCGCGCGGACGGAGAGGCCGCCGAGCTGGAGTAGGTACCCGGCCTCTGAGTTTGACCGCCGTCCCAACCGCCTCTATGTCCGCAGGTGGCTCCAGCGCTTGGGGACTCAAGAGTCCGTATTGGCGGTAGCATCCGAGGCTGCGAGAAGGGGCTGGGGCCAGGGC
>NZ_JAAIYB010000394.1 GCF_010894475.1 Myxococcus vastator
CTCCGGCGGGGCGGCGGCGCTGGCGGCCTGGACAGCTTCACCAGCAGCTCCCCCGCGGCGAGGCCCGGCACTTCGTGGCTCAGCGAGCCATCCGCCGCGGTCCTTCCACAGTGCTCGGTGCGGCCGACCGTGAGCACGTACTCCGTATCCACGTAGGGCACTTCCTGTGGATCCACCAGGACCAGATGCAGCCTGCGCTGCTTCAGGATGAAGGTACTGGTGTTTCCTGTCCGGACTGGTGCCGTCCTCGGACTGACCATGCCGCGCTCCCCCCGTGCCTGGATTCGCGATGGTGTCTGCTCGTCGTTGAAGGCCTGCCCAAGGTACGGGAACCCAGAGCGCCCTCCATCACCGGAAGTTCTGGGATAACCCTGTTCTGTGCGTCGGGTTAACGGACCTCAACCTGGTGGGTCAGTCAGAGGACGCAAGGCATGGCCAGCCGGACGAGACCCCGTCCGCCGCCGCGTGCCTGCCCGGCGCGTGCGACGTGGCTACCTTGCCCACGGACGTTGTCTCTCGCTTTCTTGGAGGCGCCACGCATGCGCACCGCGGACGTTGTCAGGCACGACGAAGCCAGGTGCATCTGGCCCGCACGGGCCGTGCTCGGCGAGGGCCCCTTCTGGATGGCCACGGAGGGCGCGCTCTACTGGCTCGACATCCCGGGCCGCAAGGTGCACCGGCTGGAGCTCCACAGCGGTGCCCAGGCGAGCTGGGACACCCCTTTGCGTATCGCCTCGCTCGCGCCCAGGAAGGGTGGAGGCTTCATCGCGGGGACGGAGCGGGGCCTGGCCTTCTACGAGCCCCGGAGCGCGCGCCTGGAGCGGCTGCTGAATCCGGAGCCTGAGCGCCCCCACAACCGCTGCAATGACGGGAAGGTGGACCCTCAAGGCCGCTTCTGGGTGGGCACCATGGATGACCACGAGAAGGCGCCCACCGGCGGGCTCTACCGGTTCGATGCGCAGGGGCACCTCGCGCGAATCGATGAGGGCTATACGGTGACGAACGGTCCGGCCTTCAGCCCCGATGGGCGGACCCTCTATGTGAGCGACTCGCCCAGGCGCGTCACCTACGCCTTCGACCTGGGCCCGGACGGCGCGGCCTCCCGTCGCCGGGAGTTCCTCCGCTTCGACGCGCCCCACGGCTTCCCCGACGGGATGACGGTCGACGCGGAGGGCGGCTTGTGGATTGCCTTCTACGGAGGCGGCTGCGTGCGCCGCTTCTCACCAGAAGGCGCGTGGCTGGCCGAGTACCGGCTGCCCGTGGCGAAGACGACCAGCGTCGCCTTCGCCGGGGAGGCGTTGGACCGGTTGTTCGTCACCACCGGGCGGGACGGGCTCAGCGCGGAGGAGCTCGAGGCCCAGCCGCTGGCCGGTGGGCTCTTCGAGCTGACACCGGGCGTCCGCGGCGTCGCGCCGGTGCTCTACGCGGGCTGAGGCGGCTCAGCCGGCCTCTTCGGTTTCATCTTCGGAGTCGTCGTACCGCGGGGCCAGCGCGGCGGCGCGCGCCGCGCGCAGGTGCTGCACGGCGACGAAGCCCACCGCGCCCAGGCCGAAGACGAAGACGAAGGGCCCGGGGAGCAGGCGCATGTGGAGCCCGCCGAAGGCGAGCGCCAGGGCCACCGCGCCCGCGGGCAGGTAGCGCGTCCAGGACGGGCGCTCCACCTCCGGACGCAGCGCCAGCAGGGCGAGCACGGCCAGCAGCGCCAGCTCCACCACCACCGAGGCCGGCAGGTCCCAGCCCCGCAGGTGGGTGACGCCGCCGCCGTAGCTGTAGAGCATGTCGTCGGTGGGCCGCTGCGTCGCGATGACGCGCAGCTCGGGCGGGCCCTGGGGCACCGGCGCGTTGTCCGGCACCCCCACGTCCAGCTTCACCGTGCCCCACGGCGCGAACAGCGCCAGCAGGCACACCGCCACGCCGCCCAGGCCCACCAGCTGCGGCATCGCCAGGAGCTGCCGGGGCTCGAAGTACGCGCCCACGCCGTCCGCTCCCGCGATGACCTTGCGGTACTGGTCATGGGCCAGAAGCCCCACGCCCGCCACCATCAGGAGCGGCAGCACGCCCAGGCTGAGCGAGCGCAGCGCCAGCGCCACCATCACCGCGGTGGCGGTGGCGGCGGCCTCCGGCGTCATCAGCACCGCGGGCATCCGCTCGGTGAAGCCCGGGGACTGCTCCGCGGCGCGCAGCTCGCGTGCGAGCAGCACCGTGCCACTCACCACCGCCAGCAGCGCCCCGATGAGGCCCACGCCGCCGGAGGAGAGCAGGGCGGACAGGACGACGGCGCAGCCCACCACGATGACACCCAGCACCGTGGGCGAGTGGGCCGGCACGTGCGCAAGCCACTTCGGCCCGTCATAGGGCGGGGCGGACTGGCCCGGGTCCGTCTTGTCCTCGGGCGGAAGCTCGGGCGCGTCCCCCGCGACGTAGGGCCGCGAGTGCTCATCCGCCTCGTCGAGGATGTCCGCCGCGTAGGCGGGCTGCTCCAGGTCGCGCTGGGGCCGCGACGGGCGGAGCGCGGGCCGGGCGCCCGTTCCCCTGGGCGGCTCGGGCATGGTGGCCCCGCAGTTCTCGCAGTACCGCAACCGGGAATTGGAGTCTTCGCCACACTCCAGGCACCGCATACCGCCACCTCGTTGGAACGACAGGGGCTACTTCCGAGCGGCCTCGGCGGGGGCGGAGGGCGTGGACAGCTCCTGGATGCGCAGGGCCAGCGTCTGCGGGTCGATAGGGCCCACATGCTTGCCCCGGATGACGCCGTTGGGGTCGATGAAGTACGTCTCCGGCACGCCCGCCACGCCGTAGTCCAGCGCCATCCGCGAGCGCGGATCCACCAGCTGCGGGAAGCTGGCGCCGTACTGCTGGAGGAAGCCACGCGCGTTGTCGTCGGTGTCCTGGAACACCACGCCCAGGAACACCGCCTGCGAGCCATACTGCCGCGCGCCCCACTCCAGCACCGGGTGTTCGACGCGGCACGGGCTGCACCACGACGCCCAGAAGTTGATGACCACCGGCCGGCCCTTCAGGTCCGCCAGGCTCACCTTCTCCCCGCTGTCCAGCGCGCGCAGCGCGAAGTCCGGGGCCGGCTTGCCCTTCATCATGAAGGGGACCTCGTGCGGGTTGCGCCCGAAGCCCTTGAACAACACGAAGAGCAGGCCCGCGCAGAGGACCACGAAGCCCAGCGTGTAGCGCCAGCCCTTCATCAGGCGGCTCCTCGCTCGGCGTCACCACCCGTGAGCGGGGACGCGCCCACCGCCGGCGCGCCCGCCATGGCCACGGCGGCCTTCCGGCGCGGCCACAGCGAGATGAGCGTGCCCAGCACCAGCAGGGGGATGCTCCACCAGATCCACCCGACGAGCGGGAAGACCCAGATGTTGATGCTCGCCGTGCCGGCCTGCTCGGAGAAGGCCATCAGCGACACGTAGAGGTCCTCGCCCGGCGTCTCCCGGACACCCGGGGTGCCAATGGGGTCCGTGCTGCGCTCGTAGTAGTTGAGCCGCGGCTTCAGCTCGGACACCTTGCCGCCCGGGGAGGTCACCTCCACGCGCGCCGCCACGTAGGTGCGGTGGGGCTCCTCGCCGCTGACCAGGCCCAGGTACTTGAGCTGGTAGCCGCCCAGCTCGATGACCTGCCCCTTCTTCAGCGTGCCGGAGGTGTGCTTCACGTACGCGGAGGACGCGGCCACCGCGACGATGATGAGCACGATGCCCAGGTGCACCACGTAGCCGCCGAAGCGGCGCTGGGCCTTGAGCGCGCTCGTCGTCACCGCGGCGACGAGGCCTTCCTTGCGCTCGGCCATGCGCACCCGCACCGGCGCCACCAGCTCCCGCAGGGTGACGACGGTGACGAAGCCCGCCAGCCCGAAGGTCATCAGCGGGTACACGCCGCGCAGGCCCGCCGCGAAGCACGCCGCCGTCACCACCAGCCCCACCACGGCGGGGATGATGAACTGCCGGCGCAGCGTGGCCTTGTCCGGCTTGCCCCAGGGGAGCACCGGCCCCACGCCCATCAGGAAGAGCACCGCGATGCCGCCCGGCACCGCCATCTTGTTGAAGTACGGCTCACCCACGCTCACGCGCACGCCGCGGACGGCCTCGGAGATGAGCGGGTACAGCGTGCCCAGCAGCACCGTGAAGGTGATGGCGACGAACACCAGGTTGTTCACCAGGATGCTCGCCTCGCGAGACAGCGGCGAGGCCAGCTGGCCTTCGGGCACCAGCAGCGGACCGCGCACCGCCAGCAGGCCCACGCACAGCACCAGCAGGACGCCCAGGAACACCAGGAAGGTGGGCCCGATGTCGGACTGGGTGAAGGAGTGCACCGAGTTGAAGATGCCCGAGCGCGTCATGAACGTGCCCAGGATGGTGAGCACGAAGGACGCGAGCGCGAGGCTGAGCGTCCACAGCTTCAGCATCCGCTTGCGCTCCTGCACCATGGTGGAGTGCATGAACGCCGTCGCCGTCAGCCAGGGCAGGAAGGACGCGTTCTCCACCGGGTCCCACGCCCAGTAGCCGCCCCAGCCCAGCACGGCATAGGCCCACCAGGCGCCCAGGATGATGCCAATGGACAGGAAGAGCCACGCCACCAGCGTCCAGCGCCGCAGGGGCGCCATCCACGCCTCGCCAATCTCGCCGCGCAGCAGGCCCGCCACCGCGACGCCGAAGGGCACCGTCATGCCCACGTAGCCCAGGTACAGCATGGGCGGGTGGATGACCATCAGGACGTGGTTCTGGAGCAGCGGGTTGGGGCCGGGGCCGTCCGCCGGCACCGGGGACACCGCGCCCCAGGGGTTGGCCGGGCCCGCGATGAGGAAGGCGAAGAAGACGCCCACCGCCAGCATGGTGCCCAGCGCCAGCTGCATGTAGCGCGCGTGCTCCTTGCGGTGGATGAAGGCGAAGGCGGCGATGTAGCCGCCCATGATGAGGCCCCAGAAGAGGATGGACCCCTCCAGGGCGCTCCACAGCGAGACGATGGTGTAGACCAGCGGCGTGGCCCGGCTGCCCACCTGCGCCACGTAGCGCACGCTGAAGTCGTGCGTCACGAGCGCGTGGACCATCACCAGGTTGGAGCCCACCATGCAGGCGGCGAAGCCCCACACCGCGCGCAGCACCCACGGGAAGCCCGCGTCACTGCGGCGCAGGCCGCTCACCAGGCCCACGAGCGCGCCGAAGGCCGCGAACGCGAGCCCCCCGAGCACCAGGCCGTAGCCCACGGTTCCGTTCACTTCGCACCCATCGCGGTGGTGGCGTCGGAGAGCGTCTCCTGCCACTGACGAGGATCCTCACCCTCCTTGGGGGCGCGGTACTCGTTGGAGTGGTTCACCATCAGCCGGTTGGAGCTGAAGACGCCGGACTTGTCGTAGGTGCCTTCCACGACGACGCCAATCTTGTCGCGGAACATCTGCGGCGGCGTCTCCGTGGAGCGCACCAGCACGCTGGGCGCGCCCTCCTTGACGTCATCCGCCACGCGGAAGTGCAGGGTGGTGTGCTCGGCGTTCCACTGGATGCTGCCCGGCTCCACCACGCCGCCCAGGCGGATGGTGGCCGAGTACGCCTTGTCACCCTGGCCCAGCATCTCCGACGGGCTCCAGTAGTAGACGAGGTTCTCGCCGATGTTGCCGAAGGCCACGAATCCCAGGCCAGCCCCCGCGACGAGCAGGGCCCCCAGGGCAATCAGACGGTTGCGAGCGACGGGGGACATGGCGACTCACTCCTTGGCGTCGGTGGGGGCCTTGGGCCGACGCGCCCACAGGGACACAGCGTAGAGAACGAGCATGGCGACTGTAATGCCGTAGCAGGCCCAGACATAGCCCCAGCCGCCGACGATGCGGCCGCTGCCCACCTGTCCGGGCGCCGCCGCGAGGAGCCACAGCCACTGCGTGGAAAGCATCATCATGGTCAGGCCACCCTCGAGGAGTTGGCGCCACCCGCGGCGGCGAGGTCCGACGGCAGCGCGTCCGGCAGGGCCACCTCCGCCTGGCGCTCCGCCAGGGCCTGACGGTAGCGCTGCACCAGGAACCAGATGGTGAGGAACAACATGCCGAACGCCGACACGCGCAGGGCCAGCGTCATCTCCGGGTCCACCGTCTTGGGCGTGGACTGCACCTGGTGCAGGCTGCGCCACCACCGCACGGAGAACCACACGATGGGCAGGTTGATGGCGCCGATGATGGCCACCACCGCGCTCCAGGTCGCGCGCTTCTCCGGGTCCTCCACGAAGCGCCGCAGCACCAGGTAGCCGGTGTACGTCACCAGCATGATGGCCTGCGAGGTCAACCGCGGATCCCACGACCAGTAGACGCCCCAGGTCGGCCGGCCCCAGATGGCGCCGGTGATCATCCCCGCGGTGCCCAGCACCAGGCCAATCTCCGCGGAGGCCTCGGCGGTGGCATCCAGCTTCCAGCTCGCCTTCATGAGGTAGCCGATGGCCACCACGAAGTTGATGGCCATGGCCACCATGGCCACCCACTGGAGCGGGACGTGCACGTACATGATGCGCTGCACGTCGCCCATCTCACGGTCCGGCGGTGCCCACGCCAGTCCCAGCCACCACCCCGCGGCGAGAACGGCCAGCGCCAGCGCCGGCAGGCCCCACTTGATGAACTTTCCCATCCGTCAGTCCTCGATGATCCGCGGGAACAGCAAGAAGCCTACGCCCCAATAAATCAGATTGAATCCGCCCAAAAGCCCCAACCATGAGCCAAACTGATTCATGGGGTCTCCCTGGAGTACGAGCGTGGTCGCCTTGGCCGCGGAGAGGAGGGCGGGGATGACCAGCGGGAACAATAGCAAAGGCAGGAGCACATCCCGTGCCCGGGCATTGCTCGAAATCGCAGCGTAGACGGTCCCAGGGGCGCTCAAGGCCAGGCTGCCGAGCAGGAGGATGAGCCCCAGGTCCACCACGCTGGTGACGATGCGCACCCCGTACAGGGCCACCATGACGGGCACCAGCAGGGCGCCCAGGGCCGTCAGCAGCAGGGTGTTGCCCAGGGCCTTGGACAGGAAGATGGCGCGGGCATCCGCGGGCGCCAGCCGGATGCCGTCCATGCACGCGTTCTCCGACTCGACGCGGAACGACTCGCCCAGGGCGAGCACGCTGGCGAAGAGGATGGCCAGCCAGAAGTAGCCGCCGGCGTTCTTCTCCAGCAGCTTCGTGTCGGGGCCCAGCGCGAAGGAGAACATCAGCAGCGTGGCCAGCGCGAAGAAGATGATGGCGTTGAGGCGCGCGCGGGTGCGCCACTCGATGAGCAGGTCCTTGCGCAGCAGCGCCAGGGTCGCCGTCAAGAGGCCGATGGGGCGGGGACGCGAAGCGCTCATGCCGCCACCGCCCGGCCGTCCTGCAGGTGAAGCCGCTCTTCACACAGCGTCAGGCCCTGCTCGACGAGGTGGGTGGCCAGGATGACGGTGACGCCGCTGGCCTTGAGCTGGGCGATGATGGCCTCCATGTCGCGGATGCCCGCGGGGTCCAGCTCACCGAAGGGCTCGTCGAGCAGCGCGATGGACGGCGCCTTGAGCAGCAGGCGGGCAATCGCCAGGCGCTTGCGCATGCCGGCGCTGAAGCCGCGGACCGGGCTGTCGGAGCGGCGGCTGAGCCCCACCCGGGTCAGCTCCGCGTTGGCGGCGTCCGCGGGCGAGGGCAGTCCCAGGAGCCGGGCCAGCACCGTGAGGTTCTGGTGGGCGGTGAGGTCCTCATAGAGGAAGCTGGCGTGCGACAGCAGCGCCACGTCACGGCGCACCGCGTCGCGCTCCACCACCGCGTCGCGACCGAGCACCTCCACCCGGCCCGCGGTGGGGCTCAGGGCGGTGGCCAGCAGGCGCAGCAGGGTCGTCTTCCCGGAGCCGTTGTGGCCGGTGAGCAGCAGCGAGCGCCCGGCGGGGAGCGCGTACGTGAGACGCGCCAGGGCCCACCGGCGGCCATACCGCTTGCTGACGTCATGCAGGGCAAGCGCGGGGGCGGCGG
>NZ_JAAIYB010000395.1 GCF_010894475.1 Myxococcus vastator
TCCTTCCCGGGGGAGGCAGGGCCGAGCAGGCGCCGCGTTTGCCGGCCTCCACGGGTGCCTACCCTTCGCGCGACGTCAGCTCTTTCGCGTTGGGAGGCCCGCATGAAAGCCGTGGTGCTCAAGTCCTATGGAGACGTGGACGCGCTCGCCATTCAAGACATGCCCGAGCCGAAGGTGGGGCCGGGCGAGGTGAAGGTCCGCGTCACCGCTGCGGGCATCAACCCCGTGGACTGGAAGATTCGACGCGGGGACATGAAGGCGATGATGCCCGTGCAGTTCCCCACCATCCTGGGGCGGGACGTGGCCGGTGAGGTCATCGAGGTGGGCCCGGGCGTCAACGACTTCAAGCCGGGCGACCGCGTCATGGGCGTGGTGAACGCCGGCTACGCGGAGAAGGTCGTCGCGCCCGTGGAGGCCTGGGCGAAGGTCCCCGAGTCCATGGACCTGAAGGACGCCGCCGCGCTCCCCCTGGTCACGCTCACCGGCGTGCAACTGATGGAAGAGGCGGTGAACCCCAAGAAGGGGGACACGGTGCTCATCATCGGCGCCATGGGGGCGGTGGGCCGCGCCGCCGTCTTCGCGGCGAAGGCGAAGGGCGCGAAGGTGCTGGCCGGCGTGCGCGCCAGCCAGAAGGCGGAGGCGCAGAAGCTGGGCGTGGACGGCGTCTTCGCGCTCGACGTCGCGGACGAGTTCGCGAAGCTGCCCATGCTGGACGCGGTGGCGGACACGGTGGGCGGCCAGGTGGTGGCCCGCGTGCTGGAGAAGGTGAAGCCTGGCGGCACCCTGGGCAGCGTCGTGGGTGAGCCTCCGGAAGCCAAGGGGCGCCAGCTCACCGTGCGCGCCATCCTCGCGCACCCGGACTCGCGCCGCCTGACGCAACTGGGACAGGCCGTGGCGAAGGGCGACCTGGTCATCCCCGTCAGCAAGCGCTTCCCGCTGGAGCAGGTGAAGGAAGCGCAGAAGCTCGCGGAGCAGGGCGGCGTGGGCAAGGTGCTGCTCGTCAACTGAGCGTCACTGCTTGCGCGTCAGCAGCACCACCGCGCCCAGGATGGCGCCCATGGCCAGCCAGGCCGTGGGCGTCATCACCTCACCCGCCAGCAGGCCGCCCAGGAACACCGCCAGCACCGGGTTGACGTAGGCGTAGCTGGTGGCCAGCGCCGGGCGCGCGTTGCGCAGCAGGTAGCCATAGGCGCTGTAGCCCACCAGCGAGCCGAAGGTGACGAGGTAGAAGAACGCGAGCACCGCCTTGGGCGTGGGCATCGCCGTGGGGCGCTCCCCCAGCAGCAGGCTGAAGCCCAGCATGGCGGCGCCACCGCACAGCATCTGCGCCGCGGTGGACATCAGTCCCCGCGGCATGGGCAGCCGGCGGCTCCACACCGAGCCCAGCGCCCAGCTCATGGGCGACACGAGCAGCGCCAGCGTCGGCAGGAGGCTGCCGCCCAGGTCCCTGCCCAGGTTGAGCAGGACGATGCCGCCAAAGCCGACGCCCAGTCCCCAGCGCTCCGCGCGCCCGGGCCACTGGCCGAAGAGTCCCCCGAAGAGCGCCGTCCACAGCGGCAGGCTGCCCACCACCAGCGCCGCCACGCCCGACGGCACCGACTGCTGCGCGAAGACGAGCCCCCCGTTGCCCACGCCCAGCAGCAACACGCCCACCAGCGCGCTGGCGCCCCACTGGCGGGCCGTGGGCACGGGCGCCCCGCGCAGCCACAGCACCGCGAAGAGCAGGGCGCCGGCGAGCACGAAGCGCACCCCTGACATCTGGAACGGCGGCAGGCCGCCTTCCAGCGCCCAGCGGATGGCCAGATAGGTGGAGCCCCAAATAACGTAGAGGGACAGGAGGCTGGCGATGAGCCACCCGCGCTGGGCGCCACCGGGAAGGACGTCTCCGGCGGGCAGACTGACGGGGGCTGGCGGTGGAACGGGGAGGGACGCGGCACGCGAGGCGAGCACGGCGCGGCTTGTATCGCTGGCGAATTTCGCCGGCCATGTGGGCATTGCCATACCTCACAGCCGGGCCCGTTCCAGGGAAGTACAGTGACGGGCACCGCGCTCGTGCGTCGGGGCGGCCGTCCGGCTGGCTGGAATGTTGGCGTCGGGAATGTCGCGCCGGGCCGCTCGTAGGGACAGGGCGGCTCCTGGATTGAATGCCCGGGGCCGCTTCCTTAGACTTTCCCAGGGAGCCAGGGCGGAGGTGCCGCCGCACCGTTGGCTCCGGAGTGAGCGCCAGGGATGTCCGAAGAGCTGGGTGAGCGTGAGAAGGAAGTCCTCCGGGCGGTCGTCCAGGAGTACATCTCCACGGGCGGGCCGGTAGGCAGTCAGCAGCTCACCCGCAGGTCGGGGTTCGAGGTGTCCTCCGCCACCATGCGCAACGTGCTGGCGGACCTGGAGGAGCTGGGCTTCCTGGAGAAGCCCCACACGTCAGCCGGGCGCGTCCCCACCGACCAGGGCTACCGCTTCTACGTGGACACGCTGGTGAAGCTGAAGGACCCGACGCCGCGGGACAGGGAGCTCATCCACGCGGGGCTCGCGCACGAGGCCGACCTGGCGGAGATGCTGGGCGAGGCCAGCCGCATCCTCCATTCGCTGACGCGCCACGCGGGCGTGGTGGTGGCGCCCCGGCCGGAGTCGGCGGTGTTCCGGCGCATCGAGTTCGTCCGGCTGCGCGAGGACCGGGTGCTCGCCATCCTGGTGGGGCAGAGCGGCCAGGTGCACAACAAGGCGATTACGGTGGAGTTCCCCATCACCTCCGACGAATTGCTCAAGGCGAGCAACTACCTGTCGGAGCTGCTGCGGGAGGTGCCGCTGGAGTCGGCGCGCGAGCGCATCCGCGCGGAGATGGACCAGGAGCAGGCGCTCTACAACGCGCTGACGGCCAAGGCGCTGAAGCTGGGCGCGGCGGCCACGGACCTGGCGTCCACGGAGCGGATGCATATCCAGGGCACGGGCTCCTTCTTCGAGCAGCCGGAGTTCGCGGACGTGGAGCGCATGCGCGCGCTCTTCAAGGCCCTGGACGAGAAGCACAAGCTGCTGTCGCTGCTGGACCGGGTGCAGGTGGCCAACGAGATGCAGATTTTCATCGGCGCGGAGAGCGACTTCTCCGCGGCCGGCGACGTCACCGTCATCGCCAGCCCCTACGGCAACCAGGAGCAGGTGCTGGGCACGGTGGGCGTCATCGGCCCCACGCGCATGGACTACCGGCGCGTGATTCCGCTGGTGAACTTCACCGCGCAGGTGCTGTCGCGCGTGCTGGACAAGGTGTAGCGGGCCTCACTCCGCGCGGGTGACGAGCACCTCCTGCTCGCCATTCGCGCGCCGGACGTGGAGCCGCACGGGCGTGCCGGGCGCGCCCCGGGTGCGGGACTCCGCCTCCGTGCTGTCGCGCACCACCTGGCCATCCACCGCCACCAGCCGGTCCCCCACGTTGACGCCCGCGCGCGCCGCGGGCCCGTCCGGCGTCAGCCACGCGAAGGCGACGTGGCCCCGGTCCTCGCTGAAGCCCGCGCCCAGCGTGCCCGGCGTGGCCCGGCGCGGGGACACCGTGACGTCACCGACGTCCGTGGCCTCCGCCTCCGCCACCTTCACGGTGCGCGTCTCCACGCGGCCCTCCGGCGGCAGCAGCCGCACGGTGTGGATGCCCGGGCGCACGTCGCTCAGGCGGAAGCGTCCGTCCTGTCCGGTGAAGGCCTCCGGGCGCCCACCCACGGCCTTGTCGAGGAACACCGCCACCCCCGGCGCGGGGCCGCCACCCCGGCTCCACACCGCGCGCCCGGAGATGGACGCCACGCCGCCGGTGAGCGGCACCTCCACGTCCGACGTGCTGCCGGGCCGCAGCGTCACCTGGGCCTCGCCCGTGCGGCCGTCCTCGGTGCGCACCGTCACCTTCAGCGCCTGGGCGGGCGCGTCCGGCAGCAGGAAGGTGCTGCCGGCGAAGCGCCGCGTGGTGGGCCAGGCGCCGGCCCAGGGCAGGGCTTCACCGTCGGCCTCGAGCAGCTCCAGGACGAAGCCCTCCGGCGCCGCGCCGCTGCCCGCCACCACGCGCCCGCGCAGGGTGGCCGCGGGCTCCAGCCGCACGGTGAGCGGCGCCTGGTCCTCGTGCGCGGCGGACAGGCGCCCCACGCGCCCCGCGTTGTGGGCCACCAGCTCCAGGGGACTGGCGCCCTGGGGACGCGGCGGCAGGGTGAACTGGCCCGCCTCGTCCGCGCGCTCCTTGCGCGTCATGGGGAAGTCCCCGCTCTGGATGGCGGCCACGATGGCCAGCGGGCTGGGCACCCCGGAGGGCTCCAGCACGACGCCGGACAACACCGGGTCCTCCTTCAACAGCAGGTCCTGCCGCACGGCGCCGCCCGAAGGCACCGTCACGAACGGGTCGCTCTCCATGTGGAAGTAGATGGCGGGCGTCTGGTGGCGCAGCGCGACAAGCTGGTACACGCCCGCGGGCAACTCCAGCTGGAACTGGCCCTGCGCGTCCGTCTCCGTGGAGGCCGTGCCCGAGCCGCCCCGAGGCACGGCGTGGACCAGCGCGGGCTCGGTCAGCGGCCCGCCCGACGCGCGCGTCACCTGCCCCCACACGGAGCCGGAGTCCGCCAGGGTAAAGTCCACGCGGGTGATGACCCCGGCCTTCAGCGTCTCCATGCGGGATGTCCACCGCCGCGAGCCCTCGCGCCGCGCGCGCACGGAGGTGGGCCCCGCCTCCAGCCCCTCCAGCCTCCAGGTGCCCTCGGCGTCGGTGAGGGCCGTGTGCGCCACGCCAGAGAAGGACTCCGGCTCGGCGCGCACCTGCGCGCCTTCCAGCGGCCGTCCCTCCGCGTCCACCACCAGGCCCTCCAGCGCCGCCGTCGCGGGCTCCAGCCGCACGTCCAGGGGCGTATGGCCGCCCGGGTTCACCACCACCGCTTCGAACACGCGGCCCGTCATCCCCGCCGCGCGCACCGTCACGTCGTACTCGCCAGGCGGCACGTCCATCCGCCACCCGCCGTTGTCCTCGGACGCGGCCCGGCCCAGCTCGCCCTGGCCGCCCGCGGGAGACGCCACCAGGACGGCCCCGCGCACCGGCGCGCCCTCCACCGTGGACACCGTGCCCGTCAGGCCACTGGCCGCGCCCAGCGTCACCACGAGCCCGCGCAGCGTCTCGCCCGGCGCGACGGACAGCGGCGCCTGCACGCGGCCCCGCCGGTCTCCCCGGCGCGCGGACACGACCCACGTCCCGGCGTTGACCTCCAGCGCGAAGCCGCCACCTTCCCCGGTGGTGACGCGCACCGGCGCGGTGGCTCCCGCCGCCATCACCTCCGCGTCCGCGACGGGCTGGCCCTTCGCGTCGACGACGAAGCCCTCCAGGGTGCTCGCGCCCCAGAGCCCCACGACGACCTCCGCGGCCCGCGGCACCTGGAGCAGGCGCAAGGTGCGGCGGCTGAAGCCCGGCGCCTCGGCGGTGAGCTCGTAGCGTCCGGGCGCCAGTTGCGTGAAGGCGAAGCGGCCCTGGGCGTCGCTCGTCGTCTCCGCCGCTTCTTCCGGCAAGCCGGTGGGGGCCGCCCAGGCCGTGGGCGTCCCGGGGTAGGGCCGCAGCGTCAGCGCGGCGAGCGGCACCGGCTCCTCGCGCCCCTCCGCCACGGTGCGCCCGCTCAGCGTCACGCCGTCGGGCAGGCGTAGCTCGACGGCCGTCTCCGCCTCGCCGAGCGGCCGGGTGGCCTCCAGCCGCACGGGGCCGTGGCCCGGCGCATGCGCGGACAGCAGGTAGTCGCCGGGCGCGGCGGGCAGGCGCAGCACGCCGCCCTCCGCCGTGGTGCCGTCGCCCGCGCGGCGCCATGGCGTGGCCCCGGTGCCGTCCGCGCCCACGCGCAGGTAGGCCCGCACGCGGGCCCCCGTCACGGGGCCCTGGGCGTCCACCACGCGCACCACGAAGGCGCCCAGCTCGGCGCCGGGGGCCATCTCCAACCCCGGGGTGGGCGGCGTGCTGGCGCGGGCCGGGGCGCCGCTGGTGACGGCCGCTGGCGCGCTGGACGCCGCGGGCTCCAGGCGCGCGGCGGGGGCCGCGGGGACGGGCATGCGGAACCACAGCAGCAGCACGGCCGCGATGGCCAGGCACGAGGCAATCAAGAAGGGGATTCGATGGCGCACGGGCTCGGCCTCCCCCGCGTCCGGCCGGCGCCGTCGCGGCGGCCTACAGTGTAGGCCAGCCTGGCGGTGAACCGAAACTTCAGGAGGGGGCGGGTGCGTAGACGCGCAGGGCCGCGGGGGCCACCTCGAAGCGCATGGGCGTCTTGCCCACGAGCTCGCCGTCCGCGTTCACCTCCTGGACGGGGTCGGCCTCCACGTAGAGACGCGCGGCGCGCAGGGTGGTGACGGCGGGGTGCTCCACGTGCTCGCCCGAGCGCAGGGACAGGGCCACGCGCATCAGCGTGGCGATGTCCTGGAGCTGCCCCAGGCCGGTGCCTTCGTTCCCCGACGTGGCGGAGGGCGCGGCGATGGCGTAGACGTCCAGCCGCCGGTCATCCAGCCGCGCATCGGGCGCCACCATGTTGCCGGCGCCATGGTAGAGGCCGTTGCCCACCACCAGCTGCAGCACGTCCAGCGCCAGCTCCTGGTCATCCGCCTTCAGCCGGATGTGGAAGGGCCGCAGGTCCTTCATCTCCGCGGCGGCCGCCACGGGGTAGGCCAGCTTGCCCGCGCGCTGCTTCAGCCGCTTCGTCAGCCGCCTGGCGATGCCGGTGGCCAGCCCCAGGCTGGCCGCGTTGAGGAAGGGGCGCCCGTTGGCCAGGCCCACGTCCACGCGGGCCGTGTAGCCCTGGGCGATGACGTCACAGGCGGCTTCGAGGTCGGCTGGGATTCCCAGCGAGCGCGCGAAGTCATTGCCAGTGCCCAGCGGGAGGACGCCCAGCGTCACGTCGCGGCCCAGCAGCTGGGCCACCGCGCGGCTCAGGGTGCCGTCGCCTCCTCCCACGATGAGGCGGCGGGTGCCCAGCGCCACCATCCGCTCCACCATCGCGTCCAGCCGGTTCGCCCGGGACAGCGCGTGGCATTCGACGATGGAGACGCCCCGCGCCACGAGCGTTTCCCTGGCGGCCTCGAAGGCCTCCCGTCCTGAGCGCGAGCGCGTGTTCACCACCAACACCGCGGGGCCGTCATCCAGGACGGGCCTGCATGGGGGCTTGATGAGGGCGGGTTCCAGGGTGCCTCCTCTTTCGTGTCGCACGCCAATCTGTGCACGCACGATGCGTCCCGCCAGCGGGACGCGAGGCGGCGCGCGTGCGCGCATCCTCCTTGCGAGTCGCCCCGTGCCCCGGTGCATTCCCGGTGTCGGGTGCCATGGGGGCGTGCATGCGTGCGTCGCCGGTTGAACAGGTCCATCCGGCTGCGCGCTTCCGGATGGGTGGGTGGCTGCCCACCTCTGCGCTGGAGCTGGCCCCATGCAGGTGTCAGTCAGGCCTGGAGAGCAAGTCGCATGGCACGAGGAAGCAAGGCGAAGTACACGCCGAAGCAGAAGCGGATGGCCGAACACATTGAAGAGGGCTACGAGAAGCGCGGCGCTTCCGACGAGACGGCCGAGGCCCGCGCCTGGGCCACCGTGAACAAGCTCACGGGCGGCGGGATGAAGAAGGGCGGCGCGGGCAGCAAGGCCAAGGTCGCGCGCAGCCGTCCCCTGGCGCGGAAGAACGCGCGCAAGGCGGGCCGCAAGGGAGGCAAGGCCACCGCGGCGAAGCGCGCTGGCGCCGCCACGGGCCGCACGCGCAAGCCCGCTGTCCGGGCCACGCGTTCGGGTTCCAAGTCCACCGCCGCCAAGGGCACCGCGGCCCGGCGCGCCACCGCCCGTCGCACCACCACCGCGAAGCGGCCCGCCACCAAGTCCCGGAGCGGTACGCGGCGTGGGGCTGGCAGCCGCGGCACGCGCACCCGCGGCTGACCCGCCGCCGCTTCCCCATCCCGCTTGCAGGGGGTGGGGAAGGG
>NZ_JAAIYB010000396.1 GCF_010894475.1 Myxococcus vastator
TCATTCATGGGCGGGCGATGCCCCGACACGAGAAGCCCCGCCCAGGTGCTTCGCGGCACATGGACGGGGCGGGGTGTGGGTGAAACAGGTCGCGGAGTGACTACAGCGTGGGCGTGCCGACGCGGTTGCTGCAGTACGCGCTGGAGCCGCAGGTGGTGCCGACGTTGGCGTACCAGGCCGTCTTGCGCGTGCCGTACTGACGGTTGTCCGCGTGGACGTGCGCGCCCGTGGAGTTGCCCGTGGAGCCCACGAGCCCCAGCGCGCAGCGGTCGCACGTCTTGGAGCCCGACGACACGTTGGAGTTCAGGTGGAGCTGGCGGAAGTCCCAGCCGCTGCCGCCCGTGACGACGTAGTAGTTGCCCGCGCCGCCGTTGCAGCTCGTGCCGCCGCTGCAGTTGTTCGCACAGCCGCCGTAGTAGGCGTAGTAGCGGCTGACGTTGATCATCCCGCGGTGGTTCCACACGCTGCAGGTGCCGTTGCTCATGTCGAGCGCGTTGTGGCTGCCTCCCGAGCACGAGTAGTACGTCGTGGACCCCACGCGCGCGGCGGTGTCACAGATGGGACCCACTGCCGTCGCGGCCGTGACGGAGGTGGCCCAGCCCGCTGCGGCGAGCACCAGGCCCGCCATGGTCAGCTTCATCGTCTTCATCAAGAGACTCCCTCGTTGGTGTTGCGCTGCGTACTGCGGTGAAGCAGGGGTCACCTCCGGCGGCGCTGCTTCTCGCGCAGCACCAGCTCCCACTCCTGGAGGTTGAGCTTCAGGACGGACACCCAGGCGTCAATCTCCGCATCCATGGCGCGGTCCACGCCGCGCAGGGACTCCAGCACGGGCACCGCGTGGGCCTGCCCCAGCCGGGCAATCCCCTGGAGCGCCGCCTTGCGCACCGCCGGGTCCTTGTCTTCGCGGAACAGGTCCACCAGCGAGCCGCGCGCACCCGCGGACTCGCCGCCGGGGACGCCGCCCAGCGCCGTGGCCGCCGCCGCGCGCAGCTCCGGGCTGTCCGAGCGCAGCTGGCGCGTCACCTGCTCCACCGCCTCGTGGCCCACGGTCTCCATGGAGACCTCGCGCAGCAGCTTCGCCGCCACCGCCGGGTCCTCGGACGCCGTCGCCACCGACACCGCCGCCTCCGACACCCGGCGGTCATGGCCGCTGTAGACGTCCGCGCTCTCGGAGACGATGTTGTCCGCCACCGCCGCGCGCACCTCGGGGGACGCGTCGCGCACCAGCTGCTCGTAGGTCACCACGCCGCCGTTCTTCTCCATGAACTCGACGGAGGGCACGCCGCGCAGGCCCCGCACCGCCGCTGCGCGCAGCGCCGGGTCCGAGTCCCCGGTGGCCCGGGCGAGCAGCGGCTGGATGAGGCCGGGGTTCTCCGCGTTGCTCGCCTTGGTGGCCAGCGCCGCGCCCAGCGCCTCCAGCACCTCCGGGTCCCGCTCACCTTGCAGCGCCGCCAGCAGGGACTCCGCGGGCATGGCGAGCGCGGCTTCCTTCAGTCGCATCTTCACGTAGCGCTTCAGCGCGGGGGAGCCGTTCTTCATCGCCACGCGCACGTCGTCCAGCATGCCCTGCACCGTGCATTGCGCGGGGTGGAGCGTCAGCTCGGCGCGCGCCGTCACGGGCAGCAGGTACGACAGGGCCACCAGGAGCGCCGCGCGCCCCATTCGCTTCATCGACAGGGGGGACATCAGTGCGGCGCTCCTTCCTCGACCAGGCAGTTGTGGTGCTCGCGCTTGCCCAGCCAGATGCGGGCGAAGTCCACCGTGCCCGACGCGTAGAGGGCTTGGAACTCCAGGTAGTCCTGCGTGAAGCGCGGGTCCTTCGCGGCGAACTGCTCCAGCAGCGGCAGCGCCTTTTCGCCGCCCGCGCGCACGGTGAAGCGGAAGATGGCCCAGCGCACGCAGAGGTCGTGCTCGGCCTGGAAGGCGGCGCGGAGGATTTCCATCGCCTTCTCCGGCTCGCTGGTGACGCCCAGCCGGAAGGCCGCCATCTCCCGCACGTCCCGCTCGCGGTCACTGGAGAGGACGCGCTTGAGCGAGTCGAAGGACTCCGAGCCGATAAGGGGGTTCGAATACGACGGCATCTCCAGCGCGAGCAGCCGCACGGCCATGTCGTCGGACGAGCCGCTGATGTCCAGCAGCTCGTTCCAGTAGGGCGCGTAGTTGCCGGTGCGCTCGAAGTCCTCCTTCATCACCCGGCCCAGCGTGCGCGTGGCCACCCACGCGGTGGAGTCCAGCGTCTCATCCAGCGCCAGCTTCTTGAGCCGCTGGATGTCCCCCTGCGCCAGCTTCCGCTGCGTCTCCAGCGCGTCCAGCGCGGCGGAGCGCGTCTGCAAGGGCGCGCCGGGGTCCTCGCCCAGCTTCAGCAGGCTCTGCGCCACCTGCGGCGCATGCACCGCGGGCGCGGCCTTCAGCGCGTCCATGTAGATGCCCAGCTCCGGCCCGCTGGCGCCCTTGGCCCACTCCAGCACCTGGAGCGCGCGGGCCGCGTCGTTGCCCACCAGCTCCGTCAGCCGCTCCTGGAGGTACGCCGCCAGGTACCGGTCGCCGTTGCCGATGGCCGTCGCCAGCGCCTGCCGGAACGAGTCCATGGACACCGCGGCGTCGAAGGCGTGCAGGCCGTCCCAGCACCCGGGCATGGGGATCTGCTCCACCGCGGGCTCGGGCTCCGTGGGCGGTGCGCCTGGGACGCCAGCGCCGGACGTGCCGCGAGGACCGGAGGCCGCGGAGGCGGTGGGCTCGGCTGCTCCGGGCTCACCAGGAAGAGAGGGGACAGTCCGTGGCCACAGCAACGCCACGGCCGCCGCGACCAGCAAGACGCCCGCGGCCACGGTCCAACGAAGGTTTCTGGAAGTCATCAGGTGGGGGGCTGACTCGGTGAATACTGCGAATTCTTGAATACTTTGAATTTGAGGTCCTTGGCAATGGGAACCCACGGAACTCAGCCTGTGCGCCGCGTCATCGCTTCAGAGGGGGCGGAAATGTCCACGGCACGCACGATTCGAATGGGAGTCATTGGCGCGGGCTTCGCGCGCACGACGCAAATCCCCGCGCTGCGCGCGTTGCCGGGCGTGGAGGTGGTGAGTCTGGCCAGCGCGCGGCGCGAGAAGGTGGAGGAGGCTGGCCGGAAGCTGGGCGTGCCGCACGTGACGACGGACTGGCGTGAGGTGGTGTCCCGGCCGGACGTGGAGGGGGTGTGCATCTCCACGCCGCCCGCGCTGCACCGGGACATCACCCTGGCCGCGCTGGAAGCGGGCAAGGCGGTGCTGTGTGAGAAGCCCACCGCGTTGGATGCGAGCGAGGCGGAGGCCATGTGGCACGCGGCGCGCGAGCGGCGCGCCCTGGCGCTGCTGGACCATGAGCTGCGCTTCCTGCCCGCGCGGCAGCTAATGCGGGCGCTGCTGCGCTCCGGTGAGCTGGGCGCGGTGCGCGGCGCGCGTGTCTTCTACCGCAACGACAACCGCGCCTCGCCGGAGCGGCCGTGGGACTGGTGGTCGGACGCGTCGCAGGGCGGCGGCCTCCTGGGCGCCATCGGCTCGCACGCGGTGGACACGCTGCGCTTCCTGCTGGGCGCCGAGCCCGACGAGGTGCTGGGCGCGTTGGCCACGCACACGCCCGAGCGGCCAGAGGCGCTCACGGGACAGGCGCGCCCGGTGACGAGCGACGACGAGGCGCGGCTGCTGCTCCGCTTCGGGGCGATGACCGCCGCTGTCGAGCTGTCGATGGTGTCCCCTGGCAAGCCCGTGCACGGCGTCGAGGTGTCCTGCGCGCGCGGGGGCCTGCGCGTGGAGGGCCGCGAGCTGTGGCGCTCCGCGGTGGGGACGCGTGCCTGGGAGCGGGTGGAGCTTCCCGAGGAGCCGCCGCTGCCACCCGGCGTGCCGGACAACGAGTGGGCGCGCGGCTTTCTCCTGCTGGCGGGTGCGCTGACGCAAGCCCTGCGCGAAGGCCGCGCCTCGGTGGAGGACGCGGCCACGCTGGAGGACGGCTGGCGCAACCAACGGGTGCTGGACGCGGCCCGGCGCTCCCACGTGGAGCGCCGGTGGGTCCGCCTGTCCTCCGGGAGTTGATGCGGCCCTGCTGCTTCACAATCACTTGCGCCTCCCGGACCCATTGTCCGTCGCGGTGTGATGGCCACCCGCCCCCTGCCCAGGTGGAGATGCGCGCGACCGTTGCCACATTGAGCGGGAAGGAGCCACCGGATGAGAGACCCGCCCGCCGCACCTGAACGACCGGATGCACCAGCGCCCGCCAGGCCGCCTGCCGGCACGAAGCCCCCCTGGCATGCGCTGCCGCCGGACCAGGTGCTGTCGTCGCTCGAGAGCACGGCCGAAGGGCTGACGGACGAGGAAGCGCGCCTGCGCCTGTCACGCCATGGGCCCAACGTGCTGGAGCGCGCCCAGAGGGACGGCCCGCTGAAGCTGCTGTGGCGGCAGGTGAACAGCCCCTTCATCTGGGTGCTCATCGCCTCCGCGGTGCTGGCCGTCATCATGGGCAAGGTGACGGACGGGCTGGTGGTGGCCGCGGTGGTGGTGCTCAACACCCTCATCGGCTTCGTGCAGGAGTACCGCGCGGGGAAGGCCATCGAGTCGCTCAGCCGCATGGTGCCGGAGAACGCCACGGTGATTCGCGCGGGCCGCAAGCTGCGGGTCCCCGCGGCGCAGGGCGTGCCGGGGGACGTCATGGAGCTGGCGCCGGGGGACAAGGTGCCCGCGGACATGCGGCTGCTGACCGCGCGCAACCTCACGGTGGAGGAGGCCGCGCTCACGGGCGAGTCCGTGCCCGCGCAGAAGGCCGTGGCCCCCGTGCCGGAGGACGTGGAGCTGGGAGACCGGACCAGCCTGCTCTTCGGTGGCACCCTGGTGAGTTCCGGCTCCGCCACCGCGGTGGTGGTGGCCACCGGGCAGGCCACCGAGCTGGGCCGCATCTCCACGCTGCTGCATGAGGCCACCGACCTCCAGACGCCGCTCACCCAGGCGCTGGCCGTCATCGCCAAGTACATCACCCTGGGCATCCTGGTCATCTCCGCCGCGCTGCTGGCGGTGGGGCTGGTGCGCGGCTACGCGGTGAGCGAGGCCGTCGTGGTGGCGATTGCGCTGGCCGTCGCCGCGATTCCGGAAGGGCTGCCCGCCATCGTCACCATCGCCCTGGCCATCGGCGTGCAACGCATGGCCGCCCGGCGCGCCGTCATCCGCAAGCTGCCCGCGGTGGAGACGCTGGGCAGCACCACCGTCATCTGCACGGACAAGACAGGCACGCTCACCCGCAATGAAATGACGGTGCAGGCCCTGTGGACGACCCACGGGCGCTACGCGCTCAGCGGCGTGGGTTACGCCCCCAAGGGGACGCTGACGCGGGAGGGCCAGCCGGTGGAGGCGCCACCCCCGGACGTGCGCGAGCTGCTGCTGGCGGGCGCGCTGTGCAACGACGCCGCGCTCCAGCCCCGCGACGGGCAGTGGGACATGACGGGCGACCCCACCGAGGCCGCGCTGCTGGTGGCGGCGGAGAAGGCGGGCATGCGCGTGGACGACGCGCGGCAGGCGCACCCGCGCGTGGACGCCATCCCCTTCGAGTCGGAGAACCAGTTCATGGCCACCCTGCACGACGACGGGAAGGGCGGCCGCCGAATCCTGCTCAAGGGCGCGCCGGAGGTCGTCCTGCGCCGCTGCGTCCTGGAGGAGGGCTTCTCCCCCAGCACGGTGCTGACGGAGGTGGAGGGCCTGGCGCGGCAGGGCATGCGGGTGCTCGCGGTGGCCTCCCGGGAGGTGCCGGTGTCACACGCCGCGTTGCGCATGGAGGACGTCGAGGGCGGCCTGCGGCTGCTCGGCCTGGAGGGGATGATTGACCCGCCTCGCGAGGAGGCCATGGCCGCGGTGCGCGCCTGCCACGAGGCGGGAATCACGGTGAAGATGATTACCGGTGACCACCCCGCCACGGCGGCGGCCATTGGCGCGCAGTTGGGGCTGCTGAAGCCGGACGAGGAGGGCATCCCGGGCGCGCGGCTGGCCGCCACGGATGATACGGCGCTGGAGGAGGTGGCCCTGCGCTCCAACGTCTTCGCGCGGGTGGCGCCCGAGCACAAGCTGCGGCTGGTGCGCGCGCTCCAGCGCCGGCAGCACGTGGTGGCCATGACAGGTGACGGCGTCAACGACGCGCCCGCGCTCAAGCAAGCCAACATCGGCGTGGCCATGGGCATCACCGGCACGGCGGTGGCGAAGGACGCGGCGGACATCGTGCTGACGGATGACAACTTCGCCTCCATCGTCGCGGCGGTGGAGGAGGGGCGGCGCGTCTATGACAACCTCATCAAGTCGCTGGCCTTCGTGCTGCCCACCAACCTGGGGCTGGCGCTCATCCTGCTGTTCGGCGTGTCCCTCTTCCCCATCCAGGAGGTGGAGGGACGGCTGGTGCCGCTGATGGCCATGCTGCCCACGCAGTTGCTCTGGATAAACCTGGTGGCCACGGTGTCGCTGGCGCTGCCGCTGGCCTTCGAGGCCCGGGAGCCGGACGTCATGCGCAGGGCGCCCAGGGCCCCCGGGGCGCCGGTGCTCAACCGCTTCGTGCTGATGCGCACCGGGCTGGTGGCGCTGCTGATGGCCGCGGGCGCCATCGGCCTCTTCCTGTGGGAGTTCCGCCGGGACATTCCTCGCACCGGGCAGGCCCACGCGCTGGCCGAGGCCCAGACGATGGCGGTGAACACCGTCATCAGCTTCCAGATGTTCTACCTGTTCATGTGCCGAAGCCTCATGGGGCCGGTGCGCAAGGTGGGCCTCTTCAGCAACCGCTCGGTGTTCGTGGGCATGGGCCTGCTGGTGCTGCTCCAGGTGGCCTTCATGTACCTGCCCTTCATGCAGCGCGTGTTCGGCACCGCGCCCCTGGGCTGGAAGGACGTGGGCCTGTCCATCCTGGTGGGCGCGGTGGTGCTGCCGGTGGTGGGGCTGGAGAAGTGGCTGCGGCAGCGCAAGGAGGACACGGGCGCTTCGTCAGGGCGCGGCGCCCCGCGGCTGCACGAGCGTGCGCCCGCGTGAGGCGGCGTCCGGCAGCGTCCAGTCCTGGGCCATGAAGGCGATGTGGCACTGGTCCAGCCGGGGGCCGCAGGCGCGGTCCAAATCACTGCGGGTGTCGCAGCCGGGCCGCTCCTCGCAGGTGTCCGGCAGGAAGGCCCAGACGAACTGGAGCACGTTGCCGCGGCGCCCTTCCGGCAGCGCGGCGAGGAAGTCCTCGCGGTGCTCCTCGAAGAGCGATGTCAGGTAGACGGTGTCCCGCTCCAGCCGCACGTTGCGCCGGTCTCCCACGAAGCGGCGCCCGGCCTCGTTGAGCTGCGAGTCGAGGAACTCCGGCTGGAAGTGCGAGCCGTCCAGCCGGGGGCCGCCGCGCGCGGCTTGGAAGAGCGCCAGGTGGATGCGCGGGTCGACGAACTCACGGCGCAGCACGCGGTGCTTCAGCGCCCACAGCGTCAGCCGCTCTCCCCCCACCGGCCAGGAGCGGCCCCAGAAGAAGCGCCCCAGCCAGGGCTGCTGCACGGTTTCGAGGTACGGGTAGCCATCCACCACCTGCTGGAGCACGAGCGCGTTGTAGGCGTTGAGCCAGTAGGCCAGCGCGTCCTCCGGCGTGGGGAAGACGTCCGGGCGGTTGTGGGGAGAGAACGACGCCAGCGAGTCGACGAAGTCGTCCAGCGACTTCCGCTCTCGCCCCACCGAGGCGAAGTCCACGTCCCCGTCGGGGCGCACGTGCCGCAGCACCTTCTCGTAGTCCTGGTAGCTGAACGGGGTGGACGGGGAGGGCACGCGCGCGGGCAGCAGGCCCTGCACGTGGAGCGCGCCTCCCGCGCCCAGCAGCGCGGCCACGGCGAGCAGCACGGCGAAGACGTGGGGACGGCGTCGAGGTGCGGAAGGGGTGGCCACGGGGGCGAAAGCATAACCC